>NZ_JBIAQV010000006.1:0-323881 GCF_042889305.1 Streptomyces sp. NPDC002619 | reverse complement strand
TCACGCCCAGTGCACGGGCTGCCTGACCCCTTGAACCGCTCGTCCGGTCCGTCACTGCTCCCGACCCCGGTGAACCTTTCCGGTCACAGCACTAGAAGCTTACCGGGTGGTTGAGACGGTTGCTGAAGCATGGCAGGCTGCCCGGAATACTGAAGGCCCCAACGCAATTCCGTCGTGGCGTCTCGGAAATTATCAGAGAATTATGGACATAGCTCACGGAAGGTTTGCGGACTATTCGACACTCGCAGTCGCAGCTTTTGCGGCGCCCCGAAAGGGTGAGGTCGAATAAGGGAATCGCCGTGCCATTGTTTCAGGCGCTCTTCGCCTGGCAAGCCGCACGCGACCGTGCCTGATCAGCCAACCGGCGCACGCCTACGAGTGGCCGACCCCGACGCACGCCGGACTCGACCTCGACCGCACCGAGGACTTGGCGCGGGACAGGGCCGGGGCGTACGAAACCCCTCATCCAGCCCCCTGATCAACGAACTTATTACCGCATGAACACGGCTTGACTGAAGTCACCAGCGGGGCGGTCAAGTTGCTCGGCATCTCGGCGGCCGGGCTGGTCGCGGGGGCGGTGCTGAAGGAGCGGCTTCTCGACAAGGTGCTCGCGGGTGTGGTGATCGCGGGGGCCGCGCACTTCGTCAACCTGGTGGACGTACGGCCCGGGCGGGCCGCCGGCGCGGTGCTCGCGCTCGGGGCGCCCGGTCTGCTGCGTTCGGGGCCCGGGGCGGCGCCGGCGGCGGCCGCGATGGGAGCCGCGGCGGCCGTCCTCCCCGACGACGCTGCCGAACGCACGATGCTGGGCGACACGGGCGCCCACGCCCTGGGAGCGGCCCTGGGCACTGCCGTGGTCGCGGCCAATGGCCGTGCCGGGCTGGTCGCGCATGCGGCGGCGGTGGTCCTGGCGGCGGTGTACGGCGACGCGGTGAGCGAACTGGCGCGAGGGGCGTGAGAACGCGTGCGACGTGCCGTCGGCACACAGCAGCGGTCGTACGCCCCCTTCGTCGGTGTGCGCGCCCGGAGCGCAGGGTGCTGAGCGCTCCCCGCAATGCCGCATGCGCGCTCCTTCGTTTCGGCTGCCCCGGGGTTATATTCACTCGTGTGGGTGACGCGCTCCGGCGCATTGCCCGGGGTGCTCCCTGCCGTGAGCCTTCCTGGAGTTCCCTGAACACCCGTACGTGCTGGCATCCTTGGCAGGGAACGCGGTGCGTGCGGGAGGCGCGCGCGGTAACCCCCTCCGCCCGATACCTTCTGTACGTTTCGTCGTGACCGCCCGACGCCGAACCAGGAGCCCCGGCCACGTGAGCCCCGTGAGCAGCAACGCACCGCACGGTCAGTCGCCGCTGCGCACCGTGCAGGTGCTCGGCGGAGGCAACGCCGGCAGCAGTGCGCACGTGCGTTCCCTGGCCGCGGGGCTCGTCGCGAGGGGCGTACGGGTCACGGTGTGCGCCCCCGTCGAAGCCGATCACGCCCACGACTTCACCGGCGTCGGCGCCGACCACGTCCACGTTCCGCGCAGCAGCGACCCGGCGTCCGTGGCGGCGCTGCGAGCGGCCTGCGCGGATGCCGACCTGGTGCACGCGCACGGTCTGCACGCCTCCTTCCGTGCCGTTCTCGCGCTCAGCGGACGCCGTACCCCGCTGGTCGTCACCTGGCACAACCGGGTCCGTGCCGAGGGCGCCCGCGCGCATCTGCTGCGCCTGCTGGAGCGACGGGTCGTACGCGCGGCGGCCGTCGTGCTCGGCACCACCTCGGACCTCGTGGACCGCGCCCGCGGGGCCGGCGCCCGCGACGCCCGGCTCGCCGGTGTCGGCCTGCCCGGCCCGCGACGGCCCATGGAGTACGACGACCCCGACCGGCTGCGGCCCAAGGCACGGGCCGAACTCGGCGCCACCGGCCGTCCGTTGCTGATCGCCGTCGGCTCCCTGGACCGGCACCGCGGCTACGACGTCCTGCTCGACGCCTCCCGAGGCTGGTGCCGGCTCGACCCCGTGCCGCTGCTCGTCATCGCGGGAGAGGGGCCGCTGCGCGCGGAGCTGCAGCGGCGGATCGAGGACGAAGAGCTGCCGGTGCGGCTCATCGGGCGGCGCGACGACGCCGGTGAACTGCTCGCCGCCGCCGATCTCGCGCTGCTGCCCAGCCGTTGGGAGTCCCGTTCCGTCCTCGCCCAGGAGGCCCTCCACGCGCGCGTTCCGCTGGTTGCGACCGCCGTGGGAGGCATCCCCGACCTCGTGGGCGACGCGGCCGAACTCGTCCCGTACGGCGACGCGAAGGCGCTCTCGGACGCCGTCGTACGGCTGCTCGGCGATCCCGAGCGATGCGAACAGCTCAGGAAGCAGGGTGCACGGCAGGCCGCGAGTTGGCCGACGGAGGACGAGACCGTCGCTCAAGTCCTGAGCGTCTACGACGAGTTGACCCAGCCGTCCCCGCTCTAGTCGACCCGGCCGTACCCGCTCTGAGCGACGTGCCTGCGGGCCCGCAACGCCAGGCTCAGTGCCAGTACCGTCTGCGGGTCGTCCAGGTCCGTGCCCAGCAACTCCCCGATGCGGGCCAGGCGGTTGTAGAGCGTCTGCCGGTTGAGGTGGAGTTCGCGGGCGGTCTCGGCCTTGCGACCCGCGTGGGCCAGATAGGTCTCCAGCGTGGGCAGCAGCGGCGGCCGGGAACGGCGGTCGTGGTCGCGCAGCGGGCCAATGGCACGGTCCACGAAGGCCGCCAGGTCCGGGTGTTCGCGCAGCCGCCACAGCAGCAGGTCGATGTCCAGGCGCCGGGCGTCGTACCAGGGGCGGTCCGTGAGGCCCTGCGCGGCGGTCGCCGTCTCGGCCGCGTGCCTGAGCCCCGCCGACGCGGCCGCCCAGCCGCCGGCCACCCCGACGACCACGACCGGCGGCCGGGCGCCGGGCCGCTGCATCCCCGCCCGCTCCACCCCGGCCCGCAGCGCCGCCGCGACCCGGCCCGCGACCGCCGACCGCTCAGCCTCGGCACGCAGCCCGACGAGCACCGGAACCCGGCCCTCGACCGGCCGTACCCCAAGCAGCACCGGCACTCCCACCGAGGCCAGCTCCTCCGCGACCGCGCGTGCCAGGACCGCCCAGCCGCCGCCCGCCGGGAGCGGGTCGCCCAGCCGCATCACCATGGGCAGCAGCGGGCTGTCGCCCGGCTTGAAGCCCAGCACCCGGGCCTGCGCGGGCGCGTCCTCGGCGGCGACGCGCCCCTCGGCGAAGTCGGTGAGGAAGTCGCCGCGCCCCCGTGCCGCCAGCTCCTCCTCCTGGCGGGCCTGCATCAGCACGACGGCCAGGATCCCCGCGGCCCGCTCGGCGGCGATGCGGTGCACGGGAGCCAGCGGCGCGCGCACCGGCAGCAGCACCAGCCGGGCCCGCACCGAGCCCGTGCCCGGCCCGCCGCCCGGCACGTCCACCAGCACCGAACCGGCGGGCGGCGACGCGTCCTTGTGCGGGCCGCGCAGCCCCTCCCACACCTGCAGCGGATCCGCCCCTTCGGGCCCGGCCCCGGCGGAGTACAGAAGCTGGCCCTCGGACGTCTCCAGGAAGACCGGGTTGTCGCTGAAGCCCGCCAGGATCTCCAGGACCTGCGGCACCCCGCCACCGCCGAGGAGGGCCTGCGTACAGCGCCGGTGCACCTCCTCCGCACGCTGGAGCAGCGCGTAGTGGCCGTTGACGATCTCGGTGTGGATCTCCTCCGTGACCGCAACGAACGGCACCTCACGGTGCAGCTGGACGAGCGGCAGCCCGGCACTGCGGGCGGTGTCCACGAGTGCGGCGGGCAGCCGGGTGAAGCGCGGGCCCAGCTCCACGACCAGGGCGGCGATACCGCGCTCGGCGAGGGTGCGCACGAACGCCCGCTGGTCGGCCGGGCGGGTGCCGAGGCCGTAGCCCGTGGTGAGCAGCAGCTCTCCGCCCTTGAGCAGCGAGGCGATGTTCGGCACCTCGCCCGCGTGCACCCAGCGGACGGTCCGGCCCAGCCTGTCGGCGCCCGCCAGGATCTCCGGGAGCCCGCTGCGCAGCCCGGGCAGCTCGAGGGCCCGCCGCACGGTGATCCCGGCGCCCTCGGTGTCGAATCTGCTGTCCGTACGGCTGTCCATGCAGCGGACGCTACCCGTGCGCATGCTTCCGGGACATCTCCGCGCGGTTAGGGGAACGATCACGGCGGCCCTGTGCACGACAATGCGTCGCCCGCCGCGCCGATCACCGCGATGACCGGCAACCGGCCGGGCCCAGCTGTCCGCCTGGCACTGCTCGTACGACTTTCCGGGCTACCGCCGCTTCACCTCGGCAAGCCGCCGGGTGTTCACCGCACCCCGGCCCGCCCCGCCTTCGAGAGGGAAGCCATGGTCGCTCGAACGCGACCCGGGGGTGCGGCTGTTCGACCGCGACCGCCGTTCGGTGTCCCTCACCCCGGCCGGCTCGGCCCTGCTCCCGGCCACCCGGGCCCTGCTGGAGCGGGCCGACGACCTCCAGCGCCGCGCGCGTCGGCTCTCGGGCTCCGAACCGGTACGCCTCGGCTACGTCAACTGGCTCCCCGCGGACCTCACCGCCCGAACATCGGCGGTGGCCCAGCTCCATCTCGACGCCTGGGTGGCGCCCTCGCACACGCAGGCCGCGCGGGTCGCCGACGGCAGCCTGGACCTCGCCGTGTGCTGGGTGCGCACCGAGGACCTGGAGCGGCTCGGCCTGTCCGCACGGCTCATCGGCGCCGACCGTCTCTACGCCGTGTCCACCGGCCCGGACTCGAGCGACGTGCCCGCCCGGGACACCGCGGTCCTCCTGGACGACGACACCACGTCCTGGTCGTCCTGGAACGCCTACTCCGAGGACCTGGCACAAGACACCGGCGCGCGCACGGTACGCGTCTCCGACGGCGGCATCACCGGCCCGGCCTTCTTCGACCACGTCCGCCGCAGCGGCCGCCCGGTCGTCAACTCGCCCAAGGGCCAGACCACGCCACTGCCCCCCGACCTCGTCAAACGCGCCGTCGTCGCCCCGCGGATCCACTGGACCTGGTCGCTGACCTGGCGCCGCGACGAAACCCGGGCCGCGGTCCTCGCCGTGGTCGACGCCCTCAGCGACGGCGTCGGCGACCTGGCGATCCACGGCCCGGACGCCTGGCTGCCCTCCGATGACCCGCACAGGGTGGACCGGCCGGCAGCCCACTGACGCGTGCCGGGCAGCGCGCGGACTCAGCCGCCGTACGCCCCCGAAGCCGTCAGCCGCAGTGCCGTGTCGATCAGGGGCACGTGGCTGAAGGCCTGCGGGAAGTTGCCGACCTGGCGCTTGCGGGCCGGGTCCCACTCCTCAGCGAGCAGCCCGAGGTCGTTGCGCAGCGCCAGCAGCTTCTCGAACAGCTTGCGGGCCTCGTCCACGCGACCGATCATCGCGAGGTCGTCCGCCATCCAGAACGAGCAGGCCAGGAAGGCGCCCTCGTCACCGGGGAGGCCGTCGACACCCTCGTGCTCGCCCTCGGTCGGGTAGCGCAGGATGAAGCCGTCCGTCGTGGACAGCTCGCGCTGGATCGCCTCGATGGTGCCGATGACACGCTTGTCGTCCGGCGGCAGGAAACCCATCTGCGGGATGAGCAGCAGCGAGGCGTCCAGCTCCCGCGAGCCGTACGACTGCGTGAAGGTGTTGCGCTCCTTGTCGTAGCCCTTCTCGCACACGTCCCGGTGGATGTCGTCGCGCAGCTCGCGCCACCGCTCCAGCGGGCCGTCCGCGTCTCCGGACTCGATCAGCTTGATCGTGCGGTCCACCGCGACCCAGGCCATGACCTTGGAGTGCACGAAGTGGCGGCGCGGTCCACGCACCTCCCAGATGCCCTCGTCCGGCTCGTTCCAGTGGTCCTCGAGGTAGCGGATCAGCTTCAGCTGGAGCAGCGAGGCGTAGTCGTTGCGCGCCAGGCCTGTCATGTGGGCCAGGTGCAGGGCCTCGGTGACCTCGCCGTACACGTCCAGCTGCAGCTGGTGCGCGGCGCCGTTGCCGACCCGCACCGGCGCCGACTTCTCGTAGCCGGGCAGCCAGTCCAGCTCGGCCTCGCCCAGCTCGCGCTCGCCCGCGATGCCGTACATGATCTGCAGGTTCTCCGGGTCACCGGCGACCGCGCGCAGCAGCCACTCGCGCCAGGCGCGGGCCTCCTCGCGGTAGCCGGTGCGCAGCAGCGAGGACAGAGTGATCGCCGCGTCGCGCAGCCAGGTGTAGCGGTAGTCCCAGTTGCGGACGCCGCCGATGTCCTCCGGCAGGGAGGTGGTGGGCGCGGCGACGATCCCGCCGGTCGGGGCGTAGGTCAGCGCCTTCAGCGTGATCAGCGAGCGGACCACGGCCTCGCGGTAGGGCCCGTGGTACGTGCACTGCTCGACCCACTCGCGCCAGAAGTTCTCCGTCGCCTCCAGCGACTGCTCCGGCTCCGGCAGGGCGGGCGGCTGCTTGTGCGAGGGCTCCCAGGAGATCGTGAACGCGATCCGGTCACCCGGCGCGACGGTGAAGTCCGCGTACGTCGTCAGCGCCTTGCCGTAGGTCTCCGCCGATGTGTCGAACCACACGGAGTCCGGGCCCGCGACGCCCACGGTGCGCCCGTCGTGCTTGTGCACCCACGGCACGACCCGGCCGTACGAGAAACGCATCCTGAGGGCCGAGCGCATGGGCACCCGGCCGGTGACGCCCTCGACGATGCGGATCAGCTGCGGGGCGCCGTCACGCGGGGGCATGAAATCCGTCACGCGGACCGTGCCGCGCGGGGTGTCCCACTCCGACTCCAGGATCAGCGAGTCGCCGCGGTAGGTACGCCGGGCCGCGGTGGGCGGCTCCGCGTCGGCCGCATGGGCGGGACCGAGACGCCAGAAGCCGTGCTCTTCCGTGCCCAGCAGGCCGGCGAAGATGGCGTGCGAGTCGAAGCGGGGCAGGCACAGCCAGTCCACCGTGCCGTCCCGGCAGACCAGCGCCGCGGTCTGCATGTCTCCGATGAGTGCGTAGTCTTCGATGCGCCCGGCCACGTGCTACTCCAGTCGAACGGCCACGTCGCCCCCGGCGGAACAGGGGGCTGTCGCTAGTGCGGTCAAGGGGTTCGTTGTTGTGCATCGTTGAGCGGTGAAGCAAAGCAGCCGCCGAGCCCGGAGGGCAAAACGACAGACATAACTCAACGAACTGACGAGCTCTCGTTGCTCCGGTCGTTACGGGCGGGGGTGTGCCGTTTTGCCGGCCGGGCTCGGCAGCGAATGTCCGAGCAGGATACGACGCACGTAGATGATCTGCGTGCCGCTCCGGGCAACCCGTGTACGCCGAACGAGTGAGCGCCAGGTGAGACGAGGGTAAGCGGTACGTGCCCGTGTCGACGCGTGCGCGGAGCGTGGCCGAACGCCATCGCCGCGCGGCGCTGATACCCTGGTAGCCCGTGGACCGGTGGGAGCCCCCCGAAGGAAAAAAGACAAAAGGGCCCCCCGAACCGCAGCGACGGCACCGCCGGAGACTTCCGGG
This sequence comes from Streptomyces sp. NPDC002619, assembly GCF_042889305.1. NCBI lineage: Bacteria > Bacillati > Actinomycetota > Actinomycetes > Kitasatosporales > Streptomycetaceae > Streptomyces > Streptomyces sp. NPDC002619. Next base: position 316,400 of record NZ_JBIAQV010000006.1, on the reverse strand, counting down.
TCCGAAGCCGCACCGCAACCCAGACCGCGACCACGGGAGCCCCCTCTTGGCCATGCCGCCGAAATCTACGACGACCAAGCACATCTTCGTCACCGGGGGTGTCGCCTCCTCTCTCGGCAAGGGCCTCACGGCCTCCAGCCTGGGCATGCTGCTCAAGGCCCGGGGACTGCGCGTCGTCATGCAGAAGCTCGACCCGTACCTGAACGTCGACCCGGGCACGATGAACCCGTTCCAGCACGGTGAGGTCTTCGTCACCAACGACGGAGCCGAGACCGACCTGGACATCGGACACTACGAGCGTTTCCTCGACCGTGACCTGGACGGCACCGCCAATGTCACTACAGGCCAGGTGTACTCCACCGTCATCGCCAAGGAGCGGCGCGGCGAGTACCTGGGCGACACGGTGCAGGTGATCCCGCACATCACCAACGAGATCAAGCACCGCATCCGCCGCATGGCCACCGACGAGGTCGACGTCGTCATCACCGAGGTCGGCGGCACGGTCGGCGACATCGAGTCGCTGCCGTTCCTGGAGACCGTCCGCCAGGTCCGCCACGAGGTCGGCCGGGACAACGTCTTCGTGGTGCACATCTCGCTGCTGCCCTACATCGGCCCGTCCGGCGAGCTGAAGACCAAGCCGACCCAGCACTCGGTCGCCGCCCTGCGCAACATCGGTATCCAGCCGGACGCGATCGTGCTGCGCTGCGACCGCGAGGTCCCCACCGCGATCAAGCGCAAGATCTCGCTGATGTGCGACGTCGACGAGTCCGCGGTCGTGGCCTGCCCCGACGCCCGCTCGATCTACGACATCCCCAAGGTCATCCACACCGAGGGCCTGGACGCCTACGTCGTCCGCAAGCTCGACCTGCCCTTCCGCGACGTGGACTGGACGACCTGGGACGACCTGCTCGACCGCGTCCACAACCCCGACCACGAGATCACCCTCGCCCTGGTCGGCAAGTACATCGACCTGCCCGACGCCTACCTCTCGGTCACCGAGGCGCTGCGCGCGGGCGGCTTCGCCAACAAGGCCCGCGTCCAGATCAAGTGGGTCACCTCGGACGACTGCAAGACCCCGGCCGGCGCCAAGGCCCAGCTCGCTGACGTGGACGGTGTCTGCATCCCGGGCGGCTTCGGCGACCGCGGTGTGCTCGGCAAGGTCGGCGCGATCCGCTACGCCCGCGAGAACAAGATCCCGCTGCTCGGCCTCTGCCTCGGCCTGCAGTGCACCGTGATCGAGGCCGCACGCAGCCTGCTCGACATCCCGGACGCCAACTCCACCGAGTTCGACTCCGGCACCGCGCACCCGGTCATCTCCACCATGGCCGAGCAGCTCGACATCGTCGCCGGCGAGGGCGACATGGGCGGCACCATGCGGCTGGGCATGTACCCGGCGAAGCTGGCCGAGGGCTCGATCGTGCGCGAGGTGTACGACGGCAAGGAGTACGTCGAGGAGCGCCACCGCCACCGCTACGAGGTCAACAACGCCTACCGCGCGGAGCTGGAGAAGAAGGCCGGCATCCAGTTCTCCGGCACCTCCCCGGACGGCAAGCTCGTCGAGTACGTCGAGTACCCGCGTGACGTCCACCCCTACCTGGTCGCCACTCAGGCGCATCCGGAGCTGCGCTCGCGTCCGACGCGCCCGCACCCGCTGTTCGCCGGCCTCGTGAAGGCCGCGGTCCAGCGGAAGAATTCGAAGTAACACACCAGTTGTACGGTGGCCGGGGTGCATACCTTCGAGAGGTGAGCACCCCGGTTTCGCTTGTGCACGTGAAAGGGCGGCAGGGCATGACGATCAAGGACACCCCCGAGGAGTGGGAGATCCGGTCTTCGGAGACCCCCTTCGTCGGCAACAAGACCTCCGTGCGCACGGACGAGGTCGTCATGCCCGACGGCTCGGTGGTTCGCCGCGACTACCAGGTCCACCCCGGCTCCGTGGGCGTCCTCGCCCTCGATGACGAGGACCGCGTCCTGCTGATCCGCCAGTACCGCCACCCGGTCCGGCAGAAGCTGTGGGAGATCCCGGCCGGCCTGCTCGACGTGCCCGGCGAGAACCCCTTGGACGCGGCCCAGCGCGAGCTTTACGAGGAGGCGCACGTCAAGGCCGAGGACTGGCGGGTCCTGACCGACGTGTACACCACGCCGGGCGGCTGCGACGAGGCCGTAAGGGTCTTCCTCGCCCGGGGCCTCTCCGAGGCCGACGGCGAGCGCTTCGACGTCGAGGACGAGGAGATCGACCTGGAGTACGCGCGCGTGCCCGTCGACGAGCTGGTGCGCGGGGTGCTGGCCGGCGAGCTGCACAACAACTGCCTCGTCGTGGGCGTCCTGTCGCTGGTCGCCGCGCGCACCGGCGACGGCCTAGACGCGCTGCGCCCGGCCGACGCGCCGTGGCCCGCGCGTCCCTTCGAGTCCTGAACCCGCCCGCCACCAGCCCCCTTGTGGTGTGACGATCGGCTGATCCGATCGAGCGACGTGCCCGCCGCGCTCCGACCGAAACGTCGCAGAGCGTGAACTAGGCTCCTCGCGAGCGAGCCGAAAACAACGCGCAACGCCCGAACCGGAATCCCGGCGGGCGTACGCGTGCGGTGGGACGGGAGTGTGGCCCGTGACGGATCAGGCGGTGGACACAGGCGGCGGACAGCCGCCCGGACACACGGCCACGGAAGGTCAGTTCCTGGGCCGGGCAAGGGAGTTGAAGGAACTGTGCGCCGACATCGAGCGCGCGGGCCTCGACACTCTCGCCGGCCGCAAGGCCCCACGCGCGCGCGTGCTGCTCATCGCGGGCCGGCCCGGCTCGGGCCGCACCTCGCTCGCCGAGGAACTTGTACGGCGCGTAGCCGGCCAGTACCCCGGCGGGGTGCTGCGCGTCCGGCTCGGCGAGCCCGACGGCACCCCGGTACCGGTCGAGCGCGCCGCCCGGGAACTGCTCACCGCCCTGGACCTGCCCACCCCGCCCGGGGCCTCGGAGGACGACCTGAGCGAGGCCCTGCGCGCGGCCCTGGCCGGCCGGCGGGCGTTGCTCCTGCTGGACGACGCGGCAAGCGCCGAGCAGGTCGACGCGCTGCTGCCGGACACGCCGGACTGCCTGGTCGTGGCCGTGTCGGCGGGCCCGCTCACCGGGATCTCGAACGTCCGCCCGTGCACCCTGGGCGGCATGGACACCAAGTCCGCCGTCGAACTGCTCACCCGCCGCACCGGCTCGGTCCGCATCACCGTCGACCCGCGGGCCGCCGAGAGTCTCGTCGAGGTGTGCCAGGCCCAGCCCGCCGCGCTCACCCTGGCCGGGGGCTGGCTCGCCGCCCGCCCCAAAGCGGCCGTCGCCGATCTGGCCAAGCGCCTGCATGCGGAGAGTGACGAGACGAGTCCCCTCGACCGGGTCTTCCGGCTCGTCCACGCCCAGCTGCCCGCCCAGGCCGCCCGGATACTGCGACTGCTGTCCCTGGCCCCGGCCGGCCTGGCCGACCCGCACACCGCCTCCGCGCTGGCCGGCTGCTCGATCGACGCCGCGCGCACGACCCTGGACGACCTCGTCGCCCTCGGCCTGCTGCGGGCCGTGCCCTCCCCGCTGCCGCAGCAGTACGAGGTCCCCGGCTGCCTCCACGCCCTGCTGCGCTCCCTCGCCGAGACCCAGGACCGCCCCGGCGAGCTCCAGCTGGCCCGCGCCCGCATGCTCGAGCGGACGGTACGGCTGCTGCAGTCCTGCCGCGCCATCACCGAGACGGACAACCCGGAGACCCGCGACAAGCTGCAGGGCCTGCCCCGCGCCCTGCGCTTCCCGAATCCCCGCGCGGCGGCCGAGTGGCTGGACGTCCGCAGGCCCGCCCTGCTGGCCTCCGCCCGCCTCGCGGTCGCCGACGGGGAGCTGGACACACTGGCCCGTCGGCTGATGTCCCAGCTGGTCAGGACCATGGTGGCGCATGTCGGCACCCAGGCGGCGGCCCCCGATCTGTACGGCATCCACGGCCTCGTCCTGGACGTGGCCGAGCGCCGGAAACTGCCCCGCGAGAAGGCCGCCGCCCTGCTGAACCTCGGCGATCTGGACGCCCGGACCGGTCGCACGGCCGACGCGCTGGTGCGCTACCGGGCCGCGCTGGACGCCGGACGCGAGGCGAACGACCCCTATGCGACCGGCCGCGCGATGGAATCCGTAGGCGGTGCGCACCAGGAGCTCGGGGACCACGACCGGGCCGCCGACTGGTTCGGGCGGGCCCTGGCCGAGCGGCTGGCCCGCGACGAGCGCGCGGACGCCGCCCGGCTGTACGGCCGTATCGCCACCGCCCACACGTACGCGGGCCGCTACGGCGAGGCGCTGCGCAACTGGCGGGCGGCCGTCTCCGGGTACCGCAAGGACGGCGATGTCGCCGCCCAGGCAAGGGCGTTGAGCGAGCTGGCCCGCGTTCAGGAGTACGCCGGACGCCCCGAGGAATCGCTGCGCACCTGCCAGGAGGCGGTGGAGTGGGCGCGCCGTGCCGAGGACGTACGGCTGCAGGCGGCGCTGCAGCTGAGGCTGGCCGACACCCTTGACCACCTGGGCGACTCGGCCGCCGCTCGACTGCACCGGGGCGCCGCCGAGCGCATGCTGGGGGAGGAGCCTCAAGAGAGCCTCGACAGCGATCCCGGGCCGGAACACGGTGCTGACGCCTGCGAAATCCGCAGTACATCCAACGAGGATTGATGCAATGAAAGGCTAGACAGCCGGAACACCTTCATTAGACTGGCTCTGCCGCTCGTTCTCCCGCGGTGTCTCCCGGTGTGCCCTGCATGCCTGGGTATGTCTTGTTATGCCCCCACACCCTCTGAGCCAAGGACCGTGATCGACGTGAAGGTCGGCATCCCCCGCGAGGTCAAGAACAACGAGTTCCGGGTGGCCATCACCCCCGCCGGCGTACATGAGCTGGTGCGCCACGGCCACCAGGTCGTCATCGAGCGCGCCGCCGGCGTCGGCTCGTCGATCCCGGACGACGAGTACATCGCCGCCGGTGCCGAGATCCTGGAGACGGCCGACGAGGTGTGGGCCGCCGCCGACCTGCTGCTGAAGGTCAAGGAGCCCATCGCCGAGGAGTACCACCGCCTCCGCAAGGACCAGACGCTCTTCACCTACCTGCACCTGGCCGCCTCCCGCGAGTGCACGGACGCCCTCCTCGAGTCCGGCACCACCGCGATCGCCTACGAGACCGTCGAGCTGGCGAACCGCGCCCTGCCGCTGCTCGCCCCGATGTCCGAGGTCGCGGGCCGGCTGGCCCCGCAGGTCGGCGCCTACCACCTCATGCGCCCGGCCGGCGGCCGCGGTGTGCTGCCCGGTGGTGTCCCCGGCGTGCTGCCCGCCAAGGCCGTCGTCATCGGCGGCGGTGTCTCCGGCTGGAACGCCGCGCAGATCGCCGTCGGCATGGGCTTCCAGGTGACCCTGCTCGACAAGGACATCAACAAGCTCAAGGAGGCGGACAAGATCTTCGGCTCGAAGATCCAGACCGTCGTCTCCAACGCCTTCGAGCTGGAGAAGGCCTGCCTCGAGGCCGACCTCGTCATCGGCGCCGTCCTCATCCCGGGCGCCAAGGCCCCGAAGCTCGTCACCAACGAGCTGGTCTCCCGCATGAAGCCGGGAAGTGTCCTTGTCGACATCGCGATCGACCAGGGCGGCTGCTTCGAGGACTCGCACCCGACCACGCACGCCGAGCCGACCTTCAAGGTCCACGAATCGGTCTTCTACTGCGTCGCCAACATGCCCGGTGCGGTGCCCAACACCTCCACCTACGCGCTCACGAACGCGACGCTGCCGTACATCGTCGAGCTCGCCAACCGCGGCTGGGTCGAGGCACTGCGCCGTGACCCGGCGCTGGCCAAGGGTCTCAACACCCATGACGGCAAGGTGGTTTACCGCGAGGTCGCCGAGGCTCACGGCCTCGAGCACGTCGAGCTGGAGACCCTGCTCGGCTGAGTCACTCGGCTAAGTCACCTTTTCGCGAAGGCGATACGTCAACACGGTGCGTCAACCGCGCGCACCCGGCCGGACCTTGCCCGACAAGGTCCGGCCGGGTGTGTGTATGGTCACTTTGCGGCACTCGGTCAACTCGCCTCGAACGTAACCCTTCGACCGATTCGCACACCGGTGAAACCTACTGTGCGACGGCGGTACGCCCTTGACAGCAGGATGTTTCATTGCCGACACATCCTGCCGGGTCCGGCGGATTGTGTTGCTGCGGACGCCCGACACGCCATAGAGTCGCCAACCGTCGGCATGGTGCCACGCTGACCTGTCTAGAAGTTTCCTGGTCACCAAGGAGGTAAGACGACTTGTGAATGAGTCGACATTTTCTCCCGGGGGTGGTCAACCAGGAATGCCTGTCCGGGGCCAGGGCGCCGCGGGATTCGAGGCTGTCGGCTCCGTCGCGGTGCGCACCTTCGCAGCCCACCAGAGTCACCAGACTCCAGGGGTGACTCACCCAGCACACCAGAGCATGGATGGCCATCACGTGAACGCCATGGCCGGCGACGGAAGTGGCGTGCCCCACAACCAGTTCGCCGACTACGACGAACTGCCCGACGGGCACTTCTACGACCCCGACGCCGAATACGAGCCCGACCCCGAGTACGCGGCCACGCTCGCGCCCGACGCTGCCCGCCAGCGCCGCGAGCGCATCGGCCCGACGGGACGCCCGCTGCCGTACTTCCCGATCCCGGGTCCGCTGACGCACCACGGACCCGCGACGATCATCGCGATGTGCAACCAGAAGGGCGGCGTCGGCAAGACGACGTCGACCATCAACCTGGGTGCCGCGCTCGCGGAGTACGGCCGTCGCGTGCTGCTCGTGGACTTCGACCCGCAGGGCGCGCTGTCGGTCGGCCTCGGCGTCAACCCGATGGAGCTCGACCTCACCGTCTACAACCTGCTCATGGAGCGGGGCATGTCGGCGGACGACGTCCTCCTGAAGACCGCGGTCCCCAACATGGACCTGCTCCCGAGCAACATCGACCTGTCGGCCGCCGAGGTCCAGCTGGTCTCCGAGGTCGCGCGCGAGTCCACGCTGCAGCGTGCGCTCAAGCCGCTGATGGACGACTACGACTACATCGTGATCGACTGTCAGCCCTCGCTCGGCCTGCTCACCGTCAACGCCCTGACGGCCGCGCACAAGGTGATCGTGCCGCTCGAGTGCGAGTTCTTCGCGCTGCGTGGCGTCGCGCTGCTGACGGAGACCATCGAGAAGGTCCAGGAGCGGCTCAACCCGGAGCTGGAGCTCGACGGGATCCTCGCGACCATGTACGACTCGCGCACCGTGCACAGCCGTGAGGTGCTCGCGCGTGTCGTCGAGGCGTTCGACGACCACGTCTACCACACGGTCATCGGCCGCACGGTCCGCTTCCCGGAGACCACGGTCGCCGGCGAACCGATCACCACGTACGCCTCCAACTCCGTCGGTGCCGCCGCCTATCGCCAGCTCGCCAGGGAGGTGCTCGCCCGGTGTCACGCCGAGTGAGTCTGCCGGGGGCCGACGAACTGTTCCGTACGACAGGGGGAATGGCGCTCCAGCCGTCCACTCCCCGGCGCCCGGCCAACGGCGAGGCCCGGGTGCCGGCTCCCGCGGGGGAGAGCGACGGGGCCGCCGCCGAGGACACTCCGCAGGCCGTACCGGCGCAGGGCGGGGACGGCGACGGGGCGGAGCACGTGGCGGCGGAGCCGGCCGACGCCGGCGAGTCCCGCAGCCGTACCGCCATCGCCCCGGCAACGGGGGACCGCCCGGCGCGGCGGCAGGCGGCGCAGGACGGTGCGGACGGCTCGCCCGAGGGCGAGCCGCAGCAGCGCGGCAAACGGGGACGGGCCGCGGCCCGGCGGCCCAGCGGTCGTGAGCGGCACGACGAGAAGATCACCGTGTATGTCTCGGCCGAGGAACTGATGGACCTGGAACACGCCCGGCTCGTGCTCCGCGGCGAGCACGGCCTCGCGGTGGACCGGGGGCGGATCGTCCGCGAGGCGGTCGCTGTCGTGCTGGCCGACCTGGAGTCCCGAGGGGACGCGAGCATTCTGGTACGGCGGCTGCGCGGCCGGTAGTCGGCTCCGTGGGCGCCAGACGATAGCCTGCGACGGCCATGACCTCGAACGACGTACCCGCCCCCGGCACCCCGCCCGGCCGCAGACGCACCCTGGGCCGCGGCCCGGGCACGAACGCTCCGCGGCCCGAGCCGACGCCGGTACCGGTCACGCCTGAAGCCCCCGAAGCCGCGCCGGAGTCCCGCGAACCGACAGCCCCTGCCGCACCGGTCCCGGCGCCCGAGGCCCCCGAGCCGGCTGTGCCTGTGGCGTCGGAGCCCGCCGCACCCGAGGACCCCGAACCGACAGCCCCTGCCGCACGGGTCCCGGCGCCCGGGGCCCCCGAGCCGACAGTGCCTGTGGCGTCGGAGCCCGCCGCACCCGAGGTCCCCGAACCGGTAGTCCCTGCCGCACCGGACTCGATGCCCGAGGCCGCAGCACGCGAGGCCGCCGCGTCCGCGGCCCCCGAGCCGCTGATGCCCACCGCACCGGACACCGTCTCTGAGGGCGCCGGGCCCGAGGTCGCAGCACCCGGGGTCACCGCCTCAGTGGTCGCCGCTCCCGAGGTCGCCCTCATGGAGCCGGCGGAGCCGCCGGCCGCGCCGCCCGCCGTCGGCGCCCCCGCGGATCCCGTTCCCGCCGGGGTTTCCCAGGCCACCTCGGCCACGCCCGCGCCGCGCCCCGGTGACGAGGCCGAAGAAGCCCCCAACGGTGTCTTCAAGGTGCGGCTGGCCAACTTCGAGGGGCCCTTCGATCTGCTGCTCCAGCTCATCTCGAAGCACAAACTCGATGTCACCGAGGTGGCCCTGTCCAAGGTCACCGACGAGTTCATGGCGCACATCCGGGCCATGGGACCGGACTGGGACCTGGACCAGACGACCGAGTTCCTCGTCGTCGCGGCCACCCTGCTCGACCTCAAGGCCGCCCGTCTGCTGCCCGCCGCCGAGGTCGAGGACGAGGCCGACCTGGCGCTTCTGGAGGCGAGGGACCTGCTGTTCGCGCGGCTGCTCCAGTACCGGGCGTACAAGCAGATCGCCGACATCTTCAACCACCGGCTGGAACAGGAGGCTCGTCGCTACCCCCGTACCGTCGGCCTCGAACCGCACCACGCCGAGCTGCTGCCCGAGGTCGTCATCAGCATCGGCCCGGAAGGGTTCGCCAAGCTCGCCGTCAAGGCGATGCAGCCCAGGCCCAAGCCGCAGGTGTACGTCGACCACATCCACGCGCCCCTCGTCAGCGTGCAGGAGCAGGCCGGGATCGTTGTCGCCCGGCTGAAGGAGCTCGGCGAGGCCAGCTTCCGAGCGCTCGTCGAGGACACCGACGACACCCTGACCGTCGTGGCGCGATTCCTCGCGCTGCTCGAGCTGTACCGCGAGAAGGCCGTGGCCCTCGACCAGGAGGAGGCCCTGGGCGAGCTGCTCGTGCGCTGGACCGGCGGGGAAGGCGACGAGACACCGCAGGTCACCGACGAGTTCGACCGGCCCCCCGAGGAGCCCAAGGAGGAGAAGAAGGCGTGAGCGACGAGATCACGGAGGTCCCGGCCGGTCTGCGCACCGTCGCCGACCTGGACCTCAAGCCCGCCCTGGAGGCGGTCCTCATGGTCGTGGACGAGCCCGCGACCGAGGAACACCTCGCGAAGATCCTCCAGCGGCCCAAGCGGCGGATCGGCGACGCCCTGCGCGCGCTGGCCGACGAGTACACCGTGCAGGGGCGCGGATTCGAGCTGCGGCTGGTCGCCGGTGGCTGGCGTTTCTACACCCGCCCCGAGTACGCCGCCGCCGTCGAGGGCTTCGTCCTGGACGGCCAGCAGGCCCGGCTCACCCAGGCAGCACTGGAGACGCTGGCCGTCGTCGCCTACCGTCAGCCGGTGAGCCGTAGCCGAGTCTCAGCCGTACGCGGAGTGAACTGTGACGGTGTGATGCGCACCCTCCTGCAGCGCGGTCTGGTGGAGGAGGCGGGCACGGAACCCGAAACAGGTGCGATCCTGTACAGGACGACGAACTACTTCCTGGAGCGGATGGGCCTGCGCGGCTTGGACGAACTCCCGGAGCTCGCGCCCTACCTCCCGGAGGCGGAGGCGATCGAGGCGGAGACCCAGGAGGCAGTACCGTCGTTCGACCCGGACGGTCCGGACCCGGACGACGGTCCCACGACGTACACGCCTGACACGACGACGACGGAACTTTGATGCGAAGCAGTGGTAGCGGCAAGAGCGGCGGGCGCGGTAACTACCGCGGTGCCGGCAACAACAGGGACGAGCGGCAGGGGCAGGGCCGTCCCAGCAAGCCCCGCCCCGAGGAGCGCCGCTACGACGTGGGCCCCGGAGCCACGAAGGACGGCCCCAAGTCCGGGCGCGGCGGCTCGGCCCGCGGCGGCGCCAAGGGCGGCCCGAAGCAGTCCCAGCAGGGCGGCGGCCGTACGGCTCCCGCGCGCTCCCGCGAGTACGAGGCGCGGGCCGAGGAGCGCAACCGCGAGCGGTATGCCGGCAAGCCGGATATCAAGCCGCCCAAGACCTTCCCGGGCGCCGAGCAGGAGGGCGAGCGGCTGCAGAAGGTCCTCGCCCGCGCGGGCTACGGCTCGCGGCGTTCCTGCGAGGAGCTGATCGACCAGGCGCGCGTCGAGGTCAACGGCGAGATCGTCACCGAGCAGGGCAAGCGGGTCGACCCGGAGAAGGACGAGGTCAAGGTCGACGGCCTGACCGTGGCCACGCAGTCGTATCAGTTCTTCTCGCTGAACAAGCCCGCCGGTGTCGTCTCGACGATGGAGGACCCCGAGGGCCGCCAGAACCTCGGCGACTACGTCACCAACCGGGAGACGCGGCTCTTCCACGTCGGCCGGCTCGACACCGAGACCGAAGGCGTCATCCTGCTCACCAACCACGGCGAGCTCGCACACCGGCTGACCCACCCCAAGTACGGCGTGAAGAAGACCTACCTCGCCGCCATCGTCGGCCCGATCCCGCGCGATCTCGGTAAGCGCCTCAAGGACGGCATCCAGCTGGAGGACGGCTACGCGCGCGCGGACCACTTCCGGGTCGTCGAGCAGACCGGCAAGAACTACCTGGTCGAGGTGACCCTCCACGAGGGCCGCAAGCACATCGTCCGGCGCATGCTCGCCGAGGCGGGCTTCCCGGTGGAGAAGCTGGTGCGCACCGCCTTCGGCCCGATCACCCTGGGCGACCAGAAGTCGGGCTGGCTGCGCCGCCTGTCGAACACCGAGGTCGGCATGCTGATGAAGGAGGTCGACCTGTAGGGGTCGGTCTCCGCTGTCGGCCGGCTTTCGGATTCGTCCGGGGCCGGCCGATGCTTTTTCGCGCTCCCGCCGGTCTGTATCACCGACGGACGGAGGGAGCGGGCATGGCTGCGACGGGGACGGACCACGAGGAGTTCGTACGGCTGACCGACCCGTACCGGCGGGAGCTGCTCGCGCACTGCTACCGGATGCTGGGCTCGGCCGACGAGGCCGAAGACCTGGTGCAGGAGACATATCTGCGGGCCTGGCGGTCGTACGGCGGGTACGAGGGCCGGGCGAGTCTGCGGACCTGGCTGCACCGGATCGCCACCAACACATGTCTGACGGCGCTGGAGGGCCGGGCGCGGCGTCCCCTGCCCTCGGGGCTCGGCGGGCCCTCGGAGGTGCCGGAGGAGCCGCTGAGCGGCCCCGTGACGGACGTTCCATGGCTGCAGCCGCTCCCCGACACGCTCGTCGACCCGGCGAGCGTCGTGGCCGCGCGGGGCAGTCTGCGGCTCGCGCTGGTCGCCGCGTTGCAGCATCTGCCGGCGCGGCAGCGGGCCGTGCTGATCCTGCGGGACGTGCTCGCCTGGCGGGCCTCCGAGGTCGCCGCGCTGCTCGGGACCTCCCCGGTCGCGGTGAAGAGCACGCTGCAACGCGCGCGTGCCCGGCTCGACGAGTTGGCACCCGACGAGGACCTGGTCACCGAGCCGGAGAGCGCGGCGGACCGCGGGGTGCTCGACCGCTACATGGCCGCCTTCCAGAACGCCGACATGGACGCGCTGATCGGGCTGCTCCAGGACGGCGTCGAGCTGGAGATGCCGCCCAACCCGGAGTGGTTCAGCGGCCGGAAGAACGTGCTGCGCTTCCTTGTGTCCCGGGCGCACCACCGGGCGGGCAGCGCACGAATGCTGCCCACGCGCGCGAACGGGCAGCCGGCCGCCGCCATGTACTTGCGCGACGGGGACGGCGTCTTCCGCGCGCACTCGGTGCAGGTGCTCACCGTGCGGCAGGCGGCCGTCGCCCGCATCACCGCCTTCCTGGAGCCCGGGCTGTTCGACCTCTTCGGCCTTCCGCGGGTGCTGTCGTGAACGCCGGTGAGCTGCTGGAGCGTTCGCTCGCCTACGCGCTGGGCAGCGTCGCCGGTGTGGCGCCCGACAGCCTGGCGCGGGCCACGCCCTGCGCCGCGTGGGACCTCGGGGATCTGCTCGGTCACCTGGACGACTCGGTGGACGCGCTGCACGAGGGACTGACCGGCGGCCGGATCGGGCCGTTCCCCTCGCCCCCGGACGGCGACGCGGCGTGCGGCTTCCGTACGCGCGCGTGCGCCCTGCTCGGCGCCTGGGCGGCCGGGCCCGGAGATCGGGTTCTGGTGGGCGAACGGACGCTGGACGTACGGGTGATGGCCGCCGTCGGCGCCGTGGAGATCACCGTGCACGGCTGGGACGTCGCGCAGGCCTGCGGAAAGCGGCGTCCCATCCCGGGCGCGCTCGCCGCCGAACTGCTGTCCGTCGCACGGTGCGTGGTCGTGGCTCAGGACCGGGGCGTGCGCTTCGCGGCGCCGCTCGCCGTGCCGCCGTGCGCCCGCCCGGACGTCCGGCTGCTGGGCTTTCTGGGACGCCGCGATTCCTTTCCTGGGTGAGCCGGGTCGGTCTTTCGTGACCGGCCCTCAGGGCCTCACGAAAGGAACGAACATGACCGACACCACCGTGCGCGTCCCCGGCCGCGAGGCACCCCCCGGCGCGGCTCCAGCGCGCCGCGGCTGGACCGTCGCCCTCGCCGGGCTCGGCGCGCTGCTGTGCTCCCTCGACGTCGTGGTCGTCGCCACCGCGCTGCCCGCGCTGCGTGCCGACTTCGGGGCGAGCCTGTCCGACCTGGAATGGACGATCAACGCCTACAACCTGGTCTTCGCCTGCCTCACCCTGACCGGCGCCGCGCTCGGCGACCGGTTCGGCAGGCGGCGCATGTACGTCGTCGGGCTCGCCGTCTTCACCCTGGCCTCGGCCGGCGCGGCGCTGTCCGGCGGCCCCGGCCCGCTGATCGCCGCCCGCATGGTGCAGGGCGCCGGAGCCGCCGTGCTGCTGCCGCTGACCCTGACCCTGATCAGCGAGGCGTTCCCGGCCGAGAAGCGGGGCGTCGCGATCGGCGTGTGGGGCGGGGTGACCGGCCTCGGCGTGGCGGCCGGACCCGTGCTCGGCGGGGCCGTCACCGAGGGCCTGTCCTGGCAGTGGATCTTCTGGCTGAACGTGCCGACCGGGCTCGCCATGCTGCCGCTGGCTGCCACGAAACTCCGCGAGAGCCACGGCCCACGGCCCCAACTCGACGTCGTGGGGCTGCTGCTGGCCGCCGCGGGCCTGGCCGGACTGGCCTGGGCGCCGGTGCGGGCGCCCGAGGCGGGCTGGGGGAGCGCCGAGGTGGTCGGGACGCTCGTCGCCGGGGTGGTGTGCGTGACGGCGTTCCTGTGGTGGGAGCGGTCGGGCGCCCGGTACCCGATGCTTCCGCTCAGGCACTTCCGCAACCGCGGCTTCACCACGGCCAACGCAGCGGCCTTCCTGGTGTTCGGGTCGCTGCTCGGCGCGCTGTTCATGATCACGCAGCTGTTCCAGGTGGGGCTCGGCTACTCGCCGCTTCAGGCGGGCGTGCGGATCCTCGTGTGGAACGCGATGCCACTGCTGGTCGCCCCTGTCGCGGGCGCGCTCGCGGACCGGTACGGCACCCGGCTCTTCATGCTGACCGGCCTGCTGCTCCAGGCGGTGGGGCTCGGCCTGCTGGCCTGGCAGGTCGAACCCGGCGTCGGTTACGGGCATCTCGTCGGCCCGCTGATCGTCGCGGGCGTCGGCATCTCCCTGGTCTTCCCGAGTGTCGCCAACGCCGTGACCTCCTCCGTGCCGCTCGGCGACGCGGGTGTCGCGGCCGGCGTCAACAACGCGCTGCGCGAGCTCGGCGGGGTCTTCGGCATCGCCGCCGCCGCGATCGTCTTCACGACCTACGGCGGCTACGCCTCACCGCGGGCCTTCGCCGACGGCTGCGGCCCCGCCCTGTGGGTGACCGCCGGTGCTGCCGCGCTCGGCGCGGTGGTGGCGGCGTTCGCGCCGTCGCGCGGGGTCGTCGAGGTGCGGCACAGGGGGTGGACGAGCGGAGGTTGACGAACGGGGGTTGTGAAGCCCGCCCGCCCTCTTTATAGTCGTAACGACTATTAGTCATACCGACCGTGAAGGGGGCGAGTGGGCATGACCACGCCATCGGGCTACGACAAGTACGCCTTCGAACCCTTCGCCGTCACCGTCGACCTCGCCGTCCTCACCCTGCGCGCGGGCGCCCTGCACGTGCTGCTCGTCGAGCGCGGACAGGAGCCGTACGCCGGCCACTGGGCGCTGCCCGGTGGCTTCGTGCTGCCGGACGAGTCCGCCGATACGGCCGCCCGGCGTGAACTCGCCGAGGAGACCGGCCTGTCGGACGTCCGCGAGCTGCACCTGGAGCAGCTGCGCACCTACAGCGAGCCCGGCCGCGACCCCCGGATGCGCGTCGTCTCGGTCGCCTACACCGCGCTGCTGCCCAACCCGCCCGAACCGCACGCCGGCAGTGACGCGGCCCAGGCGCGCTGGCTGCCGTACGACACGGCGAAGCCACTCGCCTTCGACCATGACCGGATCCTGGCCGACGCCCACGACCGCGTCGGCGCCCGCCTCGAGTACACCTGTCTCGCCACCGCCTTCTGCCCGCCCGAGTTCACCCTCGGCGAGCTGCAGCAGGTCTACGAAACCGTGTGGGGCACCCCCCTCGACCGGCCCAACTTCCGGCGCAAGGTGCTCGCCACCCCCGGCTTCGTCGAACCTGTCCCCGGCGCCGCCCGGCTCACCGGCGGCCGCGGCAAACCCGCCGCGCTCTACCGCGCGGGCACCGCCACCACCCTGTACCCACCTCTGCTCCGACCGTCCCGGGAAGGACGTCCCGCATGACCACCACGGTGAACAAGCTCGCCGCCACCGGCTCCCTGCTGGGCCTCGCCCTCGGCGACGCGCTCGGCTTCCCCACCGAGTTCAACGACGTGCCGTCCATCCTCGCCAAGTTCGGTCCGTGGCGGGAGATGGAGTTGCCGAAGCCCGCCGTGGTCTCCGACGACACCCAGATGACGCTGGCGCTCGGACGTGGGCTCAGGACGGCCATGGACCGGGGCGTGCTCGCGCCGAAACGGCTGGAGCGGCCGGTGCGCGAGGAGTTCGTGGACTGGTACCAGTCGCCGGAGAACAACCGGGCCCCGGGCCGCACCTGCCTCAAAGCGTGCAGCCTGCTGAAGGAGGAGGGCCGGGCCTGGCAGGACGCCAGCCAGATCGGCTCCAAGGGCTGCGGCGCCAACATGCGCGTGGCGCCCATCGGCCTCACCCCCGGCCTGAGCGAAGAACAGCGCGCGGGCGCCGCCCAGTTGCAGTCCGCGCTCACCCACGGGCACCCCACCGCCCTGGCCGCCTCCGACCTCACCGCCCACGCCGTACGGCTGCTCGCCCAGGGCGCCGAGCCGACCGGCCTCGTCGGACAGCTTCGCTCGTACGCCTACGACAACCGCGGCCGCTACCACCACGAGTGGCTCGGCGACCTGTGGACCCGCGCCGACGACCCCACGCCCGAGCGGTTCATCGCCCGCGGCTGGGACGACTGCCTTGCGGCCCTGGACCGCCTCCAGGACGCCCTGCGCGCACCCTCGCCGGAGACCGACCCCTGCCTGGCCACCGGCGAGGGCTGGATCGCCGAGGAGGCCCTGGCGAGCGGCCTGCTGTGCTTCCTGCTGTTCGTCGACGAACCGGTCACCGCCCTGCGCCGCGCCGCCTGCAGCTCCGGCGACTCGGACTCCATCGCCTGTCTGACCGGCGCCTTCGCGGGCGCGCACCTGGGCGCGGATGCCTGGCCGACGCCGTGGGCGGACCGCATCGAGTACCAGGGCGACCTGATGACGCTCGGAGCGCTCTGGGACGCTTAGCCCATGATCGACCCTCTCGACACCGACCTGACCCCGGTCATCGCCGAGCAGCCGCACCCCGTCCTCTTCGCGACCGTCTCCGGCGCGCACCTGTACGGCTTCCCGTCCGAGGACTCCGACCTGGACCTGCGCGGTGTCCATCTGCTGCCCGCCGCCGAGCTGTTGGGCCTGCGCGAGCCGGAGGAGACCCGGTCCAGGGCCTGGACGCGGCACGGCGTCGAGATGGACCTCGTCACCCACGACCTGCGCAAGTTCGTACGGCTGATGCTGCGGCGCAACGGTTATGTCCTCGAGCAGCTCCTCTCGCCCCTGGTCGTGCACACCGGCGACGCACACCGCGAACTGGCGGCACTGGCCCCGGGCGTCGTCACCAGCCACCACGCACACCACTACAGGGGATTCGCGGTGACGCAGTGGCGGCTGTTCGAGAAGACCGGCGAGCTCAAGCCGCTGCTGTACACCTTCCGCGTGCTGCTCACCGGCATCCATCTGATGCACAGCGGCCAGGTGCAGGCCCATCTGCCCACGCTCGTCGCGGAGTCGGACGCGGCCCCCGCGTATCTGCGGGACCTGATCGCCGCCAAGGCGCGGCGCGAGCACGACGCCGCCGATGTCGACCACGCGCGCGTGGAGGCCGACGTGGAGCGGCTGCACGCCGTGCTCGACGAGGCCCAGGGCGCCTCAGCCCTGCCCGACGCCCCCACCGCGTACGACGCCCTGCACGACTTCGTCGTACGCGTCCGGCTCGACAGCCTGCGCCCGCAGGGCTGAGGCGCGGCGGACCCGGACCAGGAAGTCCTCCACGCGCGCGTGGTCCGGCTCCGGCGGGAGCGGGGAGCGCCGGGACGCCCGTTCGGTCTCCTCGGCCAGCCGGGTCATCCGCGCCTCGACCTCAGGCCACGGGATGTCGCCCCGCTTCACCTCCAGCAGCGCCTCCCGCCGGTCGCCCACGTCGATGCGCAGCTCGCCCGTGCTCAGCAGATCCCGGGCGCTCATCAGCAGCCGCAGCAGATGCATGGCGTGCTTCCAGCGCGGCGCACCGTGCGTACGGACGTCGGCGTCGAGCTTCCTGCGCTGGCCGAGCGCATAGCGCGTGAACGTGTCGTACACCTGCCGGGAGAGGAACGCCCCGCGCAGGGACAGCAGTTCGTGGCCCGTGTCGTCGATGTGCTCCACCAGGGGCGAGTGCAGGCACTCCAGAATGTTCGGGTTGGCGCGCAGGGCCAGCGCGCAAAAGCGCTCCAGCTCCCAGCCGAACTGTTCCTCGGCCGGTCCCTCCACATGCGTCGGCGGCTTCTCGAACCGCCAGAACAAGGGCGTCGGGGCGAGGAAGACGCCACGCCGGTCGGTGTCGCTGCCGTCCGTCGCCAGACCGAAGGCGCGCGACCCCATCACGCACGCGTAGATCGTGTGGTCGCGTACCAGGTCGTGGGGGTGCATGCCCGCGAGCGTACGAGCCCGCTCACGTCAGGCGGATCGAATTTCCGTCCACTGTGATGTGCGCCGGCGCCAGCGGCTGCATCGCCGGGCCGTGGGCCACCGAGCCGTCGGCCACATGGAACATACTGCTGTGGCACGGGCAGTTGATCATGCCGTTCGCCACGGTGGCCACTGTGCAGTTCTGGTGGGTGCAGATCGCCGAGAAGGCCTTGAACTCGCCCTTCACCGGCTGCGTCACCACGACCTGCTCGGCCACGAAGACCTTGCCGCCGCCGACCGGCACATCACTCGTCCGCGCCAGGTGCTGCCCGGCGGGGGCCATGCTCGGGGCCGCCGCGGCCGATGCCTTCTCCGTGACGCCTTCGGTTTCTCTTGCGCTCTCTGTCTCCTTGACACTGTCCGTCGCCTGGCCGCCGCTGTCGTTGCCGCAGCTCACGCAGCCCACGGCGAGTGCCGCCGCTCCCGTGGCGAGGACGCCGCGTCGCGTCGCACTGTCCGTCATGTCGAAACTCCCAATGCCGGGGAAATCGCTCCGAGCGGAGCACCAGCATCCTGGCACCGAAGCCACCGAAGTCTGGGCAATCAAGGGCGAAGTGCACTAATACGTGCATTCCAAACGTGTATTCCATACGTCAGGCGGCGCAACGCACGCGCGTGCCGACGCGCTCACCCCAGGTAGCGGAAAAGGGTGATCCGGGTGACATTGGCAGGGTTCGAGGCCGGAGCCGGACCAGCCCCCGGCCGTACTCGAAAGGCATGACGATGGCGGGTAACGATCTCGGCGGTCTGCTCGGCGGTCTCCTCGGCCGCGGCGGTCAGGCCGGCGGCTCCACCGGCAGTATTTTGGGCGAGCTGCTCTCCGCGATGAGCCACGCCCAGAGCGGCGGCGCCTCCAATCCGCTCGGCGGACTGATCGACATGCTCGCCAAGTCCGGGCTGGCCGAGCAGCAGGACTCCTGGGTCGGCACCGGGCGGAACCAGTCCGTGACCGGCGCCCAGATCCAGCAGGCGCTGCCCGACGAGACCATCAAGCACGTCGCCCAGCCGGCCGGAGTCACACCGGACCGGGCCGCCGACGCGCTGACCCCGGTCGGCCAGGTGCCCTCGGACACCTCCCTGGAGGACCTCATCAAGCAGCAGTCCCTGTGAGGTGCCCCTCCCGCGCGCCCGCCCGACGTCTCAGCGGGCGGGCGCCGCGCACCGTAGGGACGAGGGCTGACTAGGCTGGACGGACAAGAGCCGACAAGCACCTCAGCAAGGAGCAGCACCGTGGCGGTACGAGCGGTCCGGGGGGCCGTCCAGCTGGAACGGGACGAGGCCGGTCACATGGACGAGCAGGTAGGGACCCTGCTCATGGCCGTCCTGGAGCGCAACGGGCTGACCGCCGACGACCTGATCAGCATCTGGTTCACGGCCACCCCGGACCTGCACAGCGACTTCCCGGCCGCCGCGGCCCGCAAGCTCGGCATCGTCGATGTCCCCCTGATCTGCGCCCAGGAACTCGACATCGAGGGCGCCATGCCCCGCGTGGTCCGCGTCCTCGCGCACATCGAGTCGGACCGGCCCCGCGCCGACATCGTCCATGTCTACCTCGGTGCCGCGGCCGCGCTGCGCAAGGACATCGCCCAGTGAGGACCGCACTCGTCATCGGCACCGGCCTCATCGGCACCTCCGCCGCCCTCGCCCTGTCCCAGCGCGGCGTGGTCGTCCACCTCGACGACCACGACCCGCAGCAGGCCCGTACGGCGGCGGCGCTCGGCGCCGGCACGGACGAGGCGCCGGAAGGCCCCGTCGACCTGGCGATCGTCGCCGCCCCGCCCGCACACGTGGCCGCCGTCCTCGCGGACGCCATGCGCCGCGGCGTGGCCCGCGGCTACATCGACGTGGCCAGCGTCAAGGGCGGCCCGCGCCGCGAACTGGAGGCCCTGGGCCTGGACCTCTCCGCGTACATCGGCACCCACCCCATGTCGGGCCGCGAGAAGTCCGGCCCGCTGGCTGCCAGCGGCGACCTCTTCGAGGGCCGCCCCTGGGTGCTGACACCCACCCGGGACACCGACACCGAGGTGCTGAACCTCGCCCTGGAACTGGTCTCGCACTGCCGGGCCGTACCGGTCGTCATGGACGCCGACGCTCACGACCGCGCGGTGGCCCTGGTCTCCCACATGCCCCACCTGGTCTCCAGCATGGTCGCCGCCCGCCTGGAGCACGCCGAGGAGGCGGCCGTACGGCTGTCCGGGCAGGGCATCCGCGACGTGACCCGGATCGCCGCGTCCGACCCCCAGATGTGGATCGACATCCTCTCCGCGAACCCGGGGCCGGTCGCCGACCTCCTCGCGGACGTCTCCGCCGACCTCGACGAGACCGTCCGCGCCCTGCGCGCCCTGCAGTCCTCCGACGAGGCCAAGCGGCAGGAGGGCAGCACCGGCATCGAGACCATGCTGCGGCGCGGCAACGCGGGGCAGGTCCGGGTGCCCGGCAAGCACGGGTCCGCGCCGCGGGTCTACGAGACCGTCGCGGTGCTGATCGACGACCAGCCGGGGCAGCTGGCCCGGATCTTCGCGGACGCGGGGATGGCCGGGGTCAACATCGAGGACGTGCGGATCGAGCACGCGACGGGGCAGCAGGCCGGTCTGGTGCAGCTGATGGTGGAGCCGAAGGCGGTTCCGGTGCTGTCGGCCGCGCTTCGGGAGCGCGGGTGGGCTTTGCGGCAGTAGGCGGGAGCGCGGGCCAGGAGGGCCGGCCGCCCCACCGGGACAGAAGCGTCACCCGGAGCCAGTAACCTTGTGCAGGGCACCATCGCGCCCCACCCACTCCCGCCACCGCACACCAGGAAGGTGTCCCTCCGTGGAAAACGGCGCCGCCCGACCCGTGATTGTCGCCATAGACGGCCCCTCCGGCACCGGCAAGTCGAGCACGTCGAAGGCCGTCGCCGCGCAGCTCGGCCTCAGCTACCTGGACACCGGCGCCCAGTACCGGGCGATCACCTGGTGGATGGTGAACAACGCGATCGACCTGGACGACCCGACCGCGATCGCCGCCGTGGCGGGCAAGCCGGAGATCGTCTCGGGCACCGACCCGGCCGCCCCGACGATCACCGTCGACGGCAGCGACGTCGCCGCCCCGATCCGCACCCAGGAGGTCACCTCCCACGTCAGCGCGGTCAGCGCGGTGCCCGAGGTGCGCACCCGGATCACGGAGCTGCAGCGTCGGCTGGCCTCCTCGGCCGGGACCGGCATCGTCGTCGAGGGCCGGGACATCGGCACCACCGTGCTGCCGGACGCCGACCTGAAGATCTTCCTCACCGCCTCCCCGGAGGCCCGCGCCGCCCGCCGCAGCGGTGAGCTCAAGGGCTCCGACGTCCACGCCACCCGCGAGGCGCTGATCAAGCGCGACGCGGCCGACTCCTCCCGCAAGACCTCGCCGCTCGCCAAGGCGGACGACGCGGTCGAGGTGGACACCACCGACCTCACGCTTGCGCAGGTCATCGAGTGCGTCGTCAGCCTCGTCGAGGAGAAGCGGGCGGCGAAGTGACCGAGCCTGTCGCGTCGGAGCGGGGCGCCGAGGTCGGGCGGCGCATCGGCGTCGGCCTGATGTACGGGCTGTGGAGGCCGCGCGTACTCGGCGCCTGGAAGGTGCCCGCGAGTGGCCCGGCGATCCTCGCCGTGAACCACTCCCACAACATCGACGGCCCGATGGTCATGGGCGTGTCGCCCCGGCCGACGCACTTCCTGATCAAGAAGGAGGCGTTCGTCGGCCCGCTGGACCCGTTCCTGCGGGGCATCGGCCAGCTGGAGGTGGACCGCCACACCACCGACCGTACGGCGATCACCCGGGCGCTCGGCGTGCTGCAGGCCGGGGGAGTGCTCGGCATCTTCCCCGAGGGCACCCGCGGCGAGGGCGACTTCGCCTCGCTGCGCGCCGGACTCGCCTACTTCGCGGTGCGCAGCGGGGCTCCGATCGTCCCCGTCGCCGTGCTGGGAAGCTCCCACAAGCCGGGACGGTTGATAAAGGCGCTCCCGCCGCTGCGCTCGCGCGTCGACGTCGTCTTCGGTGACCCGTTCCAGGCGGACGACGGCTCCGGGCGCCGTACGCGCAAGGCGCTCGACGAGGCGACCGAGCGCATCCAGAAGCAGCTCACCAGCCACCTGGAAGACGCCAGGCGCCTCACTGGGCGCTAGGCGAGACTCGAGTAGTGGGCCGCCCGTGAATACGGGGTTCCACCGATCACCACGATGAACGCAGAGGTACGGACTTCATGAACGACCAGATCCAGCCCGACGGCTCGGCCGAGCACGAGTACGACCACGGGGCGCTCGGCGACGCCGAGTACGCGGACTTCATGGAGCTCGCCACCGAAGAGGGCTTCGACATCGAGGACGTCGAGGGCGCCATCGAGGCGGCGGGCCACGGTCCGCTGCCCGTGCTCGCCGTCGTCGGCCGCCCCAACGTCGGCAAGTCGACTCTCGTCAACCGGATCATCGGCCGCCGCGAGGCGGTCGTGGAGGACAAGCCCGGCGTCACCCGCGACCGCGTGACCTACGAGGCCGAGTGGGCGGGCCGCCGCTTCAAGGTCGTCGACACCGGCGGCTGGGAGCAGGACGTCCTCGGCATCGACGCCTCCGTGGCCGCGCAGGCCGAGTACGCGATCGAGGCCGCCGACGCGGTGGTCTTCGTCGTCGACGCCAAGGTCGGCGCCACCGACACCGACGAGGCGGTCGTACGGCTGCTGCGCAAGGCCGGCAAGCCGGTCGTGCTGGCCGCCAACAAGGTCGACGGCCCGAGCGGCGAGGCGGACGCGGCCTACCTCTGGTCCCTCGGCCTCGGCGAGCCGCACCCGGTCTCGGCGCTGCACGGCCGAGGCACCGGCGACATGCTGGACGCCGTACTGGAGGTGCTGCCGACCGCGCCCGAACAGACCTTCGGCGGCACCGGAGTCGGCGGCCCGCGCCGCATCGCGCTGATCGGCCGCCCGAACGTCGGCAAGTCGTCCCTCCTGAACAAGGTGGCCGGCGAGGAGCGGGTCGTTGTCAACGAAATCGCGGGCACCACCCGTGACCCGGTCGACGAGCTCATCGAACTCGGCGGCGTGACCTGGAAGTTCGTCGACACCGCCGGTATCCGCAAGCGCGTCCACCTCCAGCAGGGCGCCGACTACTACGCCTCGCTGCGCACCGCGGCCGCCGTCGAGAAGGCCGAGGTGGCCGTCATTCTCATCGACGCCTCCGAGAACATCTCGGTGCAGGACCAGCGCATCGTCACGATGGCCGTCGATGCAGGCCGCGCGATGGTCATCGCCTACAACAAGTGGGACACCCTCGACGAGGAGCGCCGTTACTACCTCGAGCGGGAGATCGAGACCGAGTTCGGCCAGGTCGCCTGGGCGCCCCGCGTCAACGTCTCCGCGCACACCGGCCGCCACATGGAGAAGCTGGTCCCCGCGATCGAGACGGCCCTGGCGGGCTGGGAGACCCGGGTCCCGACCGGCCGGCTGAACGCCTTCCTCGGCGAGCTGGTCTCGGCCCACCCGCACCCTGTCCGGGGCGGCAAGCAGCCGCGCATCCTGTTCGGCACCCAGGCCGGCACCAAGCCCCCGCGCTTCGTGCTGTTCGCCTCCGGCTTCATCGAGGCGGGCTACCGGCGCTTCATCGAGCGCCGGCTGCGCGAGGAGTTCGGCTTCGAGGGGACGCCGATCCATATCTCGGTGCGGGTG
This sequence comes from Streptomyces sp. NPDC002619, assembly GCF_042889305.1. Lineage (NCBI taxonomy): Bacteria > Bacillati > Actinomycetota > Actinomycetes > Kitasatosporales > Streptomycetaceae > Streptomyces > Streptomyces sp. NPDC002619. The sequence goes on along the minus strand of NZ_JBIAQV010000006.1, from coordinate 293,021 downwards.
CGCGAGAAGCGCGGCGCGAAGAAGAAGTAGCGGTAGCAGAGACGAAGGGGCGGCCCCTGTGTGCCAGGGGCCGCCCCTTTCGTGCCGTACGTCAGATGCCCCGCCGCGGGCCGGGCGGCAGGGCCGCCGGAACATGGTGCATCCCGGTGTCCTGCCGCCCGAGCGAGCCCACGCGCTGCCACTGCACCTGCTGCTGACCGGTGCCGTGCCGGGCGCTGTACGCGCCCGCGCTGTAAGCGCTGTACGAACTCGACCCGTACGACGTCGAGCCGTACACGCCCGTGTCGTGCGTCCCGGTGCTGTGCGGGGCGAACCCGAAGGCCACGAACCCCAGTTCCTCCTCGCCGGTGCGGTCACCCGGCAGTGTCCGGAAGGCTTTGACCCACTCCGCATAGAGCGTGTCGTAGATCGGCGTGGCCGATGGCCCACTCAGGGAGTCCAGTCCGACCCGAGCGGACGGGATGGTGGTGAAGGACGGGCGGCGGGGAGAAACGTCGTATGCGTGCACGTATGTCCAAACGACCCGATACGTGAAGAGATGCGGGCGCATGGCGCCCGCCAGTAGCGCCCCGCAGGGGCGCGGGGCCGTTTCTGACGTGCGGCTCCGCCGCGTGGGCGCGAGCAACCGGAACGTGCCCGCACCCGCCGACGCGCCCCCAGGCCGACGCCGATCAGGCGCTCACGTCCCCGCCAACGGCAACGTCGCGGCCACCAGCTTCCCGTTCGCCGCCGCCTTGTCGAGCGCGTCCCGCAGCAGATCCTCCCGCGGCTGGCGTCCGATGGACCCGACCGGCGCCGCGAACATGAGGACCTGCTGGTGCTTGTTGGCCGCGGCGCGCCAGCTGTCCGTCACCTGGAGCGGCTGGTGGGCCTGCCACCAGGCGACCGGCTGCCCGCCGTTGCCGCCGGGCTGCAGGACCGCGTGCAGCTGGCCCACGGCGAGCAGCACCGACCAGCCGTGCAGCACCGGCGGCACCGTGCTCAGCTCGGTCATCGGCATGAACCCCTGCTCGATGAGCAGCGGCAGGAAGTCGTCACCGGCCCCGGTCGTGCCGGGGCGCACGATCGGCGCGGTCGGCTCCACGACGAGTGCCGGGTGCAACTCCCCGGCGATCAGGACGAGTCCGCTGGTCACCCCGAGGACGGCCTGCTCGGGTGCGGGCTGGTGCGCGGCGCCGGCGGAGGCGCTGTCGCCGTTGATGGAGCGGACGGCGCCCCGCAGTTGCTCCTCGGTGACCTGGACGACCTGTGAGGGCAGGCAGCCGGCGTGGGCGAAGGCGAGGACGGCGGTCTCGTCCCCGATGAACAGGACGGTGCTGGTGCGCTCCTGCTCGGAGTCGCCCGGGGTGCGACAGGACGTGCAGTCGTAACTGCCCGGGGCGTTCTCTCCGGCGAGCAGCCGGTCGGCTTCTTCGTCGCCGATCTCGGCGCGTACGGCGTCACTGACGTCGAGCATGCGCGGCACGGTGGCTCCCTCGGGATGCGGTGCGGTGCGACCAGGTGGCTCCCGGCCCAATGAGCCCCGGGGGTTCCGGGCTCATGAAGAAGACAACGGGTGATCTGTGGCGGGAGTCACGCCCGGGGGCGAACGGAATCGAACCATCCACCGCACAGCGTCACGGCTGGTACGGAATCGGACACTCCATGTCAACTCTTTGAAAAGCAAAGGAAATTGGGCCGGTGAAGTGAGTCACAGATCGACTGAGCGGTTGGTCGACAAATCCTGAAATCGGCGAATGAAATGGGTGGCCGAAAATCGCTGATACCCGGGGTAACTGCGAACTGGCCTGGAATGACAGGGAGTTGGTTGAAATCGACCCGCTCGGCTCCCTACATTCCTCCGCCGTGTGCAACGAGCACCGCTCGGGTACGTCCGCCGGCCGCACCAGGCAAGCACCAACGCAGCACCGGCTCAGGCGGACGGGCAGGAGCGCGACGCACCGCGTCCATACGCGGCGCCCGCGTTCCGGTCTGGGGGATCCCGGGTCAGTGGAGAGGGAATTACATGTCTGAATGTGCCGATACGTACGCCGCCACCACCGACATCACACACACCACCCGTGAAAGCGCGCGCCACGACGGCGCCCGCAAGGCGCGTACGACGGCGGTCCTCGCCGGCGCGGCGCTGCTCGCCCCGCTCGGACTGCTGGCCGCGACCGGCAACGCCGCGGCGGCCGACAACGGAGTGTGGGACCGCATCGCCCAGTGCGAGAGCGGCGGCAACTGGCACATCAACACCGGCAACGGCTACTACGGCGGACTCCAGTTCTCCGCCGGCACCTGGCGCGCGTACGGGGGCACGGCGTACGCGCCGAGGGCCGACCGGGCCGGCAGGACCGAGCAGATCGCCGTCGCCACCAAGGTCCAGCAGGCGCAGGGGTGGGGCGCCTGGCCGGTCTGCTCGGCACGGGCCGGAGCGTACGGCGCCGCACCGGCGGCGGCCACGTCCGGTACGGCGGGCAAGAAGACCGCGAGCCCCAAGAGCACCACGAACACCACCAAGGCGACCCCACGGAAGCCGGCCAAGGCGCCGGAGCGTACGACGGGGCACACCACCCGGGGCTCGTCCCGCGGCGACTACACCGTGCGGACGGGCGACACCCTGAGCGGCATCGCAGCCCGGCACGGGACCACCTGGCAGCGGATCTACGCCGCCAACAAGGCCGTCATCGGCGGTGATCCCGACCTGATCGTGCCCGGACAGCGCCTCGCGCTCTGAGCCGCTCTCCCTGTCCCGGGCACGCGGCCCCGCCCGGTCACCCGACCGGGCGGGGCCGGCCCGTTCCTGATAGTTCAGGACAGCCGCTGTCTGCAACTGCTGGCAGACTCGGTCTCATGCTGGAGACCTCGGCACGACTGCTGCGCCTGCTCTCGCTCCTCCAGGCCCACCGCGAGTGGTCCGGGGCCGAACTGGCCGACCGGCTCGGCGTCACGCCGCGCACCGTACGCCGGGACGTGGACCGGCTGCGCGAACTCGGCTACCCCGTCAACGCCAGCCCCGGCACCGGCGGCGGCTACCAGCTGGGCGCCGGCGCCGAACTGCCGCCGCTGCTCCTGGACGACGACGAGGCGGTCGCCGTCGCCGTGGGCCTGCGCACCGCCGCCGGGCAGGGCATCGAGGGCATCGGCGAGACCTCCGTACGCGCCCTGGCCAAGCTGGAGCACGTGCTTCCGCACCGGCTGCGCCGCCGCGTGGCCGCCCTCAACGCCTTCACCGTGCCGATGCTGCGCGGACCGCTGCCCTCACCCGTCGACCCCGCCGTCCTGACGGAACTCGCCCATCTGTGCCGGGACGCGGAACGCCTGCGCTTCGAGTACCGCGGCCACGACGGTACGACCACGCGCCGCACCGTCGAACCGCACCGTCTGGTGTGCACCGAGCGCCGCTGGTATCTGGTCGCCTGGGACACCGACCGCGAGGACTGGCGTACCTTCCGGGCCGACCGCATCACCCCCACGCCCCCGCACGGCCCTCGCTTCACCCCGCGCGAGCCGCCCGCCGACGACCTCGCCGCCTATGTATCCAAGGGCGTCTCCACGCGCGCGTACAGCGACCACGGCGTCGTCCGGCTGCTGGTGCCCCTGCACGAGGCCGTCGAACGCATCTCGCCCTCCGCGGGCACGCTGGAGCCCGACGGCGACGACGCCTGTCTGCTGCACACCGGGGCGCACGGGCTCGACGTGCTGGTGATCCACGTCATGATGATGGGCTTCGAGTTCGAAGTGGTGGAGCCCTCGGAGCTCACCGAGGCGATCCGGTCGGCCCGGGACCGGCTGTCCCGGGCGCTGGAGCGGGATGTTCGCTCTCCAGGGCCGCGTACTCGGGATGATGCAGATCGAACGCGGGGGCCTCGGAACGGATCCGGGGCAGCGTGATGAAGTTGTGCCGCGGCGGCGGGCACGAGGTCGCCCACTCCAGGGAACGCCCGTAGCCCCAGGGGTCGTCGACCTCGACCTTCTCGGCGTACTTGGCGGTCTTCCAGACGTTGTAGACGAACGGCAGCGTCGACAGGCCGAGCAGGAAGGCGCCGATCGTCGAGACGGTGTTCAGCGCCGTGAAGCCGTCGGCGGCCAGATAGTCGGCGTAGCGGCGCGGCATGCCCTCCGCGCCCAGCCAGTGCTGCACCAGGAACGTGGTGTGGAAACCCACGAACAGTGTCCAGAACTGGATCTTCCCGAGCCGTTCGTCGAGCATCTTCCCCGTGAACTTCGGCCACCAGAAGTAGAAGCCGCCGAAGATCGCGAAGACGACGGTGCCGAACACGACGTAGTGGAAGTGCGCCACGACGAAGTACGAGTCCGTGACGTGGAAGTCCATCGGCGGTGACGCGAGGATCACCCCGGTCAGCCCGCCGAACAGGAACGTCACCAGGAAGCCGCTCGCCCACAGCATCGGCGTCTCGAAGGACAGCGAACCCTTCAGCATGGTCCCGGTCCAGTTGAAGAACTTCACGCCCGTCGGCACCGAGATCAGGAACGACATGAAGGAGAAGTACGGCAGCAACACCGCACCCGTGGCGAACATATGGTGCGCCCACACCACGATCGACAGACCGGTGATCGTCATCGTCGCGGCGACCAGCGTCAGGTAGCCGAAGATCGGCTTGCGGCTGAACACCGGGATGATCTCCGTGATGATCCCGAAGAACGGCAGCGCGATGATGTACACCTCGGGATGGCCGAAGAACCAGAACAGGTGCTGCCACAGCAGCGCACCGCCGTTGGCGGCCTCGAACACCTGGGAGCCGAACCGCCGGTCCGCCTCGAGCACCAGCAGGGCCGCCGCGAGCACCGGGAACGCCATCAGGATCAGGACCGACGTGAACAACGTGTTCCAGGTGAAGATCGGCATCCGGAACATCGTCATGCCGGGCGCGCGCATCCCGATGATCGTCGTGATGAAGTTGACCGCGCCCAGGATCGTCCCGAAGCCGGCCAGCGCGAGCCCCATGATCCACAGGTCGGGTCCGACGCCGGGGGAGTGCACGGCGTTGTTGAGCGGCGCGTAGGCGAACCAGCCGAAGGCGGCGGGTCCCTCGGGCACGGCGAGCGAGCCGAGCACGATCAGACCGCCGAACAGGAAGAACCAGTACGACAGCATGTTCAACCGAGGGAAGGCGACGTCGGGGGCGCCGATCTGCAGCGGCATCAGCTCGTTGGCGAACCCCGCGAAGCTCGGGGTCGCGAACAGCAGCAGCATGATCGTGCCGTGCATTGTGAACAGCTGGTTGAACTGGTTGTTGTCGACGATCTGCAGCCCGGGACGGGCGAGTTCGGCCCGCATCAGCAGCGCCATGACGCCGCCGACCAGGAAGAAGCCGAACGACGTGATCAGATAGAGATGGCCGATCTTCTTGTGGTCGGTGGTGGTGAGCCAGTCCACCACCAGCCGCCCGCCCCGCGGACGCGGCACGGGCCGCACCGCCGTCCCTACGGTCTCGGTCCCCATCGCTCGCTCGCCCCTTCGGTCGTCGCGCCCGGGCCCGCCGCAGCCATGATGCTCGCCTCTCGGTGGGCCCGACAGGGGGCATACGGGGGTTCTGTGTCGACGCGGTGAATTCTTATGCGACGTCAGTTCCCGGGCTTTCCGTTGGATTCGGCCCGGGAATGCGGTCGCTCGGCCCTCCCCGGGCGGCACTCCCGGAACTTTCCAGCGGGCTTTTCGAAGGGGCGTCGCAACACGCGAAAACTACGTTCGAATGCGCCGGTAAGGCGTACGGAACCGCCCGGTCGTGTGACGGAGTTCGACCAAAACGCATGTCGTGATCCTGTGACAGAAGTGTGACCGGAGAGGCATACGGGACCGGCCGCCACGGCTTTGCCTTCCCCCCTCGCCCAAGAGGGCCTAGCGTGGCCGCATGGCACAGATTCCCACTCCGCCGCCGGAGCCGCAGGACAGTCCGGACGGGTACGTCGGCCTCGACGCGGCGCACGCCGAGCGGCTCGCGCGGGAGCGCGGATGGTCGACGGTACGGTCGCTGCCGCCGGGCGCGATCATCACCATGGAGTACCGCGTGGGGCGGCTGAACTTCGAGGTGCGGAACGGCAGCGTGGCCCGCGCCTGGAAGGGCTGAGCCGCCCCCCACGTACGACCCGTACCCCGTCGTACGCCTACAACGGCGAAGGCCCGGTCCTGAATCCAGGACCGGGCCTTCGAACGTTCGCGGGGTGGTCTGTGCGTACCGGCCCCGCTGATGTGACCGCGTCAGCCGCCCGTCAGGGGGCGGGCCGTCGGGGCTGTGCCGCGCGGGGCGCGGTCCGAGTGCGGGGGGCGGCGGCTGCCCGCTGGGGTGACCGGCGTGCGCTCCGAGCGGGCGGTGTGCGGGCCCGGCGCCAGGTGGATCGGCGCCCGGGGCGAGCGGACCGAGGAGACCGGCTCGCGGGCCGGTGCCGCCCCGTCGGCGTGCGTGGTGCGCGGCTGGAGCACAACGGGCGTGACCGGTACGGCGGGTACGGGCACCGTACGACCGCGGCGGGAGCGCCAGTGGTCGCGCAGGTCGAAGAGCGCGATCTCGGCCTTGGCGATCAGCGGCTCGAACCACGGCAGCGCCAGCAGGATCAGCAGACCCGCGGCCCAGCCGAGGAGCACGTCGCTCAGCCAGTGCGTACCGAGGTAGACGGTGGTGAGGCCGACGCCGAGCGAGGTCACCGCCGACACCGCGGACAGCCAGCGGCGCGCCGCGGGGCTGGAGGCCAGATAGGCCAGAATGCCCCAGGTGACCACCGCGTTGGCGGTGTGGCCGCTGGGAAATATATCGCCGCCCAGACCCATCTCGTTCGAGCCGATCACGGTGGCGTAGTGCGGTCCGAGCCGGCCCATGCCGAGCTTGGCGGCACCGACCGTGATGTTCAGCAGCAGCAGGGAGGCGCCGAGGGTCAGCATCGGGCGGAGTGTGTGCTGCCGCCAGGAGCGCCAGCCCAGCCAGGCCGCGACCATCACGGCGGTGGGGCCGCGCTGGCCGAGCACCACGTAGTAGTCGAGGAAGGCGTGGATCTCCGGCCATTGCTGGTAGGGGCGGAAGAACATGACCTGCCAGTCGAGCCGGACCAGCCAGGAAGTGGTCACCACGGCCCACACGATCGCCAAGTAGAAAGCCAGGGTCCCGGAGAACAGAACGACCCGGTGTCGGCTCATCTTCGGCACATCGATGTCGGCCGGTCGTTCCGGCTCACGGTCAAGCCTGACGAACACCCGGTCCAGACGGGCGAGGTTTCGTTCGGTACGCACCCAATCGACGTTACAGCGAGTGAGCTCATGAACCGGTCGAATCACCGGCTTTGTGATGACGATGTGATGTGGGAAACCTCTCAGGAGGTCTCCAATTTCTCATGATTCCGCAATCCGTGGCGGGCGCGCCCTTCAATTCCTTTGATCATGCCGGGTGTTCGTTATAGCGCGCTTATGAATTCGTTCACCGGAACATGGGGTGGAATTCTCCCGTCGCTCACCGGCAGTACAGGGGGCTCACGGTGGACCGGAGCCATTCAGCCAGAACGCGCCGTACACCGCCGACGCGACCGCCACACCGACCGTGACCAGGGCCGTTCGTGAGGTGCGCAGCCGGGCCAGGGCGAGTGCGAGGGGCAGCAGCAGCGGGAAGGCGGGCTGCAGCAGTCGCGGCTTGGAGCCGAAGTAGCTTGACGCGCACAGGGCGAGAGCGACGACGACACCTGTGTACACCAGCAGCGGAAGCGGCTGACGCTGCCGTGCGCCGATCACGTACAGCCAGATCACCAGTCCCACACCGATGATCAGCCCCAGTCCGGCGAGGGCCGACGGAAATGACGTGAACTTGTCGGCGACAAACCGGGCGAAGGCGTACCCGCCGTCGAAGCCGTTGCGCCAGCCCGCCTGCACGTCGAGATAACCCAGTGGGCCTTTGCCGGTGCGATGGCCGACCCACAGGACATAGGAGGCGGCGCCGAGGGGGGCGATGAGCATGCCGAGGGCGCGGCGCCGACCGGATGCGCCGAGAGTGACGGAAGGGGCGCGTGTTTCGCCGCGCGCGCCGTCCGTTGCCGGAACGCGCCGGGCGTGGGCGGCGCTTGCCGCATCGGGGGCGCGTTCGCCGTCCCGCGCGCCGTGCGATGCGAGTGTGCGCCGATCTCGCACGAACGGGGCAATGCCCGACACCCACACCGCCGCCACGACGGCGAGCCCCACCGGCCGGGTCAGGCCCGCCAGCGCGGCCAGCGCACCCGCACTCACCCAGCGGCCGGTCAGCACCGCGTACAGCGACCAGGCGGCGAGCGCCGTGAACAGCGACTCGCTGTACGCCATCGACTGCACGATCCCGACGGGCAGTACGGCCCACAGCAGGACCGCGCAGACGCCGACCCGGCCCCCGTACACGTGGTCCGCGACCGCGAAGATCCCCCAGGCCGCCGCGAGCGAGGCGAGCAGGCTCACGACGAAGCCGGCGTCGGCGTACGACAGTGGCGTGAGCGCGTGCAGCAGCCGCTCGAGCCAGGGCAGCAGCGGGAAGAAGGCGAGGTTGGAGTGGATGTCGCCGTTCGGCAGGCGCACCTCGTAGCCGTACCCGAGACCGGCGACCCGGGTGTACCACAGCGCGTCCCAGCGGGCGGTCAGCAGCGTGTGCGCACTCGTGCCGCGCGCCGCGCTCCACACCGCCAGCACCACCAGGCCCAGGGCGCGGACGGCGGCGTACCCGAGGAGGGCCGGGGCCGCCCGGCGCAGAGGGGTGGCGTGGGACGGCGCCACGCGCGTCGCAAGATCGGTCACGGGCTCGATTATCGACGGTGCTCGGAACCGGCTGGTTCGCCATGGCGTGGTCAAGACATGGAGGAGTGGCGTACGCCACATGAGTTCCGTGGGGAGTGTGAGAGGTCCGCCACGTGCGGGCGGAACGAACTCGCGTACATTGACGTGTCACTCGCGTTCGTCTCGAACGACGCCGGAGACCCCGCTCCTCTCCGGCCGAACGACGGGGCGTCCCCACCCCGCCGAGCCGCCGCACGCGAGGGAACTTCTGGGAGGTACGTACATGTCCGGGACGACCACGGCCTCCGCTGCGCTGCGCCGTCGGGCGGCCGGGGCCGGGACCAACCGCTGGGTGGTCCTCGTCGTCCTCTGCGTCAGTCTGCTGCTCGTCGCCGTTGACGCGACCGTGCTGCACGTGGCGGTGCCCGCCGTCACCGAGGACCTCAGGCCCGGTGCCATAGAGCTGCTCTGGATCGTCGACGTCTATCCGCTGGTCTGCGCCTCGCTGCTGATCCTGTTCGGCACGCTGGGCGACCGCGTCGGCCGCAGACGTGTCCTCCTGCTCGGTTACGCCCTGTTCGGCGTCGCGTCCGCCGTGGCGGCCTTCGCGCCGAGCGCCGAGGTGCTGATCCTGGCGCGGGCGCTGCTCGGTGTCGGCGGCGCGATGATCATGCCCGCGACGTTGTCGATCCTGCGACAGGTCTTCCCCGACCGGCGGGAGCGCGCGCTGGCGATCGGCATCTGGAGCGCGGTCGCCGCGGTGGGCGCGGCCGTCGGCCCCCTGCTCGGCGGATTCCTCCTCGAACACTTCTGGTGGGGCGCGGTCTTCCTCGTCAACATCCCGCTGATGCTGGTCAGCCTGCCGGTCGGGCGGCTGCTGCTGCCCGAGTCGCGGGGCGAGCGCAACGGACCCTGGGACGTGGTCGGCGCGCTGATGGCGGCGGCCGGGCTGTTCGGGGTGGTGTTGGGTGTGAAGCGGCTCGGCGGCGGGGAGCCGGTGTTCAACGCGTTCACGCTGGTGCCGCTGCTTCTGGGCGCGCTGCTGCTGGTGTTGTTCGTACGGCGTCAACGGCGGCGGCCGTACCCCCTGGTGGACCTGCGGATGTTCGGACGACGGGCGTTCAGTACGTCGGTGGGGTGCATCGTGCTGGCGATGCTGGCGCTGGTCGGCCTGGAGCTGATCGCGGCACAGTACCTGCAACTGGTGCTGGGCCTGTCCCCCCTGGGGACGGGCCTGCGCCTGCTGCCGCTGACGATCGCGGCGATGGCGTCGGGGCTGGCGGGTGCGCGAATGCTGCGCCGCCTGGGCCCGCGCCGGATGGTGTGCTTCGGCTTCTCTCTGACCGCGGTGGCGGTGCTGACGCTGACCGCGATGGGCGGGGACGACAACGCGGGGCTGCTGCTGTTCGGGTTCGTGCTGCTGGGGTTCGGCCTGGAGACGACGCTCTTCGGCGCGTACGAGTCGATGCTGAGCGAGGCACCGGCCGAACAGTCGGGCGGGGCCGCGGCGATCGGGGAGACGTCGTACCAACTCGGCGCCGGAATCGGCATCGCGCTCCTCGGAAGCGTGATGAACGCGGCCTACGCGCCTGGACTCACGTCCGTGCCCGGCGTTCCGGCATCGGCGTCGGCGTCGGCGGGGCATTCGCTGGGCGAGGCGTACGAGGTGGCTGCGCGGCTCGGCGGGGCGCCCGGCGCTGCGCTGCGCAGGGCGGCGCGGGATTCCTTCGTGCACGGACTCCATGTCACGTTGCTGGTGAGCGCGGGGTTGTTGTTGCTCGGGGCGGTGATGGCGCTGCGGCTGCCGCGGGTGATGCAGTGCGAGGACGCTCCGCTGGAGCTGCCGTCACCCCGGGAACCCTCGAGGCCGCGGGTCTCGGTGTAACCGACCTCTGCCCACCCACGCACCACTCGTACGACTTGGCCAGGAGGCCGAGCTTTCCCGTGGGGCTACATCGCCGTCGGCGGCCACCGGTCGCGGGTGGCCACTAGCGGCCCCGAAGCCGAGCGCACACCCAACGGCTCGCCGCCGACGAGGGAACGTCCCGCAGCTGCCGACGACGAGCAACCCCCACGGGAAAGTCCAGCCTCTCGGCTGGCGATCACGGGCGGGCGGGGTGGGAGAGTGGGGTGGACGCACAGCGCAGCGCCCCGTAGCCTCAGCCCCGCGCCGTACCTAGCGCCGCTAGTTTTAGCTCGCCGGAGCCGGAGGGTCCCCATGTCCGCGTCCCAGAAGCCACCCCCGTTCGACCCGGCCGACCCCCTCGGCCTCGACGACCTCCTGGCCCCCGAGGACCTCGCCATCCGCGACACCGTGCGGACCTGGGCGACGGACCGCGTCCTGCCGTACATCGCCGAGTGGTACGAGAACGGCGAACTGCCCGGCATCAGAGAACTCGCCCGTGAACTCGGCGACATCGGCGCCCTCGGCATGTCCCTCACGGGCTACGGCTGCGCCGGCGCCTCCGCCGTACAGTACGGCCTCGCCTGCCTCGAACTCGAGGCCGCGGACTCCGGCATCAGGTCCCTCGTCTCCGTACAGGGCTCCCTCGCCATGTATGCCATCCACCGCTTCGGCAGCGAGGAACAGAAGCAGCACTGGCTGCCCCGCATGGCCGCCGGCGACGTCATCGGCTGCTTCGGGCTCACCGAGCCCGACCACGGCTCCGACCCCGCCAACATGCGCACCCATGCCAAGCGCGACGGCACCGACTGGGTCCTCAACGGCCGCAAGATGTGGATCACCAACGGTTCCGTCGCCGGCGTCGCCGTCGTCTGGGCGCAGACCGACGACGGGATCCGCGGGTTCGCCGTACCCACCGACACCCCCGGCTTCTCCGCGCCGGAGATCAAGCACAAGTGGTCCCTGCGCGCCAGCGTCACCAGCGAGCTGGTCCTGGATGACGTACGGCTGCCTGCCGACGCCGTACTCCCCGGCGTCACAGGACTCCGCGGCCCGCTCAGCTGTCTGTCCCACGCCCGCTACGGCATTGTCTGGGGCGCCATGGGCGCGGCCCGCAGCAGCTTCGAGGCGGCCGTCGAGTACGCGAAGACTCGGGAGCAGTTCGGTCGGCCCATCGGGGGCTTCCAGCTCACCCAGGCCAAACTCGCCGACATGGCGGTCGAACTGCACAAGGGGATTCTGCTCGCCCATCACCTGGGGCGGCGTATGGACGCCGGCCGACTGCGTCCCGAGCAGGTCAGCTTCGGCAAGCTCAACAACGTACGGGAGGCCATCGAGATCTGCCGCACGGCGCGGACGATCCTCGGTGCCAACGGGATCTCGCTCGAGTACCCCGTGATGCGGCACGCGACCAACCTCGAGTCGGTGCTCACCTACGAGGGGACCGTCGAGATGCACCAGCTCGTGCTGGGCAAGGCGCTCACCGGGCTCGACGCCTTCCGCTGACCCCCAGAAGCGAGGCAGGGCCGGCGAGCGGCCCTGCCTCAGCTCTGGTTGAAGAAGCCGTCCGAGCGGTGCGCGGCCGCGTCGCCGCTGATGATCTCGGTGTCGGCGGGAGTCAGCAGGAACACCCGGTTGGACACCCGCTCGATCGAACCGCGCAGGCCGAAGATGAGCCCGGCCGCGAAGTCCACCACGCGCTTGGCGTCAGCGGCCTCCATGGCGGTGAGGTTCATGATGACCGGGACCCCGTCCCGGAACAGTTCGCCGATGGCGCGCGCGTCCCGGAAGCTGTCCGGGGTGACCGTGCCGATGCGGCGGCCCTTCTCCTCGGCGGTGTCCGACGCCACCTTGACCCGCGGGTCCGTGACCCAGGCATCCCTGGGCTCGGTCCCTTCGGAGTAGTCGTCGTCGTAGTAGCGCTCGTCATCGTTGTCGTCGACGAGGCCAAGCCAGGCACTCGCCTTGCGTACCGATCCCATGGACGCCTCCTCTCACAGCGGTCCTTTTTGCTTTCCGCACCCCTATGGTCATCCATGATGCGGACTGCGCGCCAAGTGGATAGACGCCGCGCGGGGGGTTTGTGACGTTACTGGTGCACAGCCATTCCGTCGAGAGCCCTTGTCCCCCAAGGGTCGTACCACGTACGGCTGCTGACTGTGAGTGAAATATGATTCTTCACGGCGTATGGGTGACGAATGGCGCGTCCGGGTGAGCGGAACCATTGATACGAGCTGACGGTCGGTCGATACGACGCCGCAGCTCAACGTCGGATCACAGCACGGGGGATCGTGATGTTCGGAATCGTCAGGCCCTGCAGCCATCGGCTCGGTGAGAATCTCAAGACCCAGTGGATGGCGCATTTGTGTGGGCTGTGTCTCGCGCTGCGCGGGGACCACGGCCAGTTCGCACGCATCGTGACGAACTACGACGGGCTTCTCATATCGGTTCTGATGGAGGCTCAGGCCGAACGGGCGGGATGGCGGCGGCGTACGGCCGGGCCGTGTCTGTTGCGCGGTATGCGCACCGCGTCCGTCGCACAGGGCGAGGGCGCGCGGCTCGCGGCGGCCGTCTCGCTGGTGCTCGCCTCGGCCAAGGTGCGCGACCATGTCGCCGACGGGGACGGGCTGCTGGCGCGCAGACCGGTGGCGCTCGCCGCGCGCCGGGTCGCGGACGGCTGGGGCCGGGCGGGCGAGCGGAGCGGTTCCGCCGTGGGGTTCGACACGGCGCTTCTCGTGGACGCCGTCGACCGGCAGGTCGGCATCGAGGCCCTTGCGGGGCCGGAGACGCCGATCCTGACGGTCACAGAGCCGACCGAGACCGCGACGGCCGCCGCCTTCGCGCACACCGCGGTGCTGGCCGGGCGGCCGGGCAACGCCGAGCCGCTCGCGGAGGTGGGGCGGCTGTTCGGTCGTCTCGCCCACCTGCTGGACGCCGTGGAGGACAAGGAAGCTGACGCCGCCTCGGGTGCGTGGAACCCGCTCACCGCGACGGGGACGTCCCTCGGTGAGGCGCGCCGACTCGCCGACGATGCGCTGCGCGGCATTCGGCTGGGGTTGCGGGAAGTTGAGTTCACCGACGGCAAGCTGGCGCATCTGTTGCTCGCGCATGAGCTGGGGAGGTCGGTGGACCGGGCGTTCGGCACGCATCCCTACGGGGGTGAGCCGCCGCGGCTCGAGAAGCGGGGGTTCTGGGCGGGGTGTGCTGTTGCCGTCGGGCTGTGCTGTACGTGCAAGGTGTGTTGTGCCGATGAGTTCGAGGGGCCGTGGTCTCGTCGGCGACGGGAGGGTTGCTGCAACTGTGACGGCAACTGCTGTGACGCGTGTGAGTGCTGCGAGTGCTGTGAATGTTGCGAGTGTTGCGACTGTGGGGTGTGAGCCTTAGTTTTTCAGTTCCGGTGGGCTGATCTGGGACTTTGCTATTGCCGAGCCGGTCGTGCCCCACTTCCTCAGAATCTTGTCGTAGACGAAGTCGATCGTCTTGCGGCGCTCGTCGGTCACGCCGAAGTCGTACTTGCCGCTGTCGAGCGCGGGCAGGATCGCCTCGAAGCCGGCTTGTTCCACGGTGAGCCTGAGGCCGAGGACGTTGGCCACGGCCTTGGTGAAGTCGACGTCCTGGCCGGTCAGCGTCTTGCCGTCGTCGAGGTAGGTGGTGCCGGGCGGGGTGCCGCCGACAGCGACCGCGACGGTGAGGTGCGTCGTGCCCGGGGGGAGAGGAGTTCGGCGGCCGCCTTGTCCTTCGGGATGCCGGAGACCACGTCCGTGGTGGGGATCTTGTCGGACCTGGCGGCCACGTCGGCGGCGCCCGCCCCGGACGAGTCGTCGCCCGAAGCCACATCCGGTGAGCAGCAGGGCGGCCGAGGTGATCATGACAGAGGGTGCAAAAAGAAAATAACGGGCACGAGTGGGCGTACGCATCGGGTAGCTGTCTCCTGGGAGCAGGAGGCGTGCGGAGCGCGAGGGGAGGGGTGCGCGTGTGAAGGCGGCGATGCGAAGAACGAGCGAAAACGAGAGAAGCGCCTGCAGTGGGCAGCGCGCGCAGTGGGTCAGCTCAACAGGAACAGGACCACACGCGACCGAAGTCGATGTGGGAGCGGGTGACCAGCCACTGCTGTGGATGCATGGGCCAAGTGGAACAGGTCTCCGGATCCGCGTCAACTGACCTGAGACGTACCGCTCACAGTGTGGACAGCCTTGACAGCGAGCGGAAACGCCCACGTACTCTCGGTGGACGGCCCTGCTGAGGGGCTCGGCCGTACGGCGCCGCGCGGCGCTCCGTGTGAAGGCACCCACCCGTGCTCGACGAACGCCACGGAGCCTTCGCATGTCATCCGACACCCTCGCCAAAGTCCCCGCAGCCCCAGAGATACCCGAGCGCGCGGACACCCTCCGGATCGTCCCGCACCGCCGGCTGGGGCAGTGGACGACCGCCATCGCCGTCCTCGTCCTGCTCGGATTCGCGGTCAACTCCGTCCTGCGCAACGAGGCGTTCCAGTGGAACGTCGTCGCCGACTACTTCACCTCGGACTCGATGCTGCGCGGACTGTGGCTCACGCTGTGGCTGACCGCGGTGGTCATGGTTCTCGGCTTCGCCCTGGGCACCCTGCTCGCCGTCTTCCGGCTCTCCGCCAACCCCGTGCTGCGGGCGGTGAGTTGGGCGTACGTCTGGCTGTTCGGGTCGATCCCGATCCTGGTGCAGCTACTGCTGTGGTTCAACATCGGGGCGTTGTACCCGCACGTCTTCGGCGTGAGGACCGTCGATCTGCTCAGCCCGGTCGCCGTCGCGATCGTCGGCCTCACCCTGCACGAGGCCGCGTACGCCGCCGAGGTGGTGCGCGGTGGCATCCTCTCCGTCGACCGCGGCCAGATCGAGGCCGCGCAGGCACTCGGGCTGAGCCGGTGGCGCCGGCTGTGGCGGATCGTGCTGCCGCAGGCGATGCGCTCCATCGTGCCGCCCGCCGGCAACATGCTGATCGGCACCCTCAAGGGCACCTCCATCGTCAGCGTCATCGCCGTCAGCGACCTGCTCTTCTCGGTGCAGCTCGTCTACCACCGCACCTACCAGGTCATCCCGCTGCTGATGGTCGCCACGCTCTGGTACACCGTCGTCACTTCGGTGCTCGGACGCCTACCCCCGGCAGCTGTCCGGTGGCCAGCAACAGCGGGTCGCCATAGCGCGGGCCCTCGCCCTGGAGCCGAAGCTGCTGCTGTTCGACGAACCGACCTCCGCGCTCGACCCCGAGCTGGTCGGTGAAGTACTCGACGTCATCAAGGACTTGGCCCACCAGGGCACCACGATGATCGTCGTCACGCACGAGATCGGCTTCGCCCGCGAGGTCGCCGACACGGTGGTCTTCATGGCCGACGGAAGGATCGTCGAGCAGGGCGCACCCGGTGACGTACTGGACCGGCCGCGGCACGAGCGGACGCGGGCGTTCCTCTCCAAGGTTCTCTGAAAGCTTCTCCGAGGTTCTCCGAAAGCTTCACCGAAGGCTCCTCCGGAAGGTTCTCCGAAAGGGTTCCCCACATGACCTCATCGCACGGCCGGGGGCTGCTGCACCTGGCCGCGGCCGTCGACCAGCAGTCGGCGTACGACGCCGCCCCGTACGCCGAGCTGGCGCGGCTCGCCGAGAGCGGCGGCCTCGACTTCGTGACACTGGGCGACAGCTTCGCCCGCCCCGGGCCCGACGCGCTCGCCGTGCTGTCCCGGGTGGCGCCGCAGACGTCCCGCATCGGCCTCGTGCCGACGGTGACCACCACCCACACCGAGCCCTCCCACGTCCAGGCGGCCGTGGCGACCCTCGACTGGGTCAGCCGCGGCCGCGCCGGATGGCAGCTCGACGTCTCGACCGGCGAGGGTGAGGCCCGACTCTTCGGCCGCCGGCACGCCGCGCCCGCCGACGCGCTGTGGCGGGAGGCCGGTGAGGTCGCCGACGCGGCGGCGCGGTCGTGGGACGGCTGGGAGGACGAGGTGACCCGGCCCCCGCAGGGCCACCCCGTCCGCGTGGTCGACGCCACCGAGGGACAGGCCCGGCCGACGGCGGCCCGGTACGCCGACGTGGCGCTGGTGCGCGCCGCGACCGCCGCGCAGGCGACCGCCGTACGAGATCAACTGCGAGGCCAGGCAGTCGAGTTCGGCAGGAATCCGGACACGCTCCGGGTCCTGGTGTCTCTCGTCGTCGACCTCGGGGACGGCGAGCACGCGGCCGAGCCGGGACACGGCGGGGGCGGCCCCCGGCAGACCCCGCACGGCCCGCTGTACCGGGGCGGCCCCGTCGACCTCGCCGAGCTGATCGCCTCCTGGCACGCGGCTGGCACCGCCGACGGCTTCCACCTCACCCCCGTCGAGCCGCGCCGTGACCTGGAACGGCTCGTCAACGGCACCGTCGCGCTGCTCCAGCACCGCGGCCTGTTCCGCACCTTCTACCCGGGCAGCACACTGCGCGAGCACCTGGGCCTGCCCCGGCCGGCCCACCAGTATGCCGTGAGCGGGGGAACCTCATGACCGTACGGCGCCGGAAACAGATGTGCCTCGCGGTGCGCCTCCCCGGCGCCGGCAGCGTCACCGCGTACGCCGGTCCGCGTGCGACGTACGCCGGTCCGCGCGGGAAGTCGCCGCTCGCCCTCCCCGCCTTCGAGCACCTCGCGCGCACCGCCGAACGCGGCAGGTTCGACTTCCTGTTCCTCTCCGGGGGACCGCGGCCCGAGCCGGTCACCGTGCTGAGCGCGCTCGCCGCCGTGACCGAGCGGGTGGGGCTCGCCGCCACGGTCGACGCGACGCGCACCGAGCCGTACGACCTCGCTCGCCGCCTTGCCACCCTCGACCATCTCAGCGGGGGCCGGGCCGCCTGGCACGTGGCGACCTCCCGCGACCAAGCCGACCGGTACGGCCGGGCCACCGAACTCGTCGCCACGGCACAGGAGTTGTGGGACACGTGGACCCCCGACGGGGCGTCCCGGCCGTTCGCGCACCGGGGCGCGCACTTCGACATCGCGGGCGAGTTCGGCGTGCCGCGCTCACCACAGGGCCACCCGGTGGTGATCCACGCCGGGGACTCGGACGAGTGCCGCGAGTTCGCCGCGTCCACGGCCGACGTGCTCCTCGGCCGGCACGGCTCGCCGGAAGCGGGGCGTGCCTTCTACGCCGACGTGAAGCGGCGTCTGGCGACGTACGGCCGCGCCCCCGACGACCTGAAGATCATGGCCGGTGTCACCGTCGTCCTCGGCGACACCACCACCGGGGCGCGGGAGAGGGAACTGTCCGTCCGGCGGTCCGTGAGCGGGGCGGGCGGCGGCCACTTCCTCGTCGGCACCCCCGAGTCGGTCGCCGCCGAACTCGACGCGCTCGTACGGGACGACGCGGCCGACGGATTCGTCCTGCTCCCGTACCTCGCACCGGGCGGACTCGACGAGTTCGTCGACCGGGTGGTGCCGTTGCTCCAGGAGCGCGGCGCCTTCCGCACGGAATACACGGGAGCCACGTTGCGCTCCCATCTCGGGCTGCATGCTCCGGCAGGGAAGGGTTGACCATGACGACGGACGCATCCGACGACTGGAAGCGGTGGCACGAGCACCGCACGGAGACGGTCTCGGCGGCCTACGGGCCGCTCGCGCTGGCGGGCACCCACTGGATCGAGGACCATCCGGAGGGGCGACTTCCGGACATTCCCGGGAGCTGGACGGTCGACGGCGACGCGGTCGTGCTCACCGCCACCGGGTCCGACGGCCTGGTCCTGGACGGGGAGCCCTCCACCGGCGAGGTCCGCCTCGGCGCCGACAGCGAGCCCGCGGCCCGGGTCACGCTCGGCGAACGCCGGCTGGTCGTGCTGGTCCGCGAGGGCGTGTGGGGTGTGCGGGACTACGACCCGCAGGCCGAGGCCCGCCGAACGTTCCGGGGCATCGACGCCACCCCGTACGCGGCGGGCTGGTCGGTGCCGGGGCGCTTCACGCCGTACGACGCGACGCGCACCGTGCGTGTCGGGAACGCGGACGGACGCGAGCGCGGGCTCGCCCTCGCCGGTGAACTCGCCTTCACCCTCGGCGGACAGGAACAAACGCTCCAGGTGGCGCAGTTGGCCGACGGGCGGCTGTGGGGCGTGTTCGCCGACGCCACCAGCGGCGACACCAGCTTCCGGTTCCGCTTCCTGTACCCGGCCGCGCCCGACGCGGACGGCCGTACGACGGTCGACTTCAACCGGGCGCAACTGCCGCCGTGTGCCTTCGCCGACCACTTCATCTGCCCCTTCCCGCCGCCGGGGAACACCCTGGCCGTGGCGATCGAGGCGGGGGAGCGCACCCTGGTCTGACCACCCGCCCGCGACGACGCATGCCGACGGCCCTGCCGGCGGCGCGCGTTGCGTTCTCGTGGCCCTCGGGTTTCCTTTTCCACGCACCCTTGCGCGCGCGGGGGCACGGCGTCATTCTCACTGCGGTGTATGTCAGGAACACGCCATTCCGGCAGCGTCTCACGGGCCCCCACCCCGTCGGGCCTTCCGCTTCCCACGAGGAGGAACAGTGAGAATCAAGCGCACCCGGCTGCTCGCCGTCGCCGCGGGTCTCGTCGCCGCCGCCCTGGCCATGGCCCCCACCGCGGGCGCGGCGAACGCCCCCGCCCGCGACGCCGCGCGGCTCGCACAGGTTTCGGACAGTGTGGCCAGGGCCGGGGTCGACGGCACCGCCTGGTACACGGACCAGGCGTCCGGACGCGTCGTCGTCACCGCGGACAGCACGGTCTCCCAGGCGAATATCGCCCGTCTCCAGAAGGCCGCGGGCACCGACGCCGGTGCCGTGCGGGTCCAGCGCGCCTCCGGTGTCTTCCGGCCGCTGCTCTCCGCCGGGAACGCCATCTACGGCGGCCAGTACCGCTGTTCGCTCGGCTTTAACGTGGTCAGCGGCAGCACGTACTACTTCCTCACCGCGGGGCACTGCGGCAAGGTCGCCAAGACCTGGTACACCGACCAGGCCCACAACACCCTCATCGGCGCCACGGTCGACTACGACTTCCCCGGCAACGACTACGCCCTTGTCCGCTACGACAACACGGCACTCAGCCACCCCGGCGGCTACAGCGCGGCGAACGCGGTCGTCGGCGAGAACGTGAAGCGCACCGGCTCCACCACGGGCACCCACAGCGGCACCGTCACCGCGCTCAACGTCAGCGTGCGCTACCAGGGCGGCGGCACGGTCAGCGGCATGATCCAGACCACGGTGTGCGCCGAGCCCGGCGACTCCGGCGGCCCGCTCTACGACGGCACGAAGGCCCTCGGTATCACCTCCGGCGGCAGCGGCGACTGCACGAGCGGCGGGACGACCTTCTACCAGCCCGTCCCCGAGGCGCTGAGCGCCTACGGCGTGAGCATCTACTAGGCCGTCCGCACCGCCGGCGCGCTGTGGGGGGACACGAAATGGGCAACAACTCGCAAAGGTAGTTCAAAGGTTGACGGCCGAAAGGCGCCCTTGTGCCGACCGGCCGTTCGGCCGAATACTCCCCCTCAGCGCTTGTCAGGGGCACGGCATATCCGAATCCGGGCGGTCGTGCCCCCTGGCTGCGCCTCACGGGCCCCAACCCCACGCGGGCCCCCGACTTCCCCTGGGAGGGAACGAAACGTGAGGATCAAGCGCACCACCCCCCGCAGCGGTATCGCGAGACGGACCAGGCTGATCGCCGTGGCCACCGGATTCGTGGCCGCCGCCGCGTTCGCCGTCCCCAACGCGAACGCCAGCGACGCCCAGACGTTCAGCGCCAACCAGCTCACCAGCGCACGGAACTCGGTCCTCAAGGCCGACGTACCCGGCACGGCCTGGGCGGTGGACAGCAAGAGCAACCGTGTCGTCGTCACCGTCGACAGCACCGTCTCGCAGGCCGAGATCGCCAAGATCAAGAAGCAGGCGGGCGGCAACTCCGGCGCGCTCACCATCAAGCGCACCCCGGGCACGTTCAAGAAGCTGATCTCCGGCGGCGACGCCATCTATGCGAGTAGCTGGCGCTGCTCGCTGGGCTTCAACGTCCAGGACAACAGCGGGAACTACTACTTCCTGACCGCCGGTCACTGCACCGACGGCGCGGGCACCTGGTGGTCGAACTCGTCCCACTCGACCACCCTCGGCACCACCGCCGGCTCCTCCTTCCCGGGCAACGACTACGGCATCGTGCGCTACACCAACAGCTCGGTGGCCAAGTCGGGCACCGTGGGCAGCCAGGACATCATCAGCGCCGCCACGCCCTCCGTCGGCACCACGGTCTTCCGCCGCGGCTCCACGACCGGCACCCACAGCGGCCGCGTCACCGCGCTCAACGCGACGGTCAACTACGGCGGCGGCGATATCGTCTCCGGCCTGATCCAGACCACCGTCTGCGCCGAGCCCGGCGACTCCGGCGGCCCGCTGTACGGCGGCACCACCGCCTACGGTCTGACCTCCGGCGGCAGCGGCAACTGCACCTCCGGCGGCACGACCTTCTTCCAGCCGGTCACCGAGGCGCTGAGCGTCTACGGCGTCCACGTCTACTGACGTCCGCTCCTCGGCATCGGTCCCCGCACGCAGCGGCCCCCGCGCGCAACCGGCGTGCGGGGGCTCCCTCTTGTCCGGCCGCGGAGTTACCTTCGAAGTACAGGAAGTGCTCTCCCGAACACTCCCACTTCGGACCCCTGGGGGCCGGCATGGTCGAGTTGCTGGTGGCGGCGGGAGCGAGCCTCGTGGCCGCCGGAACGGTGTACGTGATGGCGGCGGCGCGGGTCGTCAAACAGTACGAGCGGGGCGTCGTGTTCCGGCTCGGCAAACTCCGCTCCGAGGTGCGCGATCCCGGGTTCACCATGATCGTCCCGTTCGTGGACAAGCTTCGCAAGGTGAACATGCAGATCGTCACGATGCCCGTGCCCGCCCAGGAGGGCATCACCCGCGACAACGTGACCGTACGGGTGGACGCCGTCGTCTACTTCAAGGTGACCGCACCGGCCGAGGCCGTCGTCCGGGTCGAGGACTACCGGTTCGCGGTCTCGCAGATGGCGCAGACCTCGCTGCGTTCGATCATCGGCAAGAGCGAGCTGGACGACCTGCTGTCCAACCGCGAAAAGCTCAACCAGGGGCTGGAGTTGATGATCGACAGCCCGGCCGTGGAGTGGGGCGTCACCATCGACCGCGTCGAGATCAAGGACGTCTCCCTGCCCGAGACCATGAAGCGCTCGATGGCGCGGCAGGCCGAGGCCGACCGGGAGCGCCGGGCCCGGGTCATCAACGCCGACGCCGAGTTGCAGGCGTCGAAGAAGCTGGCGGAGGCGGCCAAAGAGATGTCCGAGCAGCCCGCGGCGCTGCAACTGCGGCTGCTGCAGACGGTGGTGGCGGTGGCGGCCGAGAAGAACTCCACGCTGGTGCTGCCGTTCCCGGTGGAGCTGCTGCGGTTCCTGGAGAAGGCGCAACAGCAGCAACTGCCCCCGGCCGCCCGAGAGTCGAATTCCGGCCAGGACTAAAGGTCACTGTCCGCCCATCGGTTACTCGCTCGTAGTGTTTGCAGTGCGAATTTCCAGGGGTGACAGCGAACGGTCGTGGGTGGAGGGGCGCGTGACGTCGCCGTACGCGCGTCCTGAAGTCTCCCTTGTGTGCTCCCTGTGGGTCTCGGAATAGTAGGCGCCCGTCAACCAGCCTTCCGGTCCGCGAGGTCCCCACAACCTCCCGGACCGACCCCCCACAGGAGGACGTGAGTTGAAGCACCGACGCATACCCAGGCGGCGGGCCGCCGTGGCGGGTGCGGGAATCGCCGCACTGGTCGCAGCGGGAGTCACCTTCCAGAGTGCGAACGCCAGCGAGGCGCCGAAGACCGCCGCACCCGAGACCCTGTCGGTCCCGGCGGCCGGAAAGCTCGCCTCCACGCTCGTCAAGGACCTCGGAACGGACGCGGCGGGCACCTACTACGACGCGAAGACGAAGAACCTCGTCGTCAATGTGCTCGACGAGGCTGCCGCCAGCACCGCCGAGGCGGCCGGAGCCAAGGCCAGGGTCGTTGCGAACTCCCTCGCCGAACTCGCCGGCGCCCGGACGACGCTGACGAAGGACGCGACCATCGCCGGCACCTCGTGGTCGACCGACCCGGTCACCAACAAGGTCGTCGTCACCGCGGACAAGACCGTGTCGAAGGCCGAGTGGGCCAAGCTCACCGACGTGGTCGACGGGCTCGGCGGCAAGGCCGAACTCCAACGCTCGAAGGGGGAGTTCAAGCCCTTCATCGCGGGCGGCGACGCCATCACCGGCTCGGGCGGGCGCTGCTCGCTCGGCTTCAACGTGGTCAAGGACGGGCAGCCGTACTTCCTGACCGCCGGACACTGCACCGAGGCCATCTCCAGCTGGTCGGACTCGTCGGGCAACGTCATCGGCGAGAACGAGCAGTCCAGCTTCCCGGGCAACGACTACGGCCTGGTCAAGTACACCGCCGACGTCGACCACCCGAGCGAGGTCGACCTCTACAACGGCTCCGCCCGGCAGATCACGGGCGCGGCCGAGGCCACCGTCGGCATGCAGGTCTCCCGCAGCGGCTCGACGACCCAGGTGCACGACGGCACGGTCACCGGTCTGAACGCCACCGTGAACTACCAGGAGGGCACGGTCAGCGGTCTCATCCAGACGGACGTGTGCGCCGAGCCCGGTGACAGCGGCGGCTCCCTCTTCTCCGGCAACAGCGCGATCGGCCTGACCTCCGGCGGCAGCGGCGACTGCACCTCCGGCGGCGAGACCTTCTTCCAGCCGGTCACGGAGGCCCTCTCGGCGACGGGCACCGAGATCGGCTGACCATCACGTCACAGTCCACGGAGTCCCGCCCCGCGCGCGAGGGGCGGGACTTCCGTGTGTCAGGGCCCCGTGGACCGGTGGGCCGGTGTTTATGCAGGTGAGAGGCGCCCCGGTGGGTGTCGCACACTAGTTCGAGAATGGAGGTATGGTGGGGAGTCGCGGGTAGGGAACAGATGTTCGAGAGTCGATCGGGGCTCACGAGTGCGGGAGGTGCGGGTGCCGGGCTTCACGCATCTGCGTACCGTCTCCGGGTTCTCCCTGCGGTACGGGGCCTCGCACCCGGAGCGCCTCGCCGAGCGCGCCTCCGAACGAGGCATGGACGCCCTCGCCCTCACCGACCGCGACTCCCTCGCCGGCGCGGTCCGCTTCGCCAAGGCCTGCGCGAAGGCGGGCGTGCGGCCGTTGTTCGGCGTCGAGCTGGCGGTGGGCAAGCCGGAGAGCGTACGGCGGGACGAGTCCGTACTCCGGGAGAGGCGCCGTATCCCCGTGCGCGGCGGTGCCTTCATCGATGAGTCGACACCCCGGGTGACCTACCTCGCCCGGGACGGCGCCCGCGGCTGGGCGGACCTGTGCCGCCTGGTCACCGCTGCCCACACCGCCGAGGACACCCCCCTGCTGCCCTGGTCCGGCAACCACGGCGACGGCCTGACCGTCCTGCTCGGCCCCGGCTCCGACGTCGGCCGTGCACTGGCCGCCGGACGCCCGGACCGCGCCGCGAAGCTCCTCGCCCCCTGGCGCGAGGTCTACGGCGACGCGCTGCGCCTCGAAGCCGTCTGGCACGACCGCAAGGGCACCGGCCCCGGCTCCCTGCGCCTGGCCGCCCGCACCGTCGGCTTCGCCGCCGAGCAGCGGATCCGGCCGGTGCTCAGCAACGCCGTCCGCTACGCCGACCCCGGCCAGAGGCAGGTCGCCGACGTCCTGGACGCCGCCCGCCGGCTGGTCCCGATCGACCCGGCCAAGGAGCTGGACTCCGGCGAGGCCTGGCTCAAGGACGCGGGCGCCATGCTCCAGGCGGCCGAGCGGATCGTGGAGGCCGCGGGCTTCAGGCGCGACACCGCCCACCGCCTGCTGGAGCAGACCTGGGCGACGGCCGCCGAGTGTCTGGTCGACCCCGAGGACGACCTCGGCATCGGTACCGTCCATTTCCCCGAGCCGCACCTCGTCGGTGCCGGTCGGCGCACCGCCCAGCGGGCGCTGGCCTCGCGGGCGGCGGCGGGCATGGTGCTGCGCGGCCACTGCGGAAAGCGGGAGTACTGGGAGCGGATGCACCACGAGCTGGACATCATCGCCCACCACGGCTTCGCCTCCTACTTCCTGACGGTCACTCAAGTGGTCGACGATGTACGGGAGATGGGCATCCGGGTCGCCGCGCGCGGCTCCGGCGCGGGCTCCCTCGTCAACCACCTCCTCGGCATCGCCCACGCCGACCCGCTGGAGCACGGGCTGCTGATGGAGCGCTTCCTGTCCAAGGAGCGGGTCGTGCTGCCCGACATCGACATCGACGTGGAGTCCGCGCGCCGGCTCGAGGTCTACCGGGCGATCATCGACCGGTTCGGCACCGAGCGGGTCGCGACCGTCTCCATGCCGGAGACGTACCGCGTGCGGCACGCCGTCCGGGACGTCGGCGCCGCCCTGTCCATGGACCCCGCCGAGATCGACCGCATCGCCAAGTCCTTCCCGCACATCCGTGCCCGCGACGCCCGCGCGGCCCTCGAGGAACTGCCCGAGCTCAGACAACTGGCGGGAGAGAAAGGGAAGTACGAACGGCTGTGGGAGCTGGTCGAGTCCCTCGACGCCCTGCCGCGCGGCATCGCCATGCACCCGTGCGGGGTGCTCCTGTCCGACGCCTCCCTGCTCTCCCGTACGCCGGTCGTGCCGACCAGTGGCGAGGGGTTTCCCATGTCGCAGTTCGACAAGGAGGACGTGGAGGACCTCGGACTGCTCAAACTCGACGTGCTGGGCGTGCGGATGCAGTCGGCGATGGCGCACGCGGTCGCCGAGGTGGAGCGGGCGACGGGGGAGCGGCTCGACCTGGACTCCGTGCCGGAGGGCGACCCGGCGACGTACGGGCTCGTCCAGTCCGCCGAGACACTGGGCTGCTTCCAGATCGAGTCGCCGGGCCAGCGGGACCTGGTCGGGCGACTCCAGCCGGCCACTTTCCACGATCTCGTCGTCGACATCTCCCTCTTCAGGCCCGGTCCGGTCGCCGCCGACATGGTGCGGCCGTTCATCGAGGCGCGGCACGGACGGGCGCCCGTCCGCTATCCGCACCCCGATCTGGAGGAGCCGCTGCGCGACACCTACGGGGTGGTCGTCTTCCACGAGCAGATCATCGACATCGTCGCCATCATGACCGGCTGCGGACGCGGCGAGGCGGACCGGGTGCGGCGCGGGCTGTCGGACCTGGAGTCGCAGGGGCGGATCCGGTACTGGTTCGCGCAGCACGCGGCGGCCAACGGATACGACGCGGAAACGATTCAGCGGACCTGGGCGATCCTTGAGGGGTTCGGCAGTTACGGCTTCTGCAAGGCGCACGCGGTCGCCTTCGCCGTACCGACGTACCAGTCGGCGTGGCTGAAGGCGCACCATCCGGCCGCCTTCTACGCCGGGCTGCTCACCCACGACCCCGGGATGTACCCGAAGCGGCTACTGCTGGCGGACGCTCGGCGGCGCGGGGTGCCGATCCTGCCATTGGATGTGAACCGGTCGGCGGTCGCCCATCATATCGAACTGGTGTCTGAATCACAGGGGTCGCCGAGTGTCTGGGGACTGCGCCTGGCCCTCTCCGACGTGCACGGCATCAGTGAGGCCGAGGCGGAGCGGATCGAGGCCGGGCAGTCGTACGCCTCCCTGCTGGACTTCTGGGAACGGGCCCGCCCGAGTCGGCCGCTTGCGCAACGACTTGCGCAGGTGGGCGCGTTGGACGCCTTCGGCGCCAACCGCCGTGATCTGCAACTGCACCTGACCGAACTGCACCGGGGCGCGCGAGGCGCGGGCGGTGGCCAACTCCCCCTGGCCGGGGGCCGGAAGACCGCGCCGGCCGGGCTGCCGGATCTGTCCTCGGCGGAGAAGCTCAGTGCCGAACTGGGTGTGCTGTCCATGGACGCCTCGCGCAACCTGATGGACGACCACCGGGAGTTCCTGGAGGAGTTGGGCGTGGTGTCGGCGCGGCGGCTGCGCGAGACCCGGCACGGCGAGGTGGTCCTCGTCGCGGGCACCAAGGTGGCCACCCAGACCCCGCCGATCCGCTCCGGCAAGCGGGTCATCTTCACCACCCTGGACGACGGCACGGGCCTGGTCGACCTCGCCTTCTTCGACGACTCCCACGACGCCTGCGCGCACACCGTCTTCCACTCCTGGCTGCTGCTGGTGCGCGGAGTGGTGCAGCGGCGCGGCCCGCGCAGCCTCAGCGTGGTGGGCGCCGCCGCCTGGAACCTCGCCGAACTGGTCGAACTGCGTGCCGAGGGCGGCCTCGACGAGGTGGCGGCCCAGCTCGCGGCGCCGGTGCCGGAAGGGAACGGGGATTCGACGGGCGGACGGCGAATCCAGATGCCCACCGGATACGAAATGCACCCGTGGGCCGATCTGCGTCCGGCGGGTCAAGAGCCTTCACAGGTACGGAAGTTGTGGCACCAGAGCCCGGGGAGTGCGGGATGACCATCCTCTGTGTACGTTTCCAGCTGCCGCCGATGTACGAGGCGGCCCTGCCGGGGCTGCTCGGCCTGCTCGAGGAGTTCACCCCGGTCGTGGAGGCGCTGCCGCCGGACGGGGCACTGGCCGATCTGCGGGGCGCGGAGCGGTACTTCGGGCGCGACGCCGTCGAACTGGCGTCGGTGATCCGGGTCCGCGCCCTCGCGTTGCACGGTGTTGACTGTCTGATCGGTGCCGGACCCGGCCCGATGCTGGCACGTATGGCACTGCGCGACGCCCGGCCCGGGGTGACCCGCGCGGTGCCCGCGGACGCCGTCACGGAGTTCCTCGCCGACAAGCCCGTCGCCGCGCTCCCCGGCGTCGGCACCGCCACCGCCCGCACTCTGTGCGAGTACGGCCTCGACACCCTCGGCCGGGTCGCCGCCGCACCGCTGTCCACACTCCAGCGCCTGGTCGGCGCCAAGGCGGGCCGCGAGCTGCACGAGAGGGCGAACGGTGTCGACCGCGGTCGGGTCGTACCGAACGGGGTGTCCCGCTCGCTGGCCGCCGAACGACCCTTCGACCTCGACGAGTTGGACCCCGACCGGCACCGCCGCGCCCTGCTGTCGGCCGCCGAGGAGATCGGCGCCCGGCTGCGCGCCCTGGAGAAGGTCTGCCGCACCCTGACCCTCACCGTGCGTTACGCCGACCGCACCTCGACCACTCGCAGCCGCACGCTCAAGGAGCCGACCGCGCACTCCGGCGCGCTGACGAGGACGGCGTACGGCATGTACGAGGCGCTAGGCCTCCAGCGCGCCCGGGTCCGCGCGGTCGTACTGCGCGCCGAGGGCCTCACCCCCGCCGAACAGGCCTCCCACCAGCTCACCTTCGACCCCGTGGACGAGAAGGTCCGCCGTATCGAGGAGGTCGCGGACCGCGCGCGAGCGAAGTTCGGGCCGAGGGCGGTGATGCCGGGGGCGCTGGCCGCGTAACTACTTTTCTGTGGTGGTCAGTTGGCCCACGGCGGCACGATGCGCGTACCGTCGGCCAGGTCCGCCTCCAGCCCGATGGACGTGGTGACCCAGGTGACCGCGGTGCCGTCGGTGGGGTTCTCCACGGCGAGGGTCGCGCCGGGGTTGACGAGCACGGTGTCGCCCGCGTGGACGCGGTCGGTGTGTCCGTCGAGGGTGACCAGGAGCTCGCCGTCGAGCAGATGGATGACCTCCTCGCGGTTGACGGTGTGGGCGGGGGCCCTGGTCCCTGCCGGGACCTCCCCGCGCCAGGCGCACAGCTCCTTGCTGCCGGTGCGCGGGGTGACGTACGAGACGAAGCGGGCGCCGTGGATCTCGTGGGTGACGGCGTCGGACGAGCGGATGACGGGCATGGGTGACCTCCGGGTTCCTTCGGTATTCTTTCGGTCCATGTAGTCAAGCTGCTTGACTACATGGTCAAGCAACTTGACCTTCGCGTCAAGGATGTTTCAATGCAGGCGTGGAGAACTCCGAGGCCCTGGGCCTGACCGCCGCCCTGCTCGCCGCCGCGGGCGATCTGACCCGGCGCATCAACGACGGTGTGGTGGCCCGTGGATTCGAGGGGCGGCCGGCGTACGGCTTCGCCTTCACGCGGCTCGCGCCGGACGGTGCGACGGTGACCGACCTCGCGGCCCATCTCGGCGTCACCAAGCAGGCCGCCAGTCAGCTCGTCGACGAGATCGTGCGCAAGGGGTATGCCGAGCGGCGGCCGCATCCCGGGGATGCGCGTGCCCGGCTGGTCGTGCTGACCGAGCGTGGGTGGGCCTGTACCCGTGCGGCGGAGGAGGCTGCCGCCGAGGCTGTGGCGGGGTGGGTCGAACTGCTGGGCGAGGGTGAAGTGCGGGCGTTGCGTGATCGGTTGGTGCGGATCGCGCCCTACGGTCCGATCAGGCCCGCCTGGTGATGGTTCGTCGGCGATCGAGCGGACCGTTGGTTACCACTGGAAGTTTTTACTGACGCGTAACTTCACAGTTCGACTACTCGTCCGTAACTTGACGAGTGAACAGCATCCTCGTGATCCGGATCACAGGGTAAGGCCGTCGCACCTCCCTTGAGCCGCAAGGAGATCACACGATGCTGCCCTGGAAGCGAGTGCTCAGACCCCTCGCCGCGCTGCTTCTGACCGCCGCCGTGGCCACCGTACCCGCCGCCACCGCCCACGCCGCCACCGCTCCCACAAGCGGTTGGAACGACTACTCCTGCAAGCCCTCGGCCGCCCACCCCCGCCCCGTCGTCCTGGTCCACGGGACGTTCGGGAACTCCGTCGACAACTGGCTGGTCCTCGCGCCGTACCTGAAGGACCGCGGGTACTGCGTCTTCTCCCTCGACTACGGGCAGCTGCCCGGTGTCCCCCTCTTCTACGGTCTCGGTCCGATCGACAAGTCGGC
This sequence comes from Streptomyces sp. NPDC002619, assembly GCF_042889305.1. Taxonomy (NCBI): domain Bacteria; kingdom Bacillati; phylum Actinomycetota; class Actinomycetes; order Kitasatosporales; family Streptomycetaceae; genus Streptomyces; species Streptomyces sp. NPDC002619. Next base: position 263,571 of record NZ_JBIAQV010000006.1, on the reverse strand, counting down.
AGAGCAACTCGCCGCCTATGTCGACAAGGTGCTCGCCGCGACCGGCGCCGCCAAGGCCGACCTCGTCGGTCACTCGCAGGGCGGCATGATGCCCCGCTACTACCTCAAGTTCCTCGGCGGAGCCGCCAAGGTGAACGCCCTCGTCGCCCTCGCCCCCGACAACCACGGCACCGACCTGAACGGCTTCACCAACCTGCTGCCGTACTTCCCCGGCGCCGAGGACCTGCTCAACGCCACCACCCCCGGTCTCGCCGACCAGATCACCGGGTCCGCCTTCCTCACCAAGCTCAACGCGGGCGGCGACACCGTCCCCGGAGTCCACTACACGGTCATCGCCACCCAGTACGACGAGGTGGTCACGCCGTGGCGCACTCAGTACCTGAGCGGCTCGGACGTCCACAACGTCCACCTCCAGGACCTGTGCCCGCTCGACCTCGCCGAGCACCTGGCGATCGGACTCACCGACCGCATCGCCTTCCACGAGGTGGCCAACGCGCTCGACTCGGCGCACGCCACCGCCACCACCTGCGCGTCGGTGTTCAGCTGACAGGGTGTTCAACTGACATCACCGGGGCCTGACCGGCCTGAGCCGCCGGTCAGGCCCCGGAGCCCGTCACCGCCCGCGGCGGCGGCCACGCTGCGGGCTCCGCCGCAGCGAGCCGAACAGCACGGCGGAGCCCAGTGCCAGGACCGCAGCGCCGCCCATCGCCAGATACGGCGTGCTGCCGTCACTGCCGGTCTCGGCGAGGTTCGCCGAACTGCCTGCGGCTTCGGGTGTGTTGGCCGGGGTGTCCGCCGTGCCGCCGCTCGGCTCCACCGACGTGCTCGCGTCGTCGTCCCCGTGACCGTGGTGCTCGACGGGCGCGGAGGCGGTGGGAGCCGGGGCCGGAGAAGTGGCCGTACCGCCGCCGCCGAAGTCGACGTCCGAGCAGGAGCAGAAGGCCTCCGGGCTGTCCGAGCGCTGCCAGATCGCATACAACAGCTGCCTGCCCGAGCGCTCGGGAAGCGTGCCCGTGAACGTGTAGAAGCCGCCCGCGGCGACCGGGTCGGTGGCCGTCGCGACCGGGTGCGCCAAGTCCAGGTCGGCCCAGGCCAGTGGCCTCGCCGGGTCGTAGCCGGGCTTGGTGAGGTAGACCTTGAACGTGCCCTTGTGCGGGGCACTCATGCGGTACTTGAAGGTGTACGAGCCGCCGCGCACGCTCGTCGTCGGCCAGTGGGCGCGGGCCAGGTCCAGCCCCTTGAACTCCGCGTTGCCCGCGCTGCACAGCTTGCCGTCCGGGATCAGCGCCCGGTGCCGGCCGGCGGCGTCACCGATGCGGATGCCATTCCAGTCGTAGAGCGCCTGGGTGCCGCCGGCCGCGACCGCCGCCCCGCAGGCCGCCGACCTCGGGTGCTCAGGACCCTCCGCGTAGCACTGCGACACGCGGCTGACCGGGTCGCCCGGCGAGCCGTGGGCGGCGGCGGGCGCGGCGCCGAGGGCGGTCAGGGCGAGCGGCGCCGTACCGAGGACGGCGACGGCGACGGCCTTGTGGCGTGCGGGCATGGGGGGAACTCCTCGCAACGGTCCTAGTGAAGGCGGATCCCATAAGGGGCGGATCCCGTGGGGGTGATCAGAAACTAGCCCCAGGAGACCGTGAAATCGCCTGCTGGAGGCGGGCGGAGGAGATCCTTATGGCGCTGTTAAGGCGGGGCTAACGGGGGGCTCAGGAAGGACGGTTGGGTAGCCCTGTCTCACCTGCGGGCGAGCGGCGGAACTGTCCGCGACAGTCCGCGTTCGTCCGCGGTGAGATGTCTCGGTTGGCTCCCCGAATGGCTCCCGGCCGGGGGCGCCTGCTCGGCGGGCAGGTCGGTGATCGCGTAGACGGTCTCGGTGCTCCACCGCTTCGCGCCGGGAGCGTGGTGCTTGCGGCGGATCCGCAGGACCTGGGCCGCGTGCGGGAAGAGCAGGTTGTTGACGGTGACGACCTGGATGTGGCGTTGTTCGGTGCGGCCATGGCCGGCTGCGTCGTCGCGGTGGAGGACGGGGATGTCCTTCCAGGGCAGGTCCCTCAGCTGCTTGGCGAGGTTCTTCTGGTTGGCCTTGACGGTGAACAGGTAGTGGGCGCCGCGTTGTTCGACGACGTAGGCGGCGTGGGCGCGTTGGGCATGCAGGGCGTCCACGGTGATTACGCAGCCGCGCAGGTCGGCGTCGTCGATCTGGTCCAGCAGGGATGCGAACTCGGGGATTTCGTTGGTCTTCGCGCCGATCTCGCGGGAGGCCAGGGTGATGCCGTCGCCGTGGCGGACCGCGGACAGTACGAACACGCGGCTGCCGTCCGGGCGGCGAGCCCCGCGCAGGCCCTGGCAGTGGACGGCATGAACCGCCCCTGACGCTGTGAACGGCGGCGTACCGTGACGTGAAAGACCTGCTTGAAGGAGCCTGAGCCCATGAGCGCCCAGCCCGATCACGCCTCCGCTCCGCCCGCCGCGCCCGCGCCGACCGCCGCCGCCGAGCTGCTCACCGAACTGCGCGCCGACCGTCGCGCCGACACCTGGGTGCCGGCCTTCGAGCGGGACTGGGCCAAGGCCCTGGAAGACTCCCGCCACACCTACAGCCTCACCCCGCTGCACGACGTCGTGCGCACCTGGCAGCTGCGCCTCGCCGCGGCCCCGGCCGTGGACACGTTCGTCGACACCGGCCGTGACGAGACCGGCTTCGTCGCCCTGGAGGACATCCTGGGAGCCCGCCAGTGACCGGTACGCCGCCGTGGGCGGTCCGGCTGTCCCCGCAGGCCGCGAAGGTGCTCGCAGAACTCCCAGAGCACGCGGTGGAGATGGTCCGCGACGTCCTCAACATCGCCACCCGTACCCCGTGGGGCTGGCCCCAGTGGAACCCCGGCGACCCCGAAGGAGAAGACGTCCGGGCCGCATCCGTCGGACAGCTCTCCGTCGTCTACTTCGTCAACCGGCCCCTGTGGCATCTGTCCGTCCTGGACATCGTCTGGCTCGGCTGACCTGCTTCCCGTACGAACAGCGCCCCGTTCCCCGGCATCGGGCGTGAGCAGACAGTTGCCCGGTGGAACCGTCCTGAGGTGGCGCACCCCCGAAGAACGCGAACGCGAACGGGAACGGGTCGAGGAGGCGGGCCAGGTCCGGTCGCCAACCATGACCTGCTGGCCAACATGGTCACGCCCAGGCGTTCAACACCGCCGCGGCACTCACCGCGCTGGTGCCCGCCGCTGCCGTCACCGAGCGGAACCGCACCTACCTGGAGATCAAGCACCTGTGCGGGCGAACTCTCCGACATGGTGTTTGGGCTGCGGCCGGGCACGGAAGGCGACCGGCGCCCGCCGCGCGGCGACTCAGGACGGTGGTCCGAGGACGACTGAACGCCGGATGTCCCGCCGCTAGGGCCGCGACGCCGCCCGGGTCTCCTCGTGGGCGTGCGGGTACTCCGCGGTGCGGTGCTGGAAGGCGAGCACCTTGAGGTTCTGGACGACGCCCCGGCGGATCTCGATGGCGCGCCGGATCGTGTCGTCGGCGTCCCAGCCGTCGGGGCCCTGAAGCACGGCGTCCAGATACGGCAGGAGGGCCTCGCTGTTCTCCCAGGTCGCGGAGTTCCACAGGTAGGAGGGGCTGTGGTCCACCCCGTAGTACCTGACGTGGTTGCCGACGGTGAACATCGGGTCGGTGAAGGTGGTGGGCCGGGCCCAGTCGAAGCCCATGCCCTCGTCGCAGGAGACGTCGATGACCAGGGTGCCGGGGGCCAGCTTGGGCAGGTCCTCGTCTATCAGGAACATCAGCGGCGCGTCGGTGTCCTGCAGCACGCAGTTGACGATGATGTTGTGCCCGGCGAGGAACTCGGCCAGCGGCAGCGGGCCGTCCTCGGTGAGGGCAACACTGCGTCGTGGGTTGAGGGTGTCGTCGGCCTTGTCGTGGTCGAAGTGGACGATCCGCGCGGAGTGGATGGGGGAGCTGACGGCGGTGACGCCACGCGCGGTGAGCACGTCGACGTCGTGCACGCCCAGGGCGCTGAGCGCGGTCACTGCGCCGCGGGCGGTCGCGCCGAAGCCGATGACGACTGCGCGCTGCCGCCGCCCGTAGTCGCCTGTCACGCCGGTCAGCTGCATGGCGTGCAGGACCGAGGAGTACCCGGCCAGCTCGTTGTTCTTGTGGAAGACATGCAGGTTGAAGGCGCCGCTGCGGGTCCAGTGGTTCATCGCCTCGAAGGCGATCAGGGTCAGCCGCCGGTCGATGGCGGTCTGGGTGACCTTCTTGTCCTGGACACAGTGCGGCCAGCCCCACAAAACCTGGCCCTCGCGCAGTTCCGCCAGGTCTTCGTGGAGCGGTTTGGCCAGCAGGATGACATCGCAGCCGGCGATGAGTTCCTCGCGCGTGCGGAAGCCCGCGACGAGCGGGGCGAGCTGGCTGTCTGGGACGCCGAAATACTCTCCGTAGTTTTCCTGGAGGTAGATGCGCTTGCGGAGACCGGCGTTGATGCGGTCGAAATGAGCGGGGTGAACGGGCAGACGATGCTCGTTTTCCTTGCGGGTCTGCGACATGATTCCGAGCGTGAGCTGCTGCAAAATGCCCCTTTGGTTGCTCCCTGTTTAGCACACCGGGGCAGTCCGGCAGCCGGTCGCGACGGGCGGGGCCAGGGGCGGGCGCACGGGCGGGAGCAGGGTCCGGGCGACTCCGCGTGGCCCCGGGCACTTCCGGGCGGCGGCATCGGTCTCTGCGCGATCGGGTCGCACAGTACTGGTCAGCTCTGTCGGGTGCGGCCTTGGTCGACGCCCGCGGGCCTGAACGGTGCTGCGCCCCGAGGACAAGCAGCAAGTGCCGCCGAATCGCCCTACCCGCCCGCCGCCCTCGCCGAGATCGTCCGGATCTACGGGCTGCGGAACACCTGGTTCGCTCCGCCCCCGCCCACTCCGGCCAACCCGCCACCCGGTCCTGACGCAATGCCAGGCCCGTTAGAGGACGTTATGAGGCTTGATATCCGTTACGGGATTGGCGTTGGCTAAGGCTTACTGCTCGTGGGGTTCGGTGCGCGGTTACGGACGGGGCTGGGCGAACAGGCCGGGCTCGATCTCCGTGAGGATGCCGCGGCTGACCAGGCGTTTGAGCTTGGAGCGGATGCCTTCGGTGTGCTTGGGCAGCAGGGGCAGGTCGAGGGCGAGGCACAGGTCGCGGGCTCGCAGCGGGTCGTCGCTGTCGGCGAAGGCGGTCATGATCTGCTGGTAGGCGGGGTGTTCCGGCAGCTCGGGGACCGGTGAACTGCCCCTGGTCTGCCCGGTGTCGGATTCGTCAGCGAAGGGCGAGGATCGTCTTGCGGGTGATCCGTAGGTGTTCGAGGTGCTCGTCGAGTTCACCGAGTCGCGCGGTGAGCTCCTCGATCTGTGCCCGCACCCGCTCGGCCTGGTCGGTCATGGCCTGCTCGCGGGCGTCGAGCCGTTCCAGGAGCGGCTTCACGGCGTCGGCACCGGTCATGTGTCCCGCCAGGTCGGGGCGGTGGTGCCGGTCAGCCGACGCGTCATCACGTCGGTCATCGCCCAGTACACGCGGGACTCCGCGCTCTTGGGGCGGTGGTCGTATTCGCGTACGAGGCGCCGGTACATCATCAAGATCCCGTAGGCGCGTCGGCGTCTGTCGTTACCTGTCGTCGCTGGCCACCCTCGGACGGCCCACAGACGGCCCAACGCATGCTGTGCCCTGCTGACGTACGGCCATTGAGAGAGGTCCACGGCTGATCGCCGGGGGCCTCTCTCCTAATGTTGGCCCACGCATCGCCCACGACCACCTGATCCGTAGGCGCGTGCAGCACCATCACGAACGGCTCGCCTGCTGGAATCTGTTGGCTCGTCCACCGATTACGGGCGTGCCACCGTGCGCAGTTGTACGCCTCTGTTGATGTCAGCTACTGATGTCACGCAACATGCCTTGGAACTGCGGCTTCGCTCGTGAATCCGTGACCTGCCGGATGGGCCGGACGCTAGGAGCGTGTCTCAGTGACCGGGGACAGGCCGAGCACCTCGTCGACCAGCTCGGCGACGCCCAGCGCGCATGCCGGGATCATCCCATGCTGTGCTGTCTCAGCCAGGCGAGTACTTCCTCGGGGTGCCGGTCGGGCGGGAAGACCGGGTAAAAAAAGTGTGCTCGATCACTCCGTTGCTGATCACGAGCGTGAACCGGCGCAGCCGGGTCTGTCCGGCGGCTTCGAAGGTGGGCAGACGAAGAGCCCTGATGAGTTCCAGGGCCGCATCGCTGAGCAACGAGTAGGGCAGGTGGAGCCGCTGAACGGCTTCCTGCTGGTAACCGGTGTCCTGGGTGGACAGTCCGGTGGTTGCCTCGGCGGTGGCGCCGCCATCGGAGTCCCGCGATTGCTCTGGGCTTGGGCCGTGCTGGTTATGCCGCACGGCGGTGTCAGCTGAGCGGGTTGGCCGCATCACGCAGGGTGGCCAGGACCGAGCCGTACATGCGCGCCTTGATGGTGCCGAGGGTGTCGCCGGCCTTGCTGAGCTGTGTCTCGGCGATCTTTATGGCCGTGGAACGCACGGCGTCCTCGTCCACCGCCCGGTCGACGATGCCGACGTCCTCAGCGTCCGACCCACCGTAGCGGCGGGCGGTGACCATGGCCTCGTGCGCGGTCTGCGGCGCCAGCCGGGACCGGATCAGGGCGGACATGCCGGGCGTGAAGGGGATGTTGATGTCGGCCTCGGGCAGACACCAGAAGCCGCGGTCCGCGCGCATGACACGGAAGTCGTGCGCGAGGGAGAACATCGCGCCGGCGGCGAAGGTGTGCCCCTGCAGGGCCGCCACGGTGATCACCGGCAGGGACAGCATGCGGGCGAAGAGCTCATGGACGGAGCTGCGGTAGCTCTCCTCCTGGTCGGCGTGGGCGCCCAGCCACTCCAGGTCAAGGCCGTTGGAGTAGAACTTGCCCGTCGCGGCGGTCACGAGGGCACGCGGCCCTTTTGCCTTCTCCACCTCATTCAGGGCGGTGTTGACAGACGCGATCCAGTCGGGGTGGAAGCGGTTCTCACCATCTCCGAGATCGAGCACGAAGACGTTGTCCTGGCGATCAAGGGTAGGCATGTGCGCTCCTGGAGGTTGTGCCAACCTCATGTCTAGGTCGGACCTTGATGAATCAAGTCTGTGTGCTTCCGACGCGGAACGGAATTATCGATTCGCCCATATCAGTGTGACCGCAGCGGTCAAACGCATATCCGTCGATCAATTTCCGCTTGCGGTGAAGCAGTGGCCGCCCACGCTTGACGCCTGCCGGCAGGCACATTTCAAAAGTGGATTAAATCGCCGTTTGATCGTTGCGCCAGCACTCACGTGAGGTCGGCGGAGCGGGATTGGCCGGTGGCCTGCCCACTCTGGGGTCGAGCATGATCAGGGGGCCGTACGCTAGTTGGCAACTCGGGCAGACTGTGGACCTGACTTTGGACCTGCCCGCAATGTGCACGAGTGGCCCCCTGGTCTTGCTTGACGCGGGACCCGGACCGGGGAGGTGGCTAAAGCCGTGGAGCCGACCAGCCTCAGCCTCAGCGGGATTTCTCTGCTCCGCCCGCTGCACGTAGCGCGCCGCCGGGCGCGGGCAGCCGGGGCGGAGACAGAGGCAGGCCGCGCCGCAGAGGCGGCGCGCGCCCGCGCCGTGCGCGCGCCTTGATCAGGTAGGGGAAGTTTCGCGTCCTGCGTTTCACGCCTCGTGAGGCAGAGCAGAGTCGCGATACCTGCTGCAGCGGATGCCAGGATCGTGAAAATCATCAACCACGCGGGCACGCGCCGGTGCAGCTAGCGGGTCATCACGGCACGGAGCGCGTGCATCGATATGCGGGACGCAGTGCTGCGCCGGGGTCCGGAGGTGAGGGCGCGCAACAGCTCCTCTGGGGTTGGTCGTTCGTCGGGGGCCTTCCGCAGGCAAGCGGCGACGAGTTACACCACGTCCTGGGACTTGACTGCCGTCTTTGCCGCCGACGGCGAACGTCTCACGATCCGTCACGACGCGGGCGAAGGCCCAGCGCCGCACATCGCCGGAACACTAATCGCGATTCGAGCCGTCCCAGTCGAGTCGGCCTGACGCTCGGCCTCGATCAGCTGCTGAACTAAGAGCCTGTTGAAGGACTTGGTTATCCGGCTCGACGTTGTGGTATCTGCCGATGATGGTGGCGCTGTTGGCGGGCCAGTCGTCGGGTCATGATGATGACCATCGACCACTGGACCATGGCGGCGTGATGTTCGGGGAGGCGTTCGTAGTCGCGGGTGGTGCGTCTGCATCGGTTGATCCAGGTTTACGGTGCCGCTTTGGCGACGGTGATAGCCGTCGGGCAGGCAGCGTCCTGGTGGCTGAACCCGGATCCACCGGTGAGGTGCGCTCGTTCGCCGGTCGTAGGGCCGGAATGCCCTGCTGTGCAAGGACAATCGGTGTTGTCGAAGCAACGATTGGCCGCGCTCAGGAGGGCACCCGGTAGATGTGCAAGTCTCGCACGTTGTTTCTGCTCGTTTCGATGACCCGAACCTGCTGTCGTGTGCGGGGTTGGCGCCGGTGATGTCCAGGGCGATTGCAAAGTCTCATGATCTTGGATCGGCCCAGGTCAGTTGAGGCCGAGGAGGGTCAGCGGTCGCTCGTAGGGCTGGAGTGCCATCCTGCGGAGGCCGGCGGCGATGTTGGCGTGTCCGGCTTGGCGGAGTTGGTTGATGGCGAAGCTGCGGAGGGTGGCCATGTTCTCCGGTCCGTGTCCGGTGCGGATCTTGGAGGCGTCCTCGCGTAAGGCTGTGTCCTCGCCGTGGCTTTCTCCCAGGGCAGCGTCCGCAGCCGCTCGTACAAATTTCTTCTGATTTTTCTTCACGGTGAACGCGTAGTGCGCCTTCTTGGTGTCGACGAGGAAGCGGGCGTGGTCGCGCTGGGTGTGGAGCGCGTCGGCTCCCCGCGCTGGACCGGGATACGGATGGTCCTCAGCCTCGCGGAGGCCGACCTCTCGCGCCTGGCCGCAGGAACCGCCGTGCGCGGGGGCGTCGGCGCCCCTGCATCAGGGCCGCCCGAGCGCAGCAGCTCCCGCCACTCCTCCGCGCTCCAGGTGACCGGCTCCGTCGTGGCGATGAAGTCCTCCAGTACGGCCAGGAACCGCTGCGGATCGGTGTGGAAGGGGAAGTGGCCCGCGCCCTCGAAAACCTCCAGGCGGCTGCCGGGCATCGCCGCGTGCGCCACCTCGGCGTGCCGGGCGGGGACCACCTGGTCGCGCGAGCCCCAGACCAGCAGGGTCGGCATGCCGGCAGTCAGATAGCAGCGGTCGAGCATGGTCACCACCTGGCCGCGCCAGTCGACCACTGCGCGCAGCGTGCGGATGAACGCATCGCGCGAGGCGGCATCGGGCAGCGCGTCCACCAGCCGCAGCAGATCCGGGGCGTCCTGGCCGAGCCCGGTATCGAGCAGTTTCAGCAGCTGGATCGCTATGGCGGTCTGCGTCCGCACCGTCGGAAGCCGCAGCGAGGACAGGACCAGATGGGCTCCGGGCAGCGAGGCCGCGCGCAACGCCGGGGTGACGCCGCGGCCCACCCCGCCGGTACTCACCAGTGCCAGCCGCTCGGTGCGCTCGGGGAACTGGTAGGCGAACTGCATGGCCACCCCGCCGCCCAGGGAGTGCCCGACGAGCGTCACCTTGTCGATGTCCAGCACTGACAGCAGGTCCCGCATCCCGTTGGCATAGGCGGGCACCGAGTAGTCGCCGCGGGGTTTGTCGGAGGACCCGTGGCCCAGCAGGTCGGGAGCGATCACCGTGTAGTGGCGAGCCAGCTCGGGAATCAGATCGGCCCAGGTGTCGGACGAGTCACCGATGCCATGGATCAGCAGCACGGCCGGGCCCTTGCCGGCCATGCGGAACGCCCAGCGGTGGCCGTGCACGACCCGGTACTGGCGCGGGATGGACTTATGGATCACACGCAGCTGCGCGCACTCGCCAGGCTGTGGGGGGATGCTCGCCACAGTGACTCCTCTCCAGGGGCGCACGCGCCCTCGGCGACTCGCCGGTTAACGCGCTCGTAACCTCATGCGCGCTGGAGAAATCTAAATCGACAAGTCGATTTGTTGGAATTGGCTACATCACACCCCGCCTCGGCCAGATCCGCCCCGGAGACATCGGAGTACCGTCGCGACCTGCACTTCTGGGCGCGAGTGCGGCTCATCACAAGACGACTCATGTGGCATACGGCACAGAAGCGCACGCGCCGCCGCTCAGGCGTCGGTGCCCTTCGGGCTCACGGAGCCGCCACCTCACTGTGACAGGTGACGCGCCGGGGATGCGGGTGCCCGAAGCCCGACTTGAACCATCTCCCGGGATCTACCCGCATCCTCCCGCGTCGGTGCCCCCGTGGGGCACACGCGGGGGCACCGACGCCCGGACAGACGGTAGGCCCGGCAGCCTGCTGCTGGGCCTACCGTGCGATCACACCAGCAAGGACGATCGCAAGAACGCGGAGGAAGAGATACGGTCCGGCTGATGGAGACACAGGAACCACTGCCCTGATGACTACCAGCCAGTAGTGGCCTCGTCACGCGGAAGATCTGCTCACCGCCCACAAAGGTGATCCGGCAAAACCGCAGTTCATTCAAGGCCAATTGGCCACGGTCGCGGGGAACCTACACCCCTCAGCGGGGCATGAATCCGGGCTTCTGCTCAGCGAGCGAGTGGAGGCGGTTGAGGTAGTCCTGCGCCGCAGGTTCTGTGGCGTAGCGCCGCCGCATCTCGGCAGCGAGTTCACGGCTGGTCATGATGAGCGACGGCACCGACTGCCGGTCTCCTTCGAGGGCATGTTCCCCCCATCGTGAGCGCCTGCTCCAGGTCGCCCTCACGTGCCGTCGCGACTCCGAGCGTGACCCGCGCTTCCGCATTGTGCATCGCCGAGCGCTCGGTGCCGTCGAAGTCTGTTCCTGCCCTCAGTACCTCTGCCACTGCCTTGAGACCGCCCACCTGTCGCGTAGCGTCGCGGTGTGTTGGCACTTTTCGACCTCGTTAAGGGAGCACTGAGACTGCGCTCAGATAGGTACCGTGCGGGGCATGACGAACGACGGGATCCGACCGGCCGTCGCCGCAGACGTACCGGCCGTGAAGACGGTGACCGACGCGGCGTACCGCCCCTACATCGCGCGCATCGGGGTGGTGCCGCGGCCCATGGAGGCCGACCACACGGCGAACGTGGCCGCGGGGAAGGTGTTCGTCACCGGGGAGCCCGTGATCGGTCTCGTGGTGATCGGGGCGCGCGCCGATCATCTCTTCCTGGACAGCATCGCCGTCCACCCCGACGCGCACGGCAGGGGCGTCGGGGGACGGCTGCTGCGGTTCGTGGACGCACGCGCGCGTGAGCTCGGGCTGACCGAGGTCAGGCTCTACACCAACGCGTTGATGTGGGAGAACCAGAAGATCTATCCGAAGTACGGATACGAGGTGCTGGAACGCCGCGTGGACGGCCCCTACGACCGCATCCACTACCGCAAGAGGCTGGACTGAGGGACCGGACGCGCGTCGGATCAGCCGTCAGGCCACCAGGTGCGTGCGATGTCCTTGCGCACCTCGGGGCGCTCGGCGAGCCGTTCGTCGGTCTCCTCGCGGAGTCGGCGGGCCGTCGTCTTCTTCAGGTTCTTCAGCGGCTTCTGCACGGTCGAGCGGCGCATGGCTGCCTCCTTCAGGGCCACCGAGTTCCGTGGTCAACGGTTCCCACGGAGGTAGACCCTTTTGGGGAGGGTCACTCATCGGCGCCGCCCTGTCAGTGGCGGCTGTCACGATTCGACTGTCAGTGGCGGGTGTCACTCTTGGCACCATGACCTACGAGAGTGACCGTACGACCGCGCCGGGTGTCGACTGGGACGCCGAGGCCGCCGCCTTCGACGACGAACCGGACCACGGTCTGCGCGACCCCGAAGTGCGCGCCGCCTGGGCGGCCAGACTCCGTACCTGGCTGCCCGAACACCCCTCCGATGTCCTCGACCTCGGCTGCGGCACCGGCAGCCTGTCGCTCCTTGCCGCCGAGTGCGGACACCGCGTCACCGGCGTCGACCTGTCCCCGGCGATGGTGGAGCGGGCCCGCGCCAAGCTCGCCGGGCGTGACGCGGCGTTCCTGGTCGGTGACGCGGCGGCGCCGCCGGTGGGGGAGGAGCGCTACGACGTCGTGCTGGTACGACACGTGCTGTGGACGCTGCCCGACCCCGCCCGTGTCCTGCGGCACTGGTGGGGCCTGCTGCGGCCGGGAGGCCGGCTCGTGCTGGTCGAGGGCGTGTGGGGGACGGTCAGCCCGGTCGGCGTACCGGCCGACCGGCTCACCGCGCTCCTGGAGCCGCTCGCCGGGCACGTGCGCGTGGAGCGGCTGTCGGACGAGGCGCTGCTGTGGGGGCGGGAGGTCGAGGACGAGCGGTACGCGGTGGTCGCGACCGTGTGAGTCCGGCTTCCGTTCAGACCAGCAGGTCGTCGAAGCCTCCGTCGCGGGCCAGTGCCTCCAGCTCGTTGAGCGCGACCTCGGCGGCGGCCGCGGCCTCGGGGTCCGACTCCCTGAGGCCGCTCTCCTCGAACTCGTCCTCGTCCAGCCGCCGTACGTCCGTGCCGTCGGCGGAGCGCCACAGGTCCAGGTCGAGATCCTCGACGACCAGCTCCGTGCCGGAGAAGGTCGCCGGGCGGGCGACGTCGCAGTACCACCCCTTGAGACTGCCTGCGGGATCGCGGACCTCCATCACCGCGTACCAGCGATCCCGCCAGTAGTACTCGGTGAAGACGTCACCGGGCTCGAAGCGTACGAACCCGAAATCCCGGACGGTGCCACCGGCGAAGGCGGCGCGCACGACGATCCTGGTGCCGTCGTCCTGGAGCAGCTCGGCCGGATAACGGATCTTCGTACGGCCGCCTTTCACCAGGACCACGTCCACCTGGCGGGCTTCGTCAGCCGAGTTCGCGGGCATAGCGCACCTCCGTCGCGCAGATCTCGTACCCGAACCACTTGTTGATCGCGAGCATCGGACCGTTGCCCGCGTCGTTGCCGGTGAACGCCTCGGTGCAGCCGGCGGCGCGGGCGCGGTGCAGGGAGTCGTTCTTGGCGAGCTTGGCCAGGCCGCGGCCGCGGAAGGCGCGGGCGGTGCCGGTCATGACGGTGCCGTAGCGGGCGCCGCCGTCGGTGCGGGCGGCGCTGAACGCGGCGGGGCGGCCGTCCACCACGGCGACCGACGTCAGTTCGTGGCTGAGGAGCGGATGCCGCCAGGTCTCCGCCAGCCAGGCCTCGTAGTCCGTGAACTCGTGGGCGATGTCACTCGGTTCGTCGGACATCGTCCCCGCGTCCAGCTCGAACAGCGGGCGCGGATCGTCCGCGAAGTCGGCGCCGGTCCGGAGTTCCACGTCCGGCGGGAGCGGTTCGCGCGGGGGCAGGGTGCCGTGTGCCAGGTCCAGGCGCAGGAAGTGTGCGCTGCGGCTCGCGAGGTAGCCGCGGCGCTCGGCGAACGCGCGGTTGTCGGGCTCGTCGAGGACCCAGGCGAACAGCTTCCGCGCGCCGTTCGCGGCCAGGTGCTCCTCGGCCACGGCCGTGAGCAGCGCGCCCGCACCGCGGCGCCTTGTCACCGGGTCCGTGTAGACGTTCACGTAGCCCTGGCCGGGCTGCGGGCTGTCGTACGCGAAGCCGACCTGGGCCGTGCCGATGATCTCACCGTCCTCCTCGGCGACGAGCAGGCGGGAATGGGCGTCCGGATGGGAGTGTGCGAGGTCGTAGGCGATGGAGTCGGCGGTGAACAGCATGAACGGGAGGGCGCGATGCCGGACGCGGGCGAAGCCCTCGACGTCGGCCCGGACTTCGGGACGCAGGTCCCGCACGATCACGGTCATGGGGCCGCACGCTATGCGGGATCCGGGCCGGGATGCCTCTCATTTTCCGGCGGGTGCGGGACAATCACCCCGTGACTTTGAAGATCCACATCGACGACAGCGCGCCGCCGTACGAGCAGGTGCGGGCCCAGATCTCCGAGCAGGCGCGGTCCGGGGGGCTGCCGGTGGGGTACCGGCTGCCGACCGTGCGGGGGCTCGCCGAGTCGCTGGGCCTGGCGGTGAACACGGTGGCCAAGGCGTACCGGGCGCTGGAGACGGACGGGGTGATCGAGACACGGGGGCGCAACGGAACGTTTGTGGCTGCCGCCGGCTCGGCCGCGGAGCGTGCGGCGGCTGTTGCTGCGCAGGCTTACGCCGAGAGGGTGCGGCGGCTGGGGTTGGACGAGGGGGAGGCGTTGGTGGCGGTTCGGGATGCCCTGCGGGCCGCTTATGGAGATGCCGTGACGTGAGTCAGCGCTGTGCCGTGAGTTCCGGAGTGCGCGTCACCGTCAAGCCGGCCCGTCTCGCCCTCCCCCCGAACGTCACCGCGTCCTCCACCGCCGCCCCGCCCGGGTCGTTGTTGAAGTACGCGTACACGTCCTCCCCGTCGGACCAGGTCGTCGCGATCCGGTCCACCCATGTGTCCAGGGACTGTCGGCCGTAGCGCGGCCACGGGTGGGCTCGGCCCTCGTGGAAGCGGACGTAGCCCCAGTCGGCCGTGCGCCACAGCGGGGTCACCGGGTGGGCCTGGACGTCCGCCCAGCACAGCGCCGCCCCCCGGGCCGTCAGGACCTCGCGGATCTCGCGTGTCCACCATGAGTCGTGCCGGGGTTCCACCGCGATTCGAGTGCCCGGCGGGAAGAAGGACAGGCACGTGTCGAGGAGGCCGGCGTCGGCGCGGAGAGTCGGGGGGAGTTGAAGGAGGACCGGGCCCAGGCGGTCGGCCAGGCCCGCCGCGTGGCTCATCAGGCGGTGCACCGGCTCCTCGGGGTCACGCAGGCGCTTGATGTGCGTGAGATAGCGGCTCGCCTTCACCGCGACCACGAAGTCCTGCGGCACACGCTCGCCCCACGCCTCGAAGTTCTCCCTCGTCGGCAGCCGGTAGAACGCGTTGTTGAGTTCCACCGTGGCGAAGCGTGCCGCGTACTCCTCCAGCCACAGCCGCATCGGACGGTCGGCCGGGTACAGCACGCCCCGCCAGTCCTTGTACTGCCACCCCGACGTCCCGACGAACAGGGTCATACGTCCATCAAAGCACTACAGGTAGAGCCCCGCGTCCGCCCCGTCCCGCGCCCCCGGCACCGACGTCGGTGACGTGCCCCGGCGCAGCGCGTACAGCTCCGCCAGCGTGGCCCCCTCGCGGCCCACACCCTCCTCGCTGCCGAGCCATGTCACCGCCTCCCGGCGGGTCAGCGGGCCGACCTCGATGCGGGCCAGGCAGCGGCCGGGGCGGACCACGGCGGGGTGGAGGCGCTCCAGGTCCTCGTTGGTGGTGACGCCGACCAGGACATTGCGGCCCTGGCCGAGCAGGCCGTCGGTGAGGTTCAGCAGCCGGGAGAGGGCCTGGCCTGCCGTGTGCTTGGCCTCGCCGCGGATCAGTTCGTCGCAGTCCTCGAGCAGGAGAAGCCGCCAGCGGCCCTTGCCGGTCGAGTCGTCCTCGCCGATCGCGATGTCCATGAGATAGCCGACGTCGCTGAACAGCCGCTCCGGGTCCAGGACGCAGTCCACCTGGCACCAGTCGCGCCAGGAGCGGGCCAGCGTGCGCAGGGCCGAGGTCTTGCCGGTGCCCGGTGGGCCGTGCAGGAGCAGCAGCCGGCCCGCGATGTCCTCGGGGGTCGTCTTCATCAGGCGGTCCATCGCCTGGGCCACCGGTGCCGTGTAGTTGGCCCGCACCTCGTCCCACGTACCCGCGGAGATCTGGCGGGTCGTGCGGTGCGGACCGCGCCTCGGGGAGACGTACCAGAAGCCCATCGTCACGTTCTCCGGCTGCGGCTCGGGCTCGTCCGCCGCGCCCTCGGTGGCCTGGTCGAGGACCTTCTTCGCCAGCTCGGCGCTGGTCGCGGTCACGGTGACGTCGGCGCCCCGGTTCCAGCGGGAGATCAGCATGGTCCAGCCGTCGCCCTCCGCGAGCGTCGCGCTGCGGTCGTCGTCACGGGCGATGCGCAGCACCCGGGCGCCCTGGGGCAGCAAGGTCGCGCCGGAGCGCACGCGGTCGATGTTCGCCGCGTGCGAGTACGGCTGTTCGCCCGTCGCGAAGCGGCCGAGGAACAGCGCGTCGACGACGTCGGACGGCGAGTCGGAGTCGTCGACGTTCAGCCGGATCGGCAGCGCGTCATGCGGGTTGGCAGACATGCCGCCATGATCCGTCACCGACGCGCTCCGCGCACAGCATTTCCGCCGGTTGTTCCCCTGTCCAAGACCTCCCTGCCGTACGAAAATCGCCGTTACTGTTGTCCTTGATGGGACGTCATGGGTGGAATTCGGGTGCTGGAGGCACACTGCGGTGGCGGCTCACCGCCCTGCTCGGTGTGGGCGTGGCCGCGCTGGCCCTGATGGTGACCCTGACCAACACGCTTTCGGGGGGCGGCGGGAGCACCGCGGGCACCTCGCGCGACGGCGACAAGGTGCACGGCACACCGGCCACCCCGCGAGGCCGTTCGCAGCCGTATGTGGGCTGGGGCTTCACCCACACCCAGTACAGCGCCGACGAGGGCAGCGGCGCGGCCACCGAGCGGGTCGAGCAGCGGCTGGCCGCGAGCCGCGGGCTGCCACAGAACCAGCACATCATGGGCTGGGGGGCCGACAACCCCGAGCCGGTGAAGGGGCGCTACGACTTCGGCGCCCTGGATCGGCGCATCGACTTCATGCGCGCGTCCGGCGCCACCCCGGTGATCTCCCTGTGCTGCTCCCCGGACTGGATGAAGGGCGGCAAGGCCGGCGTCGACAACACGGACTGGAGCCGGGCCGCCCTGGAGACCGCCCCCACTCCCGACCACTACCAGGACTTCGCGGACCTCGCCGCGACCGTTGCCAAGCGCTATCCGGACGTACGCCACTTCATCGTCTGGAACGAGTTCAAGGGCTTCTGGAACAACGCCGAGGCCCGCTGGGACTACGAGGGCTACACGAAGCTGTACAACCTCGTCTACCGGGCGTTGAAGAACGTGAACAAGGACATCATGGTCGGCGGGCCGTACCTGGTGATGGACAGCGTCGACCCGCGGCAGACGGAGAACGCCTCCACGACGTTCAAGGGCCCCTGGGGAGCGATGGACCAGCGGGTCCTCGACGCCTTCTCCTACTGGAACTCGCACAAAGTGGGCGCCGATTTCGTGGTCGTCGACGGCTCCAGCTACACCAACGACGACGAGACGCTGCCCAATGAGTTCGCGGCCACCGACAAGCTCACGGCCGTCAGCGAGTGGGTGCGGCGGCAGACCCGCGACCTGCCGCTGTGGTGGGCCGAGTACTACGTCGAGCCGGCCGACGGAAAGGACGAGCGCGAGGGCTGGTCCGAGCCCCACCATGTCGCCGTCCAGGCCGCCGGGATGATCGCCATGGCCAGGGGCGGCGCCGACTCCGGCTTCTACTGGAACCCGGAGAACGAGAAGGGCACCGACTGCGCCGGCTGTCTGTGGACGCCGACCGGCGGTGGCGGCGGGGGCGAGGAACTGCCCATGTACGGCCTGGTCTCCCGGTTCGGCAAGGCGTTCCCGCCGGGGACCGGGTACGAGACGGTGTCCGTCGCCGCGGACGACGTGCCCCACGTGCGGGTCCTGGCGAGCGACAGGATCGTCCTGGTGGTCAACACCCTCGACCGTTCGATCAGCGTGAACATCGACGGGAAGCGGTTCGACCTGCGGGCGTACGAGGTGAAGTGGCTCACCAGGTGAGCCACTTCGAACCTCACCGACCTCACTTCATCGTCAGGAACCGTTGCACCGGGGAGGCGAGCAACACCGCCAGCAGGGGCAGCGAGAACCAGAACCTGCCCTGCAGCCATCGCAGTTGACGCACGCCGGGCCGTACCGCGACCCGGACCATCTCGCGGGCGGTGAGCAGCAGGATCAGCACGAGTGCCGCGAGACCGCCGACCACCGACCACGGCGTCCAGGTCACCTGCGGCCCGATCGGTCCGGGATTCGGCTCGGCACCGGCCCGGCGGGCTGGTCGCGCATCGCGTACATCGTGACGTCGTCGTTGGCCAGGACCTTCGTCAACCCCTTTCGGCTGTCCAGGTTCTGGACCAACCGGGACGGCCAGGCCGCCGAGTAGCCCACGTCCATCCGGAGGTAGGTGACCTGACTCTTGTTGATCATCAGATACGAGTTCGGGCCCGCGTCCTTGAGCGCCTTGACCAGGCCGGACACCAGCACCGGCTCGGTCGGCGCCAGAGTGGGTACGTAGTCGACCTGCTCCATGTCCTTCGCGCCCCACGGCATCGCCGGCGTCACGTTGTTCACCGTGTCGTTGCTCAGCCACAGCAGCCGTACGGTCGGCTTGTCGTGGGCGTGCACGTAGTCCATCGCGGTGACCTCGCCGGGCCGGATCCGCTCGAACGGCTCGTTGCCCCACCGGGCCACCGGGAAACCGCCCATGAGCAGCAGCCCGGCCATCAGTGCGGCCACCGGGGCCAGGCTGATCCGGTCCTTGTCGCGCTCCTTGGCGGTGACGCCGACGCGCGGGAAGAGGGCGAGCGCGGCCAGCAGGGCGGCCCCGACCAGCGTCGGCAGCGGCAGCACCGAGATCAGGCCCAGGCCGCCCATCTCGTCCTGCCCCCTGAAGCCCCGGATGCCGGGCTTCAATGTGGCGCAGCGCCGCTGGGGGCGCCAAGACGCGGACCGGCCTCGCGCGGATGTGCGGCCAGCTGCGGGCGTGAAGAGGGAGTTGACGTTCCGTCAATAGGCATGGCATGAACACGTAATCAACGGACCGTCAAGGCCCGCGATCCATTTGGTTGATCGCTAAAAAGTTTTGGCATGGACACTTCCATTCAACGCGCGTAGTAGTCACCATGGTTGCCGCAGTGATCCTGCTAAAGGGAGGTTCCATGAGACGTTCCAGACTTACGGCTTATGTCATAGCAACCCTCCTCGCCGTCAGCGCGGCCCTTACCGGGGCGGCGGCGACTGCACAGGCCGCAACCGGCGGCTATGTGGCCCTCGGTGACTCCTACTCATCCGGCGTCGGCGCAGGCAGCTACATCGACTCCAGCGGCTCCTGCGACCGCAGCACCAAGGCGTACCCGTACCTCTGGAACGCCGCGCACGCCCCGTCCTCGTTCGCCTTCAACGCCTGCTCGGGCGCGGTGACGACGGACGTCATCAACAACCAGCTGGGCTCGCTCAGTTCCTCGACCGCCCTCGTCTCCCTCACCATCGGCGGCAACGACGCGGGCTTCGCCGACGTCATGACGACCTGTGTGACGAGCTCCGACAGCACGTGCATCTCCCGGATCAACACCGCGCGCAGCTACATCTCCAACACCCTGCCCGGCCGGCTGGACAGCGTGTACTCGGCGATCCGGTCCAAGGCGCCGAGCGCCCGCGTGGTCGTGCTCGGTTACCCCCGCTTCTACGAACTGTCGACGACCTGCATCGGTCTCTCCGACACCAAGCGCGCCGCGATCAACAGCGCGTCCGACCTGCTGAACAGCACGATCGCGGGCCGTGTCGCCGCCAGTGGCTTCGTCTTCGGTGACGTGCGCACCACGTTCACCGGCCACGAGATCTGCTCCGGCTCCTCCTGGCTGCACAGCGTCAACTGGCTGGACATCGGCGAGTCCTACCACCCGACCGCCACCGGTCACTCCAGCGGCTACCTGCCGGTGCTCAACAACAACGACTGAGTCTTCAGGGCGAGTTCGAAGGCGAAGCGGAGGCCCCGTCCGTCGGGGTCTCCGTCGGGGTCTCTGTCGTCGCGCAGGTCACCGAGAACGGAACCGTGTCCGAGGTCGTCCGCACGGGACTGCGCACCTCCACACTGACCGCGTTCTCGACCGTCCCGCCGGTGGAGTACGTCGTCACGGTCACCTTGTCCTGCTGCGA
Source organism: Streptomyces sp. NPDC002619 (assembly GCF_042889305.1). NCBI lineage: Bacteria > Bacillati > Actinomycetota > Actinomycetes > Kitasatosporales > Streptomycetaceae > Streptomyces > Streptomyces sp. NPDC002619. The sequence goes on along the minus strand of NZ_JBIAQV010000006.1, from coordinate 243,707 downwards.
CTTCCCGCCACCGGCCGGGAACGACAGCGTCTTCCATCCGGGATCGGAGACCGACCCGTCCCTGAGGACCCATCGGTACTCGACCCGCTCCGGCACCCGCCCCACGGTGAACGTCGCCGTGAATGCGGGTGCCTGCGCGTCCGGCGGCGGACACGTGCCGGAGTAATCCGTGTGCACGCCCGTCAGCGTGACGTGCACGGTCTGGGCCGCCTGGCTGCTGGCCTCGGTCGTGCCGGGGGCGGCAGGCTGGGAGGCGGTGTTCGACTCCGTGGTCTGCGACGCCGCGGGTGAACTCGCGCCGCCCGTCGCGCGGGTGCTGCCGTACGAGCCGCCGTCGCCCCTGCCGTTCTCGCGGTTGAGCAGCGCGTACGTCAGCCCGGCCAGCGCGAGCGCGACGGCGACCAGGCCCGCCACCAGGACCACCGCGGCCCTGCGGTTGCGCTCCTGCGGCGCCGTTTCCGGCGGCACAGCGGCCCGCGTCGGCAGCGGCAACGGCGGTGTCGGAGAGAGCTGTTGGGGCTGGGCCGCGACTGTCCGGGCGGTGTACGGCGACGACGCCAGCACGGTGCCGGCCCGCAAGGCACCGCCCGCCGCGACGAGCCGCAGGTCCCGCTCGGCCACGTCACCCCGCAGCCGCTCGGCCGGGTCCTTGCGCAACAGCCCCTCGATGACCGGCGCGAGCGGCCCCGCCCGCAGCGGCGGCGGCAACTCCTCGTCGACCACGGCACGCAGGGTGGAGAGCGGGGTGTCCTGACGGAACGGCGAGCTGCCCTCGACGGCCGCGTACAGCAGCACACCGAGGGACCACAGGTCGGACTCGGGACCGGGCGTACGCCCCAACGCCCGTTCCGGAGCGAGGAATTCGGGCGAGCCTATGACCTCGCCGGTCATGGTCAGCGCGGAGCTGCCCTCGACCGTCGCGATGCCGAAGTCCGTGAGCACCACCCGGCCGTCGTTCGCCATCAGCACGTTGCCCGGCTTCACGTCCCGGTGCAGCACCCCGGCCCCGTGCGCGGCGCGCAGCGCGGCCAGCACCTCGGCGCCGATGTGCGCGGCCCGCTGCGGGGACAGCGGACCCTCCGCCTCCAGCAGGTCGGCCAGCGACAGACCGCGGATCAACTCCATGACGATCCACGGCCGGCCGCCCTCCACCGCCACGTCGTACACCGTCACCACGTTCCGGTTCGAGACCCGGGCCGCCGCCCACGCCTCGCGCTCCAGGCGGGCGTACATCCGCTCGACCTCAGGTGCGGGCAGCCCGGCCGGGGCCCGCACCTCCTTGACCGCCACATCGCGTTGCAGCACCTCGTCACGGGCCCGCCACACGGTCCCCATGCCACCCTCGCCGAGCGGGGACAGGAGTCGATAGCGGCCCGCGATCACTCGTTCACTGCCCTGTTCTTCGGACACCGGCGCCCCCCACGGCATCTCGCGCGAATTCCTCACAAAAGTAGCTCAGCCGAGTGCGGATGCAGCCCCCTTGAACACCAATCCGACCCCGAGTGCCACGACGAGACACGCGGACGCCAGCGGAACCGACCGACGCACCAGGGCTGCCACCGGGTGAGTGGTCCAGCGCGGACGCCGGTCCATCATCCGGGTCATGCCCGTACCGATCTTGACGACGGCGAACCCGGCCGCGGTCAGGGTCAGGGCCAGCCCGACGCCGTACGCGACGACGAGCAGCAGCCCGAACCACGCCTGGCCGAGCGCCGCGGCGCCGACGAGGACGACCACGGCGGACGGACTCGGCACGAGCCCGCCGGCGAAGCCGAGGAGGATCGTGCCGCGGACGGTGGGGGCGGTCGGGTGGGTGTGGGTGTGGCCGCCGTGGGTGTGCTCCACAGCGTGGTGGTGGTCGTGGTGATGGTGGTGTGTGTGCCCGGTATGGGCGCCCGCCATGGCCAACTCGCGTTCCGGTGCCTGCTGTCGCACATGAGCTTGCGTATGAGTGCGGTTGTGCCAGGCCCGTCGTACGAGACTCGCGCCCGCCAGGAGCACCAGGGCGCCGCTCGCGATGCCCAGCCAGGCGATCACCGAGGGCGTCGCCGCCGAGCCGGCCGTGACCAGCAGCCCCAGGGCGACGACGCCGAGGGTGTGCGTGACCGTGACCGACGCGGCGAGCGGCAGGACGTCCTTCAGCCGTACCCGGCCGCCACGCGCCGCCGCCGTCGCGGCCATCAGGGTCTTGCCGTGGCCCGGGGCCAGCGCGTGCAGGGCACCGAGGCCGATCGCGATGACCAGCGCGAGGACGGCGAAGCCGAGGGTGAGGTCGTGGCGGGCCACGAGGCCGTCCAGGGCGCGGGTCCAGCGGTCGGCGCCGCGCGGCAGTACGGAGGCGGCCGGGGCGTCCTGGCGCTGCTCGGCGAGGGCCGGACCGCCGGGGCGCACGCGCACGGACGCGGTGGCCGTGTCGGCCGGTGAGGAGAGCAACTCCCGGGGATAGCTGGATAGTTCGTGCGAGACGGACTTCTCCGGGACGTCCGACGTGGTGAGCGTCGTACGGTCACCACGTGCCGTGATCTCCCGCCAGCCGGGCCCAAAGGACGCGCCCGCGCTGTGGAAGCCGATGGTGACGGTGTCACCTTCGGGCAGCGGCGCGGTGAGCCGGCACTCGACGCGGAGCGTGTGGAGCCCGGCCTGACCGGGGCGCAGGTGCGCGGTGCTGCCGGCCACGGTCAGATCGGTCGTACGGCCGTCGACGGTGAGCCTGCTGCCCGACGCGGCGTCCGCACACCGCTGCCGCGCCCATTCGGTCATGCCCAGCCGTTCGATGTCGGGCCGCGCCTGGGTCGCCGGGATCTCGGCGAGGTCCTCGATGTGGTCGAGGCGCAGCCCGCCGGGGGCGGCGACCAGACCGTCGTACCGGTTGACGGTGAAGTTGCCGAGGGGGTGCGCGCCGGCGCTCGTGGAGGGGAGGAGCGCGAGCGCGCAGGCGGCCGTGAACACGGCCGTGACGGAGGCGAGCGATCGACGGGCTTTCACTTGGCCGCCTCCACGTTCTTCAGTGCCGTACGGGCCTTGCTCGCGCCCAGCGGGGAGAAGCCGGGGTTCAGCTTCAGGGCCGCCGTGAGCCGGGCGCGGGCGTCCTGCCGGTGACCGGTGGCGAGTTCGACCATGCCGCGGTGATAGAGGAAGGACGCGTTGCGGTAGCCGGTGGCGGTGGCCCGCCGGGCGTAGAGGAGAGCCTCCTGGTCGTGGCCGTTGACATGCAGGGCCCAGGCGAGGGCGTCCGCGGTGTGCACGGTGTGTCGGCGGGCCCACTCGGCGCGGGCCGCGCGAAGGGCGGAGGCCTTGTCGCCGTGGTCGGCGGCGGCGAGCGCGGTGTCCAGGTCGGCGTTGACGCCGTTGGCGCGGGCGAGGGCGGTCCAGGCGTCGACGAGCGCGTACTGGTCGGAGGCCTTGGCCCTGTCGCCCTCCGTGCCACGCGCCTCGTACAACTCGCCGAGTTCGACGAGCGGGCCGGGCAACGGGTAGCGGGAGACGACGAGTTCCATGCCCTTGATCGCGCCGGCCCGGTCACCGGTCGCGGCCTGCGCGCGGGCGCGTCCCTCGAGGGCAGGGAGGTAGTCCTCGTCGGCGCCGAGGGCGCGGGAGTAATAGGTGAGCGCGGTCTTGTAGTCGCCCTGGTTCCAGGCGAGTTGACCGAGCGCCGCGGCGACGTACGCCACATCGCCGGGGGAGGTGGCGGTGGACAGCGCCTGCTTCAGAACGCGTTGTGCGGTGGTCACGTCTCCGCGCAGCTCGTGGACGTAGGCGTAGCGCGTGAAGACCGGGACGCCGGGGCGGCGTTCATCGGCGATGTCGGCTGCCTTCGACGCCTCGGCGTACCGGCCGAGTTCGACCAGGGCGTCGATGCGGGAGGACAGCGCGCGTTCGCTGTACGGGTTCTGCTGCAGGACCTCGTCCGCGTAGGTGAGGGCGTCCTTGAAGTCGTGCCGGGCGGCGGCGAGCGCGGCGCGGCCGGACAGGGCCTGCTCGTTGTGCGGGGCCAGTTCGAGGGAGCGCCCCAGGGCCTTGTCCGCCTGCGGGTAGCGGGACGGGTCGCCCTTGGTCCGCGCCTGCTCGACGTACGCGAGCCCGAGGGTGGCCCAGCCGCCGAAGTCCTTGGGCTGTGTGCGGAGATGGGCCTGTACGGCGGCGATGCTCGTATCGAGGTCACCACCGCCCAGCAGCCCGGGCGGCACGGCACTGGAGGCGGTCGCCACGGACCCCGATCCCCCGTCGCGTACGGCCCCCAATGCGATGGCCCCACCGGTCATCGCGACGGCCAGCAACAGAGCGCACCCGGCGACCCGCCACAGCCGCCGGGCCGTGGAAACCCTCCGCACGGCGGCGACACGCTCTTCGGGGACGGGTTCGGTGTCCGGTCGGTTCGCCACATGGGCGGTGGCCTTCTTGTCGTTCGTGCGGGAGGACATGGCCTCTCCTCGGTCGCATGGTCGGTCGCCTGGTCGGTGCTGGAAGTCGTGGGGAGGCGCGGCCCGCGCCGTGGGGGATGAAGTGGGAGCGGGCCGCGCCGGTCGAGGGGTCGGTGTGTCAGTACGGGCGCTGCATCCGCCGGCGCCACCAGGTGAGCGCGGTGCCGATCAGCAGGATCCCCGCCGCGCCGGCGGCCGCCGACCCGGCGATCAGGACGGTGTCGTCGGAGCCGCCGGAGGACGCACCCGCCGGCTTCAGCGCGTCACCCAGCTCGTTGCGCACGTCCGCGCCGCTGGTCGTCCCCTTGGCGAGCGGACCGCGCGAACCGGCCGTCGGCTGTGCCACGTACGGGAAGCTCTTCTCGAACTTCTTGTCGTTGGCGTCCACCGCGTCGCCCAGATCGTTCTTGGAACCGACCAGTTCGCCCTCGACCACCTGGAGCGAGGCGTCCACGACGTCGTCGGTCAGCCGGCGGCCGTTCGGGAAGCCCGCGTTGTCACCGTCGAGGACACCGAGCCGCTTGGGGTTCGCGGTCGGCTTGATCGAGGTGTTGAGCCGCAGCTCCTCCGCCGGACGTACGTTCGGCGGCTGGTTGAGGCCCTTGACGCCCTTGAGGAAGACGTCGACCAGGTCGTTGCGGGGCTCGGCGGGCGCCTTGATCTTGTAGATCGCCTCGATGAGCTTCGGCAGCTCGGGGTTCGTGACGTTCTTCAGGAACTGCCCGTCGTTCCACGGCGCGGACGCGTTGAACTTGTCCTTGTCCTTCTGCGGGTTGACGACCTCGTTGACCAGCGGGTTGCCCAGGCGCGAGACCTGCGTGTAGTAACCCTGCGCGTTCTTGCGCTGCGTGGTCGACCAGATGCCGACGACCGGCTGCTTCGCCGACTGGGTGATCAGGTCGTTCGGCACCTGCAGGGCGATCGTGTTGACGTTGTAGCCCTTGAGCGTGTCCCAGCCGACCTCGGACAGGTTCCCGCCGTAGAGGAGGTCGAAGACGCGCAGGTCCAGGAAGAACGGGTCGTCGGCCTGACCGGCGAAGGTGGTGGTGCCGCCCGCCGTCCTGTGGATGGCCTGCGAACGCAGCTTGCCGTAGTCCGGCATCGACGCCTTGCCCACGTTCGACGGCGCCACGGGCACGTCGTCCGCGACCTTCGTCGTGGACACCACGTGCTGGTTCTTCAGCCGGATGAGGTCGATGTCGTACGTCTGCGTGATGTTGAGGTCCGGGTCGTCGAGGCTGGTGACCGGGCCGGTGTTGAACAGGAACGTGTTCCCGTTCTTCCTGTGCGTCTTGAAGGTGTAGCGGAAGAGCAGCTCACCCTGGGCGTCACCGTTGTTGTCGATGTGGATGTCGTACTGGGCGTCGTCCGCGAACGTGTAGAAGTTCGGTCCGCCCGCCGGCTCCTCGAACGGGATCCAGTCCGCCACGACGGTCGTCGTGTCGGGCTTGTCCGGGCTGACGAACGCGTACACGTCCGTGTTGTCGTACTGGGGGGTCCCCGAGATCAGCGGGGCCTCCCGGTGGGAGGAGGCGGAGGCCGCCCCCGGTTCCAGCGTGGCCACACCGGCGGCTGCGAGCCCCCCGGCGGCCAGCGCACCACAGATGAGGGTGACGAGGCCCTTGCGCCCCGCACCGCTCCTGGATATGTGAGGTGTCATGCCGTCCGTCCTCGATGCCAACTTGCCTGACGCACCGGGATTCGGAGCCGGCCGGGGGGCGGATTGGTCGGTCGGGAAAATTCTTTTGCGGCTGCTCGACCCGCGTTTTCGGACCGCTGATCCGTAACCCCATCCGGAGGTGCGTTCGTTGCGAATGCCTGGTGTGACGGGATGGGCCGGGTGCGGCCGGGGAGAGGGGGACCGCGTGGACGCGGACGAGCTTCTGGTGCTCGTGGCAGACGGCGACCAGAAGGCATTCGAGGAGTTGTACGGGCTGGTGTCCGGGCCGGTGTTCGGTCTGGTGCGCCGCGTGGTGCGCGATCCGGCCCAGTCGGAGGAGGTGGCCCAGGAGGTGCTGCTCGAACTCTGGCGCTCCGCCCCGCGGTTCGACCCCGGCCGGGGCAGCGCCCTCTCCTGGATCCTCAACCTCGCCCACCGCCGCGCCGTCGACCGGGTGCGCAGCGCCCGCGCGGCCGGCGAACGCGAGGAGCGCGAGGCCCGGCGCGCCCATCGCCCCGCCTTCGACCAGGTGTCCGAAGAGGTCGAGGCGGGACTGGAACGCGAATGGGTGCGCCGCTGCCTGGACCGCCTCACCGCACTCCAGCGCCAGTCCGTGACCCTCGCCTACTACGACGGCTACACGTACCGTGAAGTGGCCGAGCGGCTCTCCCTGCCGCTGGGCACGGTGAAGACGAGGATGCGCGACGGACTGACCCGGCTGCGCGAGTGCCTGGGAGGTGCCGCATGAGCGTCCTCGGCCGGCTGCTGAACCGCGAGGATCCGCACTCCCTCGCCGCCCCCTATGCGCTGGACGCCCTGGAACCGGGCGAGCGGCGCAGGTTCGAGAAGCACCTCGCGGGCTGCGACCGGTGTGCCGCCGAGGTCCGTGCCCTGTCCGAGGACGCGGTGCGCCTCGCCTGGTCCACGGCCGCCCCGGCGCCGGCGGCGCTGCGCGAGCGGGTGCTGACCGCCGTACGGACCATGCCGCAGGAGCCCGCCCCCGCCCGTGAGCGCGCGCCCCAACTGCCGCCGCACGTCTGGGGCACCGAGCCCCCGCCGGCACGCACCCGTACGCCCCGGGTGCGCCCTCTCCTCGTCCCGTTCGCCACGGTGACGGCCGCGGCGGCGCTGGTCGTCGCCGCCTTGTTTGCGGTCCAGGCGAATCAGACCCAGGACCGGCTGGACGCGGAAAGGGCACAGTCGCGTGAGATCGCCCACGTTCTGGCCGCCCCCGATGCCCGCGCGACCAGCAGCAAGGACGCCCGCGGCCGCGGAATCGGAGTGATCGCTTCCGTCTCCGAGGGGCAGGCCGTCGTCACGCTCAGCGGATACGACGCCCCGCCCAGCGGACATGTGCGCCAGCTCTGGCTCATGCGCCCCGATGTGCAACCGCGTTCCCTCGGTCTGTTCGAGGGCGACACGCCCCTGGTCGCGACCGGCTTCGGGAAAACGGCGTCGTCACTCGCCGTGACCGTCGAGCCCGCCGGAGGGTCAGCGCAGCCCACCACCCAGCCGATTGCGCAACTCACCCTGAAATCGGTCGGATTCGGAGAGTAACCATCGAGGAATCGTCAACATCCTTGCGGGGAAGGTGAATCCTGTGACGGCGATACACGAGTGCCCGGATGGGACGGTAGGGTTACCCTGCCCGGGCCGGGTGGACTCGTTACGGGTGGGGAGTGACATGGAGCAGATAGTGCGGAGCAGGGCGAGGGTCCCTGCGATCACCTACGGGAGCAGCGCGAGCAGTTCGCGCCTCGACCGCCATCTCGCGGTGCTGGCGGGTCCCGCCGTACCGGAGCAGAAGACGGCCGAGGCGACCTCGCTGATGCGTGAGCTGACCGCGCGTGACACGACGCACGAGCCCAGCGACAGGGGTACGCGCGTGAGCCGCGTCTCGCTGTTCGCGCCGCTGCGTCGGCTGCGCCGTTCGCTGTTCGGCGGCAACCACAAGCACTGAGAGCTCGGGCCCGAAGGCCCGCGCTCAGGCCGCCACGCCGTCCCGGCGCAACGCTGCGATCTCGTCGTCCGTCATCCCCACGGCACGCAGCAGCGCCCCGGTGTGCTGTCCGAGCGCGGGCACGTCCCCCATCCGTGCCTCGTCCCCGCCCGGCATGGTGATCGGCGGCAGCAGCGCGCGCAGCGGTCCGACCGGCGACCCCACCTCCCGCCACCGGTCCCGGGCCGCCAGCTGCGGATGCTCCGCCAGCTCGTGCAGGTCCCTCAGCCGCGCGCACGCGATGCCCGCGGCCTCCAGACGTGCCAGCGCCTCGTCGGCGTCCAGCACGCCCAGCGCCCCGGCGACCAGCTCGTCGGTGCGCTCCCGGTGGGCGACCCGAGCCGCGTTCGTCGCGAAGTCCGGGTCCGTCCCCAACTCCGGCCGCCCGAGCACCCATTCGGCCAGCCGCCCCCACTCCCGGTCGTTCTGCACCGACAGCAGCACCCGACCGCCGTCCGCCGTCGGGTAGGCGTCGTACGGCGCGATGACGGCGTGCGCGAGCCCGGTGCGCGCCGGGGGAGTGCCGCCGTGCATCGCATGATGCAGCGGGTGACCCAGCCACTCGGCCAGGGCCTCCAGCATCGACACCTCGACCGGCCCGCCGCGCCCCGTGTTCCCGCGCCGCACGAGCGCCGCAAGAACGCCCGAGAAGGCGTACATGGCCGCCGCGATGTCCGCCGCCGGGATCCCCGCCTTCACCGGCTGTTCCGGCGTCCCGGTGACCGACACGAGCCCCGCCTCGCACTGCACGAGCATGTCGTAGGCCCGCTTGTCTGCGTACGGCCCGGACGCCCCGTACCCCGAGATGTCCACGGCGACCAGCCGCGGATGCGCGGCGCACAGCGTGGCCGCGTCGAGCCCCAGCCGCGCGGCGGCGCCGTGGGCGAGGTTCTGCACGAACACGTCCGCGTCCGCGACCAGCCGCCGTACGACGTCCAGGCCGCGCGGGTCCTTGAGATCGAGCGCGATCGACTCCTTGCCTCGGTTGCACCACACGAAGTGCGAGGCGAGGCCGCGGGCCGCGGTGTCGTAGCCGCGCGCGAAGTCGCCGCCGTCGATCCGCTCGACCTTGACGACCCGGGCGCCCAGATCGGCGAGCTGCCGGGTCGCGAAGGGCGCGGCCACGGCCTGTTCGACGGCGACGACGGTGATGCCCTCCAGGGGCAGGGGGAGTCGGTCCATGGACCGGATCATGACCCGCACCCTGCGGTTTTGTCAGCCTTCGGCAGGCGTCCGCCGTTTCACAGGAGGGCGAACTGGCCCTCCGGACCCTCTTCCTGGTGGTCCAGGACCGATGCCGGGCGCCGGGCGGCGGGCGGTACCGGCAGGACGCCCGCCCGGCGGAGTTCGGCTGTGGTGATGGCGGACGTGACGGTCAACTCGGACTGCCGCGGCCGCAGTTCCGCCAGCAGCGCCAGGACCGTGATCAGCTCGAGCAGTTCCGACGTCCAGGTCTGCGGCCAGGTCGCCGGGCGGATCGCCGCCAGGGTGCCGGGGGCCGCCTCGGCCGTGCGCGCGGTGAGCCACTGCTCCAGGACCCGGACCCCCGCCACCTCGAAGTCCCACGCCTCCGGCGGTACCGGTGAGATGCGGCCCTCGTCCACCTGGAGGGTCTCCTCGTCGCGGTCGTAGTCGAGGGTGCGCGGCCGCGACGGGAGTGGGGCTCGGACGTAGGGACGGCGGCCGCCGGGCAACTTGGGACGCTCACCGTCGCGGCGCATCAGCCACAGGATGCGGTGGCCCAAGTCGACTCCCCGTGACCAGAGTTCGGGGTCCTCGGTGAGCGGGACGGAGAGCCCCAGGCGGACCGTCGCCATGACCCAGGCCAGGACGTCCAGGGGAGTGGGGGACAGGCCCAGGCGGGCGGTCAGGTGGTCCAGCAGCCCCGGCGCCAGGTTGGGTTCCGCGCCGCCGGGGCGGCGGAAGAGGGGGCGGATGTGGCCGGGGCGGAACGTGGGCAGGAGCGACGTCGCCAGCAGCAGGGGGCCCTGACCGTCCTCCGCGGACTCCACCACGAACACCTGCCGTTCCTCCGCCACCCGCCACAACTCCGGCCGTGCCGTGTCGATCAGCCGGTGGTCGGGGATCAGCCACTGCTCGTCGAAGGGCGCCGCCAGCACGCGCACCGGCTCCGGGCACGGTCCCGACGCGCGCACCAGCTTCTCCGTACCGGTGGACCGGCCGGGCAGCTGGCCGACCGCCGAGTACAACGTACGGGCGCGCGTCGGTTCGAACAGGGCCTCGCGGTCGGGTCCGTCCGCCTTCAGCAGGGCGTCCCAACGAGCCTTCAGGGAGGCCGCGTCGGGCGCCGTCGGCCAGGCGCGGCCCGGCCGCAGCGGTGCGACGGACCACGGAATGAGGTCCGCGAGCAGCGGAGCGTCGTCGTGCGTCACGCTGGGCATCGTACGACCTGCCGGCGGGCCGGGGTCAGGTGGCGTCGAGCGTGACCGTGAACGAGAAACGGTCACCGCGGTAGTGGATGACGGCCACGTCGAGGACCCGGCCGTCCCCGTCGTACGTCACGCCGGTGTAGTGCAGGATCGGGCTGAGCAGCGGTACCTGAAGCAGCCGCGACGTCTCCGGGTCGGCCAGCCGGGCCTCCACGGTGTCCGTGATGCGGCTGATGTCCGCGCCCACGACGTCCCGCAGCACCTTGGTCATCGGCCAGCGCACCAGATCGTCCGGGTCGATGCGCCGGGCCAGCGCGGGACGCACGTAGTTGTGGGCGTGGTTGGTCGGCTCGCCGCTCTTCTCGTCGAAGCGCAGCCGGTGGTACGTCGCCACCTCGGCCAGATCCGGGAAGTGCTCGGCGACCTCCGCCGGAACCGGTCCCCGGCCCCGGTCGAGCAGTTCCGTCGTCATACCGGACTGCTGGGCCACGATCGCGTCCACCGAGCCGAGGAGCCGCACGGGAGCGCCGCGCCGCACCCCCGGCTCGATGAACGTGCCGCGCCGCCGGTGCCGGCTGATCAGCCCCTCGTCCTCCAGCTCCTTCAGCGCCTGTCGCATGGTCAGCACGCTCACCCCGTAGTGCTCCGCCAGCTGCTCCTCGGTGGGCAGCCGCAGCGGCTCCCGGGCCGAGCGGCCGAGTATCGAGGCACGCAGCGACTGCGACACCTGGTACCAGAGCGGCAGCTTGCGGTTCAGGACGATCGAGTCCGGAGCGAAGGAGGTCACGGGGCTATCCGTACCTGTGTATGAGCGTTCAGTGCAACGGAGTGAGCCGAAGGGGCGCGCCGGTGTCGAGGGGGCATGGGGGTCCCCCCGCTCGAGCGAAGCCGAGAGTGGGGGAGCGCGGAGGCCCGAAGGGCTGAGCACGGTCGGGCTCTCGACACCGCCACGCGGCGGTAGCCGCATGTCTGGCACTGCGGCGCCCCGGAGGCGAACGGAGTCATGAAAGCGCGCGGTAGTTACGTTCGAGGCCCTGCCACACGTCGTCGTACCCGTGCTGCAGGTGCTGCGCGCGTGCCGCGTGCGGGGTGAGGGTGACGGGCCAGCGTGTCTCGAACATGAACGCCAGGCCGTCGTCGATCTTCTGCGGCTTCAGCTCGGCGGCGCTCGCCCGGTCGAAGGTCTCCCGGTCCGGTCCGTGCGCCGACATCATGTTGTGCAGCGAGCCCCCGCCCGGCACGAAACCCCCTTCTCCGGCCGTCTTCGCGTCGTACGCCCCCTCGATGAGCCCCATGTACTCGCTCATCACGTTCCGATGGAAGTACGGCGGCCGGAACGTGTCCTCGCCCACCAACCAGCGCGGCGCGAACACCACGAAGTCGACGCCCGCGAGGCCGGGGGTGTCGCTCGGCGACGTCAGCACGGTGAAGATCGACGGGTCGGGGTGGTCGTACGAGATGGTGCCGATCACATTGAAACGGCGCAGATCATAGATGTAAGGCACATGGTTGCCGTGCCAGGCGACGACATCGAGCGGCGAGTGGTCGTACGTCGCCCGCCACAGGTTGCCGCAGAACTTGTTCACCACCTCCACCGGGCCCTCGACGTCCTCGTAAGCGGCGACCGGCGCCCGGAAGTCCCGGGCGTTGGCGAGCCCATTGGCGCCGATGGGCCCGAGGTCGGGGAGCTGGAAGGGCGCCCCATAGTTCTCGCACACATAACCGCGGGCTGAATCGTCCAGCAGCTCTACACGGAAGCGCACCCCACGTGGAATGAGCGCCACATGTCCCGGCTCCACATGCAGCAGCCCGAACTCCGTGTGCAGCAGCAGCCCCCCGAGCTCCGGCACGATCAGCAGCTCACCGTCGGCGTCGCTGAAGACCCGCTCCATCGAGGAATTGGCGTGGTAGAGGTGCACGGCCATACCGGTGCGCTGGGTCGCGTCGCCGTTGCCGCCCAGCGTCCAGAGGCCGTCCAGGAAGTCCGTCTCGGGCGCGGGCCCGGGCAGCGGGTTCCAGCGCAGCCGGTTCGGGTCGGGCGCGGTCTGGGTGAAGGGGGCCGTACGGAGCGTGCCGTTGCCGGTGCGGGTGAAGGCCGGGTGCGCGGCCGACGGGCGGATCCGGTACAGCCAGGAGCGGCGGTTGTGCGCCCGGGGCTCGGTGAACGCCGAACCGCTGAGCTGCTCCGCGTACAGCCCGAGCGGCGCGCGCTGCGGTGAGTTGCGGCCCTCGGGCAGGGCGCCCGGCACCGCCTCCGAGGTGTGTTCGTTGCCGAACCCGGAGAGATACACCAGTCCCTCGGCGGTCTTCCGCGCGTCCCCGCTCATGATCGCTCCCTTGCGAACCAGATTCCTATGCAACACCGTAGGATTGCGGTTTCCCGGGCGCAAGAGGATCTCGCATGCTCCTCATGACGTACGAGGAGAACCCGACTCCAGGGGGATTCGGCTGTCTGACCCGTGTTCTACGCTCCCCGGCATGTCGTGGACGCATGGACTCCGTGCCGCGCTCGCGGTCTGCGTCCTGCTGCTGGTCGCGCCCGCGGGGTGCGGAACCGGCGAGGCGCACGAGCGGAGGGACGGGAAGTCGCCCTCGCCGGTGGGCGAGCTCCTCGACCAGAGGGACGACGCCGGGCGGCGCTACCGTCAGGTCGCCAAGGACGGCGCACCCGCCGTCCGCATCGAGGTGACCCCGGACAGCGCCGGCGGCTGGGACGTCCGGCTGACGCCCCGCCACTTCCGCTTCTCACCGGCCGGCACGAGACCGGTGGCGACGGCGGGGCGCGGCCTCGCCCACCTCTTCGTCGACGGCGACCCGGTCGCCCGGCTGCGCACCCCGGCGTACCACCTCGCCGCCCGCCTCGTCCCGCACGGCACCCACCACATCACCGCCCGCCTGTACGCCGACGACGGCACGGTGTGGGCCGTACACGGCAAACCCGTCGAGAGCACGGCCGACGTCACCGCCTCGGAGACGGAGTCGTCACCGGGCACAGCCGCCGGGCGGAGCGGCACGGGCGCGATGAGTGCGCAGGTCGTCCGCCTCCGTACTGTGGGACGAGGTTCACGTGATCCGGCCGGAAAGGCATCATGAAGCCCGTGCCCCACGCCACATCGCTCCGCCGCGCACCCGTCCAACGGCGCAGTGCAGAACGGCTGACCAGGATCCTCGACGCCTGCGCCGATCTCCTCGACGAGGTCGGCTACGACGCCCTGAGCACCCGGGCCGTGGCCGTGCGCGCCGGAGTGCCCATCGGCTCGGTCTACCGCTTCTTCGGCAACAAGCGGGCGATGGCCGACGCGCTCGCCCAGCGCAACCTGGAGCGGTACACCGAGCGCGTCACCGAGCGGCTGGCAGGTGCGGGAGCGGGCGACTGGCGGGCGGCCATGGACGCCGTGCTCGACGAGTACCTGGCGATGAAGCACACCGCGCCCGGCTTCTCCCTCGTGGACTTCGGCAACCAGATTCCGGTCGGTGCCCGGGACGCCGAGCCCAACCACCGGGTCGCCGACCAGCTCACCGAACTGCTCTCCGGCTACCTCGGCCGCGCGCCCGACGACGCGCTGCGGCGCACCTTCCTGATAGCCGTCGAGACCGCCGACACACTGGTGCACCTGGCCTTCCGGATGGACCCGCAGGGCGACGAGGCGATCATCGCGGAGACCCGGGAGCTGCTGCGCGCGTACCTGGGCCGCGTGCTGGACTGACCCGAGCACGAGGACCATCGGCGGCCGCCCCGATAACCAGTGGTGGCCGGCCCGCGGACCACAGGCGGACAGGCGGATTTGCGACGGAACCCCGGCGCCCCCTCCCCTCCGTCCATACCGGTCGGTATGCTCCCCCTCAGTCCGAGCACCACCGCAGCCGCCGCCCTCCGGGAGGACCCGTGTCCCGCACCGCCCTGCGTATCTGCCCCCTGTGCGAGGCCACCTGCGGGCTGACCCTCACTATCGAGGGGACCACTGTCACCGGCGCCCGCGGCGACCGCGACGACGTGTTCAGCCACGGGTTCATCTGCCCCAAGGGTGCCGCCTTCGGCGCCGTCGACGGCGACCCCGACCGGCTGCGCACCCCGCTCGTCCGCAGGGACGGCGAACTGCGGGAGGCCACCTGGGATGAGGCCTTCGACGCCGTGGCCGCCGGTATCCGGCCCGTCGTCGAGCGGTACGGCCCCCACGCAGTCGGTGTCGTCCTCGGCAACCCCAACGTCCACACCATGGCCGGCGCCCTTTACCCGACCGTGCTGCTCGGCGCGCTGCGCACCCACAGCCTGTTCACCGCCTCCACGGTCGACCAGATGCCCAAGCACGTCTCCAGCGGGCTGCTGTACGGCGACGCCAACGCGATACCGGTCCCCGACCTGGACCACACCGACCACCTGCTCCTGATCGGCGCCAACCCCCTTGAATCCAATGGAAGTCTGTGCACCGCTCCGGACTTCCCGGGCAAGCTCAAGGCGCTCAAGGCCCGCGGCGGCACCCTCACCGTCATCGACCCGCGCCGCACCCGCACCGCCCGTCTCGCCGACCGGCACCTCGCGATCCGCCCCGGCGCCGACGCGCTGCTGCTCGCGGCGACGGCGTACGTGCTGTTCGACGAAGATCTCGTTTCCCTGGGCGAGTTGGCACCGCACGTCCAGGGCATCGACGAACTGCGCTCGGCTGTACGGGATTTCACCCCCGAGGCGGTCGCCGAAGCCTGCGACGTGGACGCGGGCACGATCCGCACCCTCGCCCGCGAACTCGCCGCCGCCCCCACCGCCGCCGTCTACGCCCGCATCGGAAGCTGCACCGTCCCGCACGGCACCCTCGCCAACTGGCTCGTGGACGTCCTCAACATCCTCACCGGCAACCTCGACCGGCCCGGCGGCGCCCTCTTCCCACAGGCCGCCACCGACCGGACACCCCGGCCCGCCGGACCCGGCCACGGCTTCGCGCTCGGCCGCTGGCACTCCCGCGTGAGCCGGCACCCCGAGGCCAAGGGCGAGTTGCCGCTGGCCGCGCTCGCCGAGGAGATCGACACCGCGACCGAACAGGGCGTGCCGGTGCGGGCGTTGATCTCCGTCGCCGCCAACCCCGTGCTCTCCGCGCCCGACGGCGACCGGCTCGACAAGGCCCTGGACTCCCTCGACTTCATGGTCAGCGTCGACCCGTACCTGAACGAGACCTCGCGGCACGCCACCGTCGTACTTCCCCCGCCGCCGCCCGCGCAGAGTCCGCACCACGACTTCGCCTTCAACACCCTCGCCGTACGCAACCAGGTCCGTTACACACGTCCCGCAGTCCCCCTCGAACCCGGCAGGATGGCCGAGACCGAGATCCTGGCCCGGCTGATCCTCGCCGCGACCGGCATGCACGGCGCCGACCCGGCCGCCGTCGACGCGATGGTGATCGACCAGACTCTGGGCAAGGCGGTCCGCGAGGCACACTCACCGGTCCACGGCCGCGACCCGAAGGAACTCGCCGCGCAGCTCACCGGCGACACCGGCCCCGAACGGCGGCTCGACATGATGCTGCGCCTCGGCCCCTACGGCGACGGCTTCGGCGTACGACCCGACGGACTGACCCTGGCCGAACTCCTGGCCCACCCGCACGGCATCGACCTGGGCCCGCTGCGCCCCCGCCTCCCGCAGCCGCTCAAGACCCCCAGCGGCAAGGCCGAGTTGCTGCCGCAGCCGATCGCCGACGACCTGCCCCGGCTGCGGGCCGCCCTGCGGGAGCACCCCACCGGTCTCCTCCTCGTCGGCCGCCGCCATCTGCGCTCCAACAACAGCTGGATGCACAACGTGCCCGCCCTCACCGGCGGCTCCAACCGCTGCACCCTGCACATCCACCCGGACGACGCCGAGCGCCTCGGCGTCCGCGACGGCGCCGACGTCCGTGTGAAGGGCGCCGGGGGAGAGGTGACCGCCCCGGCCGAGGTCACCGACGGCGTCCGGCCGGGCGTGGTGAGCCTGCCGCACGGCTGGGGCCACGACCGTCCCGGCACCCGGCTGAACCACGCCCACGAGACCCCCGGCGTCAACGTCAACCAGCTCCTCGACGGCAGCCTCCTCGACCCGCTGTCGGGCAACGCCGTCCTCAACGGATTCCCCGTCGAACTGACCGCACTGCTGTGACCTGGAGTTTTGCGCTTATTGCTCGCGCGTCAACGTCTTGTTAACGCCGTTTGACGCGACCTAACGTCGTCGCACCGCCTGCCCGGTGGAATGTTCAAGGGCGAACGTTAGGTATCCATTCATGCTGACCATCCTCGGCTTCGCCATGATCGCGACCTTCCTGGTCCTGATCATGCTGAAGAAGATGTCGCCGATCGCGGCGCTCGTGCTGATTCCCGCGCTGTTCTGCGTGTTCGTCGGCAAGGGCGCCGAGCTCGGCGACTACGTCATCGACGGCGTCACCAGCCTCGCGCCCACCGCGGCGATGCTCATGTTCGCGATCGTCTACTTCGGTGTGATGATCGACGTCGGCCTCTTCGACCCGGTCGTGCGCGCCATCCTGCGCTTCTGCAGGGCCGACCCGCTGCGCATCGTCGTCGGTACCGCGCTCCTCGCCGCGATCGTCTCCCTGGACGGCGACGGCTCGACCACCTTCATGATCACCGTCTCGGCGATGTACCCGCTGTACAAGCGCCTGAAGATGTCCCTGGTCGTGATGACCGGTGTCGCCGCCATGGCCAACGGCGTGATGAACACCCTGCCGTGGGGCGGCCCGACCGCCCGCGCCGCCACCGCGCTGAAGGTCGACGCGAGTGACATCTTCGTGCCGATGATCCCGGCGCTCGCGGTGGGCCTCGTCGCCGTCCTCGCCCTCGCGTACGTCCTCGGCCGCCGCGAGCGCAAGCGGCTCGGGGTGCTGACGCTGGACGAGGTGTTGGTGGAGGAGACGGAGACGGTGCTGGTCGGTGCTGGCTCGGGCAAGTCCCCTGTGCGCACGGGCGGTTCGGGCTCCGGCACCGACGCGGAACTCCCCGAGGACGACGGCTTCCGGGGCCTCGACCCGAACCGCGAGACCCTGCGCCCGAAGCTCTACTGGTTCAACGCGCTGCTCACCCTCGCCCTGCTCACCGCCATGATCATGGAGTGGCTGCCGATCCCGGTGCTCTTCCTGCTCGGCGCCGCGCTCGCGCTCACCGTCAACTTCCCGCACATGCCTGATCAGAAGGCCCGCATCGCCGCGCACGCCGAGAACGTCCTCAACGTCTCCGGCATGGTCTTCGCCGCCGCCGTCTTCACGGGCGTCCTGCAGGGCACCGGCATGGTCGACCACATGGCCAAGTGGCTGGTGGACAACATCCCCGCCGGCATGGGCCCGCACATGGCCCTCGTCACGGGTGTACTGAGCATCCCGCTCACGTACTTCATGTCCAACGACGGCTTCTACTTCGGCATCGTGCCGGTGCTCGCCGAGGCCGGCCAGGCGCACGGAGTCTCCGCCTTGGAGATCGCCCGCGCCTCGCTCGTCGGCCAGCCCCTGCACATGTCCAGCCCGCTCGTGCCCGCCGTGTACGTCCTCGTCGGCATGGCCAAGGTCGAGTTCGGCGACCACACGCGCTTCGTGGTGAAGTGGGCGGCGCTGACTTCACTCGTCGTACTCGGGGCAGGAATCCTGTTCGGCATCATCTGATCACCCGACGGAGGTCAACACCATGGAGCCCGGGAGGAACCGCGGCTGGCTGCTGCGCCTCGTCATCGCCTTCGGCTTCGCGCAGGGGGCGGTGTCGATGGCCCGCCCCGCCGTCTCCTACCGGGCCCTCGCCCTCGGCGCCGACGAGCGGGCGGTCGGCGTCATCGCGGGCGTGTTCGCGCTGCTGCCGCTCTTCGCCGCCGTACCGCTCGGCCGGCGCATCGACCACGGCCGCTGCGCACCGCTCCTCCCGATCGGCGTCGTCCTCATCGCCGCCGGCTGCGCGCTCAGCGGCATTGCCGACTCCCTGTGGACGATGGCCCTGTGGAGCGGGGTGATGGGGCTCGGCCACCTCTGCTTCGTGATCGGCGCCCAGTCGCTGGTGGCCCGCCAGTCCGCTCCGCACGAACAGGACCGCAACTTCGGCCACTTCACCATCGGCGCCTCCCTCGGCCAGCTCGTCGGCCCGATCGCGGCCGGCGTTCTGATCGGCGGTCCCGACATGGCCGGCACCAGCGCGCTCGCGCTGATCGTCGCGGGGGCGGGCGCGGCGGTCGCGTTCACCTCGCTGTGGCGCATCGAGGACCGTACGGCCGTCACGTCCCGTACCGCATCCGGTGAACGGGTCGCCGTCGGCGGCATCCTGCGTGCCCGGGGCGTGCCGGCGGGCATGCTGATCAGCCTGTCCGTGCTCTCCGCCACCGACATCCTCACCGCCTATCTCCCGGTGGTCGGCGAGCATCGGGGCATCGCTCCCTCGGTGATCGGCGTCCTGCTCAGCCTGCGCGCCGGGGCCACCATCGCCTGCCGGCTCGTCCTCACCCCGTTGCTCAGGCTGCTCGGCCGGCCCGCGCTGCTCACCGTGACCTGCTTCCTGGCGGCGCTGCTGTGCGCGGGCATCGCGCTGCCGGTTCCCGTGTGGGCGCTCGGCCTGCTGCTCACCGCCCTCGGCTTCTGCCTGGGCGTCGGCCAGCCGCTGTCCATGACGACCGTCGTCCAGGCCGCCCCCGACAGCGCCCGCTCCACCGCCCTCGCGCTACGTCTCACCGGCAACCGCCTCGGCCAGGTCGCCGCGCCGGCCGCCGCCGGCCTGGTCGCCGGAGTGGCGGGCGTGGCCGCGCCGTTCGTGATGCTGGGCGTGCTGTTGCTGCTGTCGTCGGGTGTCGCGGTGCGGTCACCGGCGAAGCCGGCCGCGCGGCCGGAACCCGTGTCCGGGACGACGCGACCGCGCGCCCGGCGCTGAACGCCGGCGTCCGTTTCCCCTCCCACCAGCAGCGTCATGGGTGCCCGGCACGTGTCTTCCCCCGGCCGGGCACATTCCGTCAACTTCCGTGACTCACGGGCTCCGGGAGAAGGCCGGCGCCCTGCGCGCCGGGCCGGTGGTGCTCCTCGAGCACCCGGCGGACGCCGACCCAGAACCGGCGCCGCCGGAGGGCCGACTGCCGGGCGACCTGGTCGTGCGTACCACCCCCGACCTCCACCTACGCCACGGCATACACGTCCCCCCTCCTCGTCGACCTCGCCCACCTGTTCGTGTTCGACCAGCACGGCGAACGCATCTGCCCGTCCCCGGCGCGGCTGCCCGACCTGGAGGAATGGGGGCGCTAGGGAAAGGTGCATGACCAAGCACCTCACCCGGACCCGGGCGGGCCTCACCGCCGCCGGAGTCCTGCTGGCCGCCGCCGCTCCGACCGCCTATGCCAACCTCACCGAGGAGACCCCGAAGCGCGGGAACCCGTACGTCGAGACCCGTCTCTTCTTCGGCACCGCACGGCCGGACGGCGGCCCGGCCGTCACCGACCGGCAGTTCATGTCGTTCGTCGGCCGGGAGGTCACCCCGGACTTCCCGGACGGGCTCACCGTGCAGAGCGGACGCGGGCAGTGGCGGGACGTGCACGGCGCGATCGAGAAGGAGCGGTCGTACGAGCTGATCCTGCTGTATCCCGTGGCACGGGCCGATGCGAGCGACCGGAAGATCGAGGAGATCCGGCGCGCGTACGAGAAGGCTTTCGCGCAGGAGTCCGTGGGCAGGGTGGACGAACAGGCGCAGGTCGACTTCTGACGTCCCCGGAGCTTCGGCCCGGAGCCCTCTGGCGCCGAAAAACTATCGCCGCTAGTTTGTGAGCCGGACGACGACGCGGCCCGCCGGGAGGAAGCAGCATGAAGGCACACGACGGCCTCTACATCGACGGCGCCTGGCGCCCGGCCGAGGGCCGTGACGTGATCGAGATCGTGAACCCGGCCGACGAGCAGGTCATCGGCCAGGTCCCGGCGGGCGGCGCGCTGGACGTCGACACGGCCGTACGGGCCGCCCGTGCCGCCCTCCCGGCCTGGGCCGCGACCCCGCCCGCCGAGCGCGGGGCCCGGCTGGCCGCCCTGCGGGACGTGCTCGTGACCCGCAAGGACGAGATCGCCGAAACGGTCACCGCCGAACTGGGCGCGCCCCTGGCGTTCTCGCAGACCGTCCACGCGGGTGTGCCGATCGCGGTGGCGGGCTCGTACGCCGAACTGGCCGCGACCCACGTCTTCGAGGAGCGGGTCGGCAACTCGACCGTCCACCACGAACCCGTCGGCGTGGTCGGGGCGATCACCCCCTGGAACTACCCGCTCCACCAGATCGTCGCCAAGGGCGCCCCGGCGCTGGCCGCGGGCTGCACGGTCGTCCTCAAGCCCGCCGAGAACACCCCGCTCACCGCCCAGCTGTTCGCCGAGGCCGTCCATGAAGCGGGCGTCCCCGCGGGCGTGTTCAACCTGGTCACCGGGCTCGGCCCGGTCGCCGGACAGGCCCTCGCCGAACACCCCGGCGTCGACCTCGTCTCCTTCACCGGCTCCACCGCCGTCGGCAGGCGCATCGGCGCCGCCGCGGGCGCGGCCGTCAAGAAGGTCGCCCTCGAACTCGGCGGCAAGTCCGCCAACGTCATCCTGCCGAGCGCCGACCTCGCCAAGGCGGTGAACGTGGGCGTCGCCAACGTGATGTCCAACTCCGGTCAGACGTGCAGCGCCTGGACACGCATGCTCGTACACACCGACCAGTACGACGAGGCCGTGGATCTGGCGGTGGCGGCCGCCGCGAAGTACGGCGACCGCATCGGCCCCGTCGTCAGCGCCAAGCAGCAGGACAGGGTCCGGGGTTACATCGAGAAGGGCGTGGCCGAGGGCGCCCGGCTGGTCGCGGGCGGCCCCGAATCCCCGTGCGAGAAGGGCTACTTCGTCAGCCCCACGGTCTTCGCCGACGTCACCCCCGACATGACGATCGCGCAGGAGGAGATCTTCGGCCCGGTCCTCACCATCCTCCGCTACGAGGACGAGGAGGACGCCCTGCGCATCGCCAACGGCACGGTCTACGGCCTCGCGGGCGCCGTCTGGGCCGGCGACCAGGCCGAGGCGGTGGCCTTCGCCCGGCGCATGGACACCGGCCAGGTCGACATCAACGGCGGCCGCTTCAACCCGCTCGCCCCCTTCGGGGGGTACAAGCAGTCCGGAGTCGGCCGCGAACTCGGCGCGCACGGACTCGCCGAATACCTTCAGACCAAGTCCCTCCAGTTCTAAGGGAGTTGTGAGCCATGGCCGTACGTGCCGCCGTCCTGCCCGCCATCGGGGCTCCCCTGGAGATCACCGAGGTCGACCTGCCGGACCCGGGCCCCGGACAGGTCCGCGTCCGCCTCGCCGCCGCCGGAGTCTGCCACTCCGACCTGTCCCTGTCCGACGGCACCATGCGGGTGCCGGTGCCGGCCGTCCTCGGCCACGAGGGCGCGGGCACGGTCGTCGCCGTCGGCGAGGGCGTCACCCACGTCGCGCCCGGCACCCCGGTCGTCCTCAACTGGGCCCCGTCCTGCGGCAGTTGCCACGCCTGCACGCTCGGCGAGGTCTGGCTGTGCGCCAACGCGCTGACCGGCGCGGCCGACGTCTACGCTCGCACCGTGGACGGCACCGACCTCCATCCCGGCCTGAACGTCGCGGCGTTCGCCGAGGAGACCGTGGTCTCGGGGTCCTGCGTGCTGCCCCTCCCGGAGGGAGTGCCGCTGACGGACGCAGCCCTCCTGGGTTGCGCCGTCCTCACCGGCTACGGCGCCGTCCACCACTCGGCGCGGGTCCGACAGGGCGAGACGGTCGCGGTGTTCGGCGTCGGCGGAGTCGGCCTCTCCACCCTCCAGGCGGCCCGCATCGCGGGAGCGTCACGGATCATCGCGGTCGACGTGTCCCCGGAGAAGGAAGACCTGGCACGCGGCGCGGGCGCCACCGACTACGTCGTCGCCTCCGAGAACACCCCGCGCGAGATCCGCGCCCTCACCGGCAAACAGGGCGCCGACGTCTCGATCGAGTGCGTGGGCCGCGCGGTCAGCATCCGCGCCGCCTGGGAGTCCACCCGCCGAGGCGGCCGTACGACGGTCGTCGGCATCGGCGGCAAGGACCAGCAGGTCACCTTCAACGCGCTGGAGATCTTCCACTGGGGCAGGACGCTGTCGGGCTGCGTGTACGGCAACTCCGACCCGGCCCGCGACGTACCGGTGCTCGCCGAACACGTACGGGCGGGTCGGCTCGACCTGTCCGCACTGGTCACGGAACGGATCGCCCTGGAGGGCATCCCGGCCGCCTTCGAGAACATGCTGGCGGGCAAGGGCGGCCGGGCGCTGGTGGTGTTCTGAGGCTCAGGAGACCTGTTCGGGCCGCGGCTCGGGAGCGGCGGCCCGGACCGCGGCACGCGTCCGGGACCGGGACACCGCCACACCGGCCAGGCACAGCACCCCGCCGGCCAGCGTGAGCGGCCCCGGCACCTCGCCGAGCGCCAGCCAGGACATCAGCACGACCAGGGCGGGCACGGCGTACGTCGTCGCGCCCATACGGCTCGCGGTCGTCCGGGCGAGGGCGTACGCCCAGGTCGTGAAGGCGATCGCCGTCGGAAAAATGCCCAGGTACACCATGTTCAGCGTCGCGGAGACAGGGGCGCCGGCGGCCTCGTGCACCAGCTGCCCAGTGAACGGCAGACAGGCCACGGCCCCGATGAGACACCCGAAGAACGTCACCTGGAGTGCGCTCCCCTGCGCGAGGGCGGGCTTCTGCGCGACGACCCCGGCCGCGTAAGCGACGGCCGCGAGCAGGCAGAGCACAACACCGAGCAGCGAGGACCCGCCCCCACCGGACATCGACAGCCCCACGGTCACCGCCCCGGCGAACGACACCGCCATCCCCGCGAGCAGCCGCGGCGGCATCGGATCACCGAGCAGCCGCGCGCCGAGCAGAGCGATCAGCAAGGGCCCGACGTTCACGACGAGCGCGGCAGTCCCCGCATCGACCTGCTGCTCACCCCAGTTGAGGGTGACCATGTAGAACCCGAACCACAACACCCCGGATATCGCGATCCCACGCCAGGCGCCCCTGGGTGGCCACCCTTCTCGCCGCACGCCCCAGATCACCCCGAGCGCGACGACCCCGGCGAGCAACCGCCCGAGCGCCAACGCCCCGGGCGAATAGGCACCGCCCGCACTACGGATGGACACAAAGGCGGAGGCCCACAACACAACGGTGACGAGGGCAGCACCGGTGGCACGGAGGTCGGGCCGGGACGGGGAGATCTTCATCATGCTCCTGAGGCTAGATGGCGGCACGGGACAGGGGCTGGCGGAAAACAGACGGCGCACACGGAACCCCCCGATCCACTAGCCACTCACAACACCTCCGCCTCGATCCCCAACAGGTCGAACAGCACCCGCTCCCCCGACAGAGTCACCTTCACGGCCCGAGCGGAGCCGATCCGCACACACCACCCCGCGTCCAGCGCATGCCGACACAACGCTGCCCCGGCGAGGCCCGCCAGGTGGGGCCGCCGCTCGGTCCAGTCCAGGCAGCCCCGGGCCAGAGGCCGCCGGGACGACCGATCAAGCTCGATCCCCGCCGAGGCGAACCACTCAACCCCCGCATCGGTCAGCGCAAACCCCGTGTCCTGCCGCAACAACCCCCGGAGGGTCATCCCATCCGTGACCGCGATCCCGAGCCGCCCCGCGAAATGGTCGTAACAGGTACGCCCACGAGCCATTGCCGACTCGACACTGGACCGCCGCAAACTGCCCACAGGCCCCCGCGAAGCCGTCGGAGACACCCGCGAGGCCAGTTCCTCCACAAGTTGCGCAACCTGCGCGTCGGCCAGCCGTACATACCGGTGTCGCCCCTGCCGCTCCTCGCTGAGCAGCCCACCCGCGACCAGCTTGCTCAGATGCTCACTCAGCGTCGACGCCGCGACCCCGGCGTGCCGCGCCAGCTCGCCCGCCGTCCAGGCACGCCCGTCGAGGAGCGCCAGCAGACACGCGGCCCGCGTCTCGTCGGCGATCAGCCCGGCGAGCGCCGCGAGCCCGGGGGCCTGAGGGTCCTTGATGGCCATGCACTCCAGCATGGGACATGCACACTTCGGCGTCCGCCGAACTGTGTCTACGCACTACGCCCGACCTGCGCAAACTGCTGGGCCAGCCCGTCGAGCAGCGCAGTGAGCCCCGTCTCGAAGGCCCGCTCGTCGATCTTCTCCTGCTGCTCGGCGAGAAGGTGCGCCTGGCCGAGGTGCGGATAGTCGGCGGGGTCGTACGCGCTCGCGTCGTCCACGAAGCCCCCGGCGAACGAGCCGAGTGCCGAGCCCATGATGAAGTACCGCATGAGCGCGCCGATCGACGTGGCCTGCGCCGGCGGCCAGCCCGCGTCGACCATCGCGCCGTACACCGCGTCCGCGAGACGCAGCGCGGCGGGGCGGCGGCCGGGGCCGCGGGCGAGGACCGGGACGATGTTCGGGTGGTCGCGCAGGGCGGCCCGGTAGGAGACGGCCCAGTCGTGCAGCGCCGTGCGCCAGTCCCGGCCGTCCTCGAACATCGACAGGTCGACAAGTCCGCTCACCGAGTCGGCGACCGCTTCGAGGATCTCGTCCTTCGTGCGGAAGTGGTTGTAGAGGGAGGGCCCGCTCACTCCCAGTTCGGCGGCGAGCCGGCGCGTGGAGACGGCCGCGAGGCCCTCCGTGTCCACGAGTTCGCGTGCCGTCCCGACGATCCGGTCGGTGCTGAGGAGGGGCTTGCGCGGTCGGGCCATGGCGCACATAGTAGGGCTGCATATGGAAACTAGCAGTGCTAATTTAAATGTACGGCTTTCAAGATACGGCGCTCAAGATCTGTCATCTGAGGGGTGATCTCGTGGTGAACCTGGGGCTCAGCGAGGAGCAGGACGCCGTCCGGCAGCTCGCCCGGGACTTCGTGGAGCGCGAGATCGCCCCCCATGTCATCGCCTGGGACCGCGCCGAGGAGGTGGACCGCGGCATCGTGAAGAAGCTCGGTGAGGTCGGCTTCCTGGGGCTCACGATCGACGAGGAATACGGCGGCTCGGGCGGCGACCACCTCTCCTACTGCCTGGTCACCGAGGAACTGGGCCGGGGCGACTCGTCGGTCCGCGGCATCGTGTCCGTCTCCCTCGGCCTCGTCGCGAAGACCGTCGCGGCCTGGGGGAACGAGGAGCAGAAGCGCCGCTGGCTGCCCGGACTGACCTCCGGCGAGTACGTCGGCTGCTTCGGCCTGACCGAACCGGGCACGGGATCCGACGCGGGCAACCTCACCACCCGGGCCGTACGCGACGGCGACGACTACGTGGTCAACGGCGCCAAGATGTTCATCACCAACGGCACCTGGGCCGACGTAGTCCTCCTCTTCGCCCGCTCCACCGACGCCCCCGGCCACAAGGGAGTCTCCGCCTTCCTGGTGCCGACCGACACCCCGGGCCTGACCCGCCGAGCCGTCCACGGCAAGCTCGGCCTGCGCGGTCAGACGACGGCCGAACTGGTCCTGGAGGACGTACGGGTCCCGGCGTCGGCGATGCTGGGCGAGGAGGGCAAGGGCTTCTCCGTCGCCATGTCCGCACTCGCCAAGGGCCGGATGTCGGTCGCGGCGGGCTGCGTCGGCATAGCCCAGGCCGCGCTGGACGCGGCTGTGAAGTACGCCGGTGAGCGCGAGCAGTTCGGCAGGTCCATCGCCCACCACCAGCTCGTGCAGGAGCTGATCAGCGACATCGCGGTCGATGTGGACGCCGCCCGACTGCTGACCTGGCGGGTCGCCGACCTCATCGACCGCGGCCAGCCCTTCGCCACCGAGTCCTCCAAGGCCAAGCTCTTCGCCTCCGAGGCCGCCGTCCGCGCCGCGAACAACGCCCTCCAGGTCTTCGGCGGCTACGGCTACATCGACGAGTATCCGGCGGGCAAACTCCTGCGCGACGCCCGCGTGATGACTCTCTACGAGGGGACCAGCCAGATCCAGAAGCTGCTCATCGGGCGTGCGCTTACGGGGGTTTCGGCGTTCTGAGTACCTGACTGAGTACCTTGGCGGATGTGGCGTGGGCCACATCCGCCGACGCTGGTCCCCATGAGTGACACATCGTCCAAGCAGAACACCGCCGCCTTCTACGGCCAGGCGGTCGCCTCCTTCTCCGTCGCGATGGCCGCGACGGCCATCGGCATCTTCAAGCTGAACGTCGACGCCTGGGTGCGGGCCTTCCTCGGTATCGCCGTCCTCTACCTCGTCACCTCCGCCTTCACCCTGGCCAAGGTGATCCGCGACAGACAGGAGACGGCGGCGAGGGACTACCACCCCTTCGAAAAGCTCTGAGCGGGCAGGCTAAGCGCTCGCTCACCTTCGGCGGTATGGTGGAGCTCCTGTGACGGAGAGGGGCTGGCGAGCGATGAGTACGGCGGAGGAGACGACCGGCGGCGAGGTCGAGCCGTGGGACGAGGTCACCCCTGACGCGGCCCGGCGACTGCTGGTCGCCGCCGTGGAAGCCTTCGCCGAGCGCGGCTACCACGCGACGACGACCCGCGACATCGCGGGCCGCGCCGGTATGAGCCCGGCCGCGCTCTACATCCACTACAAGACCAAGGAGGAGCTGCTCCACCGGATCAGCAGGATCGGCCACGACAAGGCCCTGGACATCCTGCGGACCGCCGCGCGGCGCGAGGGCACCGCGACGGAGCGGCTCGCCGACGCCGTCAGCTCCTTCGTCCGCTGGCACGCCGGACGGCGCACCACGGCCAGGGTCGTGCAGTACGAGCTGGACGCGCTCGGGCCGGACGCCCGCGCCGAGATCCTCGCGCTGCGCCGCCAGGTCGACGCCGAGGTGCGCGGGATCATCCAGGACGGCATGGACTCCCGCGAGTTCGACGTCGAGGACCTGCACGGGACGACCCTCGCAGTGCTCTCCCTGTGCATCGACGTCGCCCGCTGGTTCAACATCGACGGACCCCGGACGCCCGACGAGGTCGGCGCGCTGTACGCCGACCTCGTGCTGCGGATGGTGGGCGCGGCGAAGTAACCGCGGCGCCTCAGAGGTAGTAGCGCGAGACCGACTCCGCGACACAGACCGGCTTGTCGCCGCCCTCGCGTTCCACGGTGAAGGCGACGGTCACCTGGACGCCGCCGGTGACGTCCTCGACGCCGCTGATCCTCGCGGTGGCGCGCAGCCGGGAGCCGACCGGGACGGGGGAGGGGAAACGGACCTTGTTCGTCCCGTAGTTGACGCCCATCTTCACGCCCTCGACGCCCATGAGCTGCGGGCCGAAGAGCGGGAGCAGCGACAGGGTCAGATAGCCGTGCGCGATGGTCGTCCCGAACGGTCCCCGGGCGGCCTTCTCCGGGTCGACGTGGATCCACTGGTGGTCGCCGGTGGCGTCCGCGAACAGGTCGATCCGCTTCTGGCCGACCTCCACCCAGTCGGTGTACCCCAGCTGCTCGCCCACGGCCGCCTTCAGCTCGTCGGGGGAGGAGAAGATCCTCGGCTCTGCCATGTTCCCGGCCCTTTCGCTCACATCTCACGCCTCTAAGCAACTGCTTAGCATGGTCGGGGGCGGGGACGATGTCAACGGACGGCCCGGAGGTAGGGCTCGGTAGGCTCTGCGGGGTGCCCCAGATCCCCGAGAAGATCCACGAGCTGACCGTCGGCCAACTGTCGGCGCGCAGCGGCGCCGCCGTCTCCGCCCTGCACTTCTACGAGTCCAAGGGCCTCATCAGCAGCAGCCGCACCTCGGGCAACCAGCGCCGCTACAGCCGCGACGCCCTGCGCCGCGTCGCCTTCGTACGCGCCGCCCAGAGGGTCGGCATCCCCCTCGCCATGATCCGCGAGGCCCTCGCCGAACTCCCCGAGGAGCGCACCCCGACCCGCGAGGACTGGGCGCGCCTCTCGGAAGCCTGGCGCACCGAACTGGACGAACGCATCAGGCAACTCAACCGCCTCCGCGACCACTTGACCGACTGCATCGGCTGCGGCTGCCTGTCCCTGGACAGCTGCGTCCTGTCCAACCCGAACGACGTTTTCGGCCAACGACAGACAGGGTCACGTCTGTTGCCGGGGGGCGGGTAGGCCCGGGGACCCCAGGCGGCTCAGGTGGGCGCTGCCCGTCGGTCAGAACAGTCGGGCAGAACAGGGGGATGCGGCATCCCCGGTGCGTGCACCCCCGGATGGTCAGGCCGACATGAGCAGCCGTCCGTGCCTGGCGTAGGCCAGTGCCTCGGGCGTGAGTACGGGCCGCGGTACGAGAATCCCGCAGTCCGCGCAGACCGGACCCGACGACGGCTCGTGGTCCAGGTCGTACTTCCAGACGAGGTGCTCTCCGTCGCACACCGGGCAGGTCGAGCCCGGGGCACGCTCCAGGGCGGCGATCAGCCGCCGCAGCACCTCGTCGAGTGGTTCACGGGGGTGGCGCTGGGGGTCGTCGCAGCAGGCGACCCCGAAGCCGCCCCAGGTCAGCCGGTGCCAGTCGTCGACACTGCCCGGCCGGCGCAGCCCGTCGTGCTTCTCCTTCCGGCGCCGCTCGGCGAACTCGGCCTCATAGGCGAGCCAGACCGCGCGGGCCTCCTCCAACTCCCCCAGCGCGGCCACGAGCCGCGCCGGGTCGGGGGAGCGGTCCTCGGGTCCGAACCCGGCCCGGGAGCACAGATGGTCCCAGGTCGCCCGGTGCCCGTACGGAGCGAACCGCTCGAGGCACTTGCGCAGCGAGTAGCGCCGCAGCGCCAGATCGCAGCGGGGATCTCGCACCTGTCTCGCCAGACTCCGGAAACCGGCCATCGCCCTGCACCTCCGTCACACCTGCACCTGTACTGCGGTCACTTCGGCGTCGTCGTACGGACTTCGCGCCCCCCGATGCCGAATAGACGTGTCGACACGCGAATCGGCTCCCTCCGATTTCCGATGCCCCGTCATCGACTCCCCGGCCACTCCGAAAACTTGACGCATGTTCATCTTCACTCTCGGGGATACCGGCGGTAACGTCCGGCCCACCCCCGTCGGGAGGAGCTGCCATGCCACGGCGTACCCCACACAACTGGTTCTTTGACAAACTGAGAACTCCCGGCAGATTCCCGGGGTTCCTGAAGACCGCGTCCGTCTGCGTCCTGATCGCGGGACTGCTGTCCCCGCTGGCCCAGACCGCCGCGGCGGCACCGCAGGTCACGGCCGCGAACGACTACTGCGGCGGCCAGTGCTCGGACATCCTGCCGCCCGGTGAGAACGGCAACGCGACCCTCGCCCAGATCCTCCTCAACCAGGCCTTCGGCACCCAGCCCTCGCACGCCGAGGACCAGCTCGGCCCCTATGCCAACCTCGCCACGGGCTACTCGGGGCTGACCGACGCGAAGATCAACACCTTCTTCAACGATGCGTCGTTCGGCGTCCCCTCCGACCAGGTCGCGTCCACCGAGAAGCCGGCCGGCCGCGGTGACGTGACCATCGTCCGCGACAAGAAGACCGGTGTGCCGCACATCACCGGCACCACCCGGTACGGCACCGAGTTCGGCGCGGGCTTCGCGGCCGCCGAGGACCGGCTGTGGCTGATGGACGTCTTCCGGCACGTCGGCCGCGGCCAGTTGACCACCTTCGCGGGCGGCGCCCCCGCCAACCAGGGCCTCGAGCAGGAGTTCTACCGCAACGCCCCCTACACCGAGACGGACCTGCAGGCCCAGATCGACAACGCCGTGGCCCAGAACGGCGCCCGCGGCCAGCAGGCCCTCGCCGACGCCACCGCCTATCTCGACGGCATCAACGCCTACATCGACGCCTCCGACAGCGGCCGTTACTTCCCAGGCGAGTACGTGCTGACCGGCCACAAGGACTCCATCACCAACGCCGGCACCATCGACCACTTCAAGATCACCGACCTGGTGGCGCTCGCCTCCGTCGTGGGCTCCCTGTTCGGCGCCGGAGGTGGCGGCGAGGTCAACAACGCCCTCTCGCTGATCGCCGCCCAGTCCAAGTACGGCGTCGAGGAGGGCACCCGGATCTGGGAGTCCTTCCGTGAGCGCAACGACCCCGAGGCCGTCCTCACCGTCCACAACGGCGAGAGCTTCCCCTACGCCACCAAGCCGGACAGCCCGCGCGGCGAGGCCCTGCCCGACGCCGGTTCCGTCACCCAGGAGCCGCTGCTCTACGACCGTACGGGCAGCGCGGCCACCGCAAGCGCCACCAGCGCCTCGGCCGGCGCCGCCAAGACGGCGCTGAGCTCGGCACGGCGCGGCATGTCCAACGCCCTCGTGGTGAGCGGCGCACACACCGCGAGCGGCCACCCGATCGCCGTCTTCGGCCCGCAGACCGGCTACTTCGCCCCGCAGCTGCTGCTGCTCCAGGAGATCCAGGGCCCGGGCATCAGCGCCCGCGGCGCGTCCTTCGCGGGCCTGAGCATGTACGTCGAACTCGGTCGCGGCCAGGACTACTCGTGGAGCGCGACGACCTCCGGTCAGGACATCATCGACACGTACGCCGTCGAACTGTGCCAGGACGACTACCACTACCTCTACCACGGCACCTGTACCGCCATGGACAAGGTCGAGCAGAAGAACGCCTGGAAGCCGACCGTGGCCGACGGCACCGCTGCGGGCTCGTACACGATGCGGGTCTGGCGCACCAAGTACGGGCCGGTCGAGTACCGGGCGACCGTCGGCGGCAAGAAGGTCGCCTACACCAGCCTGCGCTCCTCCTATCTGCACGAGGTCGACTCGATCATCGGCTTCCAGATGCTGAACGACCCCGACTACCTCAAGAGCCCGCAGACCTTCCAGGGCGCGGTGCAGCACATCAACTACACCTTCAACTGGTTCTACGCCGACTCGCAGCACACCGCGTACTACAACAGCGGTGACAACCCGGTGCGGGCGAGCGGGGTGGACGCGGAGTTCCCGGTGTGGGCGCAGTCCGCCTACGAGTGGCAGAACTGGAACGGGGCCACCAACACGGCCGACTACACCCCGCCTTCCGCGCACCCCAACTCGATCGACCAGGACTACTACATCTCCTGGAACAACAAGCAGGCCAAGGACTACACGGCCGCGCCCTGGGGCGAGGGCTCGGTGCACCGCGGCAATCTGCTCGAGGACCGGGTGAAGAAGCTGGTCCAGGCCGGCGGGGTCACCCGGACGTCGCTGGTCAAGGCGATGGCGGACGCGGCGCTCGCCGACCTGCGCGCCGAGGACGTCCTGCCGGACCTGCTGCAGGTGATCAACAGCTCCCCGGTCACGGACACCACGGCCGCGGCGGCGGTCGGCAAGCTCCAGACCTGGGTCACGGCCGGCGCCAAACGCGCGGAGACGTCGGCCGGTTCGAAGACCTACGCCAACGCCGACGCGATCCGGATCCTGGACGCCTGGTGGCCGCTGCTGGTGAAGGCCGAGTTCGAACCCGGCTTGGGCAGCGACCTGTACACCGCCTTCAGCAACAACCTTCCGGTCGACGAGGCCCCGTCCGCCGGACACGGCCCGACCGGCTCGCACGCCGGAAGCTCCTTCCAGTACGGCTGGTGGAGCTATGTCGACAAGGACATCCGGGCGGTGCTCGGTGAGCCCGTGCAAGGTGGCCTCCAGCAGAAGTACTGCGGCGGGGGCAGCCTCGGCTCCTGCCGGGACGCCCTGATCAGCACGCTCAAGCAGGCCGCCGGCCTGACCGCGGCCCAGGTCTACCCCGGCGACGACCAGTGCTCGGCGGGCGACCAGTGGTGCGCCGACTCGATCGTCCAGCGCACCCTGGGCGGCATCAAGCACGGCAAGATCAGCTGGCAGAACCGGCCGACGTACCAGCAGGTTGTGGAGTACACCTCGCACCGATGACATTCCGACGGCGGCGGGTCACGCGATGCGGCCCGCCGCCAGCACCACCCGCGCCAGCTCGGCGTGCACGATGTCACTGTGCGCGCCGGCCGGCGGCCCCCCGCGCCTGACGACCGCCGCCGCGTCGACGTTCACACAACCCGACGTCGGCAGCTGTCCGTTCAGCGCCCCGGCGAGCGTCAGCGCCTGCGTACTCGGCACGGCCTGCACCCCGTCGTGCCCCATCGCTCCCCATTTGGCGCCCAGCACGTCCCCGAGGTCGAGGCCCAGGACGGACGCGTCGTCGTCCGCCATCCGTGACGCCAGCGGATACATCGTGCCGAGCGCCTGGTCGAAGTGCGAGTAGCAGCACACCAGCGGCCCGTCGACGCGGTTGTGCTGCCCCTGCAGCACCCCTCCCGCGCGGGGATCTTGCGGCAACCGGGTCGCGAACGCGTAGTGGGAGAAGGCGCCTTGGAGCAACGTCACGGACTTCACCGTGCGCACCCCCTCGGGCAGCCCGCGCAACGCGAACGACACGAGCCGCCCGCCGAAGCTGTGCCCGACCAGATGCACCCGCACCCCCGGCGCGCGCCCGGCCAACTGCCCGACCACACGCCCGAGTCCGCGCTCGCCGACCGTGCCCGCACGCCGCTTCATCGCGTAGTACGTCGCCTGCCGCAGCAACTCGCGCGCCCCGTCCCAGGGGTTGGGCAACGAGAACCCGGCCACCTCGCCCGGGGCCTGGAGACCGGCCAGGGCCTGCGCGAACTCGTCGCACAGCGCCACCGTGTCCCCGGTGAACAGGACGGGCTCGCTCTGCGGCACCCCCTCGGCGAGCGTGTCCGCCGCGAACAGCGGCTGCGGCCCGCCCGGCACGAGCTCCACCAACTCCCGTACCAGCCGCCCGAACTCCACCAACTCGGCCTCCTCGGGCGGCCGCTGGTCCAGGAGCCGGGCGATCTGGTCGATCACGGTGGCCTGCCCGGGGAAAGTCTCCAGCAGGGCGTGCCGGGTGTCCTGGTCGAGTCCCTGCCCCGCGGCCACGGACGCCGTCACGGACCTGGGGAAGTCGGGGATAGGCTCGTCGCTGAACCGCATCGAGGGCCAGATCACGCCCACGTAGCCGATCCGGGCCTTCGGCGCGAGCTTCGGGACAGGCGCGAAGAAGCGGCGGTAGAGCGCGGTCGCGCCCGAGCGGTCGTTGTTCCAGCCGTGCGCGAAGACGATCAGGTCACGGACACCGCGGTCCGTGACCTCGTCGAGCAGCCGGTCCCGCTCCCGGCCGTCCGGATCCCCGTCCGCGTCGAACGTCAGCTCCCAGTAGGGAGTCACGATCGTTCCAGGATCCGCCATGCCGGCCCCCCTCGTCCCCCGAAGCGGTGCGATGTGCGATGTGCGCGCATCGTCCCGCCGGTTGACGGGGTTGGCCATACGAAGCGGCTCACTTGTAGAGGAGATATTCCTTTCGAATCCGCCGGAACGCGGCCAGCTCGTCCTGCCAGGCGGCGACCACCTCGTCCGTCCCGGCGCCGGCGTCGATCATCGTGCGTACGCTGGTGGACCCCGTGAGCTTGTCGATCCAGTTGTCGGACCGCCAGGCGAACCCGCTCCACACCCGCTTGGCGGTCACCAGGAGCGCGATCCCGGTCCGCACGGGGTCGTACGCCGCCCGGTCGTGCACATGGAGCTGCAGACCCCCGACGGTCTGCCCCTGGAACTTGGAGAAGGTGGGCGCGAAGTACGCCTCCCGGAAACGCACGCCCGGCAGCCCCAGTTTGTTCGCCGCTGCCGCCCACCGCCCGTCGATCCCGAGGGCACCCAGCAGTTCGAACGGCCGTGTCGTGCCGCGCCCCTCCGACAGGTTCGTCCCCTCGAACAGACAGGTCCCCGAGTACACCAGCGCGGTGTCCGGCGTCGGCATGTTCGGGCTCGGCGGCACCCACGGCAGCGCGGTCGCGTCGAAGAAGTCCGACCGCTTCCAGCCCGTTGTCAGTACGGTCTCCAGGGGCACCGGTGTGCTCAGGAACTCCCCGTTGAACAGCCGTGCCAGCTCGGCGACCGTCATCCCGTGCGCCTGCGCGATGGGCTGCCGCCCGACGAACGTCGCAAACTCCTTGTGCAGCACCGGCCCCGTGGCCTCGCGCCCGGTCACCGGGTTCGGCCGGTCGAGCACGACGAACCGCTTGCCCGCGAGCGCCGCCGCCTCCATGCAGTCGTACAGCGTCCAGATGTACGTGTAGAAGCGCGCGCCGGCGTCCTGGATGTCGAAGACGATCGTGTCGACGCCGGAGGTGGTGAAGACGTCGGCCAGCGGCTGACCGCTCTTCTGGTAGGTGTCGTAGACGGGCAGCCCGGTCGCCGGGTCGTCGTAGCGGCCCTCCGAACCGCCGGCCTGCGCGGTGCCGCGGAAGCCGTGCTCGGGACCGAAGACGGCGGTGAGGTTCACGCGGGAGTCGGCGTGCATGACGTCGACGATGTGGCGTACGTCGCGGGTGATGCCGGTGGGGTTGGTGACGATGCCGATTCGCCGGCCGCTGAGCTGGGCGTAGCCGTCCTGGGCCAAGCGGTCGAATCCCGTGTGCACCTGGCTGCGGCGTTCGGAGGCTGTCGGCGTTGCCGTGGGGGTTACGGCCGCTGTTGCTGCCGCTGCTGTCAGAAGACCTCGTCTGGACAGGAGCATGGGGACCTCCGCAGTCTGTGGACGTTGGCATGCGCACGCTATGCGTCTCCGCGGGTCGTGCGGAAGGTGCTGGTCCACCGTGGTTGATCGCGCCCGCGCGGCGGAGCTGCATATCGATGCAGCCCCGCGCCCCTATGGGTGTTGCGGTGAGACCTTTCTTCAAACATACCGACCGGTTAGTGTGGGCGCGCTGAGCCGAATCGCTGCCTGTCGAAGGAGACCGATAGTGGGAGCCGTGCGGGATGCGGGTGTCGTCGTCACCGGGGCCGGTGGGGGGATCGGGGCCGCGTTGGCCCGTCGGTTCGCCGCCGAAGGGGCTCGGGTTGTCGTGAACGATCTGGACGGTGACCGGGCCCGGTCCGTCGCCGAGGAGATCGGTGGCATCGCGGTTCCGGGTGACGCGTCCGGCATCGTCGGCGAGGCCCGTGAGGCGCTCGGCGGCACCGTCGACGTGTACTGCTCCAACGCGGGACTCGGCTCGGGCGGCTCGGAGGCGGCGGGGGAGGACGTCTGGGCGCAGGCCTGGGACGTCAACGTCATGGCCCATGTGCGGGCCGCCCGGGAACTGCTGCCGGCCTGGCTCGAGCGCGGCAGTGGCCGTTTCGTCTCCACCGTCTCCGCCGCCGGTCTGCTCACCATGATCGGCGCCGCCCCCTACAGCGTCACCAAGCACGGTGCCTATGCCTTCGCCGAGTGGCTGTCGCTGACGTACCGCCACCGGGGCCTCAAGGTTCACGCCATCTGCCCGCAGGGCGTTCGCACCGACATGCTGGCCGCCACCGGCAGCGCGGGCGACCTGGTCCTCCAGCCGACCGCCATCGAGCCGGAGGCCGTCGCGGACGCGCTGTTCAAGGGCATCGAGGAGGACCGCTTCCTGATCCTGCCGCACCCGGAGGTCTCCGGGTTCTATCAGGCGAGGGCCGCCGACCCCGACCGCTGGCTGACCAACATGAACCACCTCCAGCAGAAGTGGGAGGCGTCCCTGTGACCGGGTACGCCGACCGGCCCTGGCTGACCCTGCTCAACGACGTCCAGCGAGGCCCGATCGAACCCGCCGACTCGCTCGTGCACGCCCTGCGCCGCTCCGTTGCCGAGGCCCCGGACCGGACGTTCCTCGCCTACTTCGACGCCCGCCTCACCTACCGCGAGGTCGACGCGCTCAGCGACTCCGTCGCCGCGCATCTCGCCGCGCGTGGACTGGAGCGCGGCGACCGGGTCGCCGTCCTGCTGCAGAACTCCCCGCACTTCGTGCTCGCCGTCCTCGGGGCGTGGAAGGCGGGCGCGACCGTCGTGCCGGTCAACCCCATGTACAAGTCGGGGGAGGTCGGCCATGTCCTACGGGACGGCGAGGTGGCCGCGCTGATCTGCTCCGACCGGGCCTGGGAGTCGTATCTGCGCGAGACGGCCGCGGACTCGCCGGTGCGGATCGTGCTCACCGGTTGCGAGTCGGACTTCCAGACTCGCAACGACGCGCGCGTGCTGACCTTCGAGCGGCTGCCCCAGGCCCCCGACGCCGACGACCTCGTGACCGTCGCCCGGCAGGGCGGCAAGGCCCCCGGGGGCCGCGACCCGCTCCCCGCCGACACCGCGCTGATCAGCTACACCTCGGGCACCAGCGGCACCCCCAAGGGCGCCACGAACACACACGCCAACATCATGTACAACGCCGAGCGCCAGCGGACCGGGCTCGCCCTGCCCGAGGCGCCGGTCTACCACGCCCTCGCCCCGCTGTTCCACATCACCGGAATGGTCTGCCAGTTCGGTGCCTGTCTGAACAGCGCGGGCACCCTGGTGCTCACGTACCGCTTCGAACCCGGCGTGGTCCTGGAGGCGTTCGCCGAGCATCGCCCGCACTACACCGTGGGCCCGTCCACCGCGTTCATGGCGCTGGCCGCCCACCCGGACGTCACCCCGGATCACTTCTCCTCCTTCGTGAACATCTCCTCGGGCGGCGCACCCGTGCCGCCCGCCCTGGTGGAGAAGTTCCGGGCGGGCTTCGGGCCGTACATACGCAACGGCTACGGGCTCACCGAGTGCACCGCGCCCTGCGCCTCCGTGCCGCCCCAGCTGGAGGCGCCCGTCGATCCGGCCTCCGGGACGCTGGCCGTGGGCCTGCCCGGCGCCGACACGGTCGTGCGCATCGTCGACGACGCGGGCGAGGAGGTCCCGTTCGGCGAACAGGGCGAGATCGTCGTGCGCGGGCCGCAGGTCGTGCCCGGCTACTGGCGCCGCCCCGAGGCCACCGCCGAGACCTTCCCGGACGGCGAGCTGCGCACCGGCGACATCGGCTTCATGGACCCACAGGGCTGGCTGTACGTCGTCGACCGCAAGAAGGACATGATCAACGCGTCCGGCTTCAAGGTGTGGCCCCGCGAGGTCGAGGACGTGCTCTACACACACCCGGCGGTGCGCGAGGCGGCCGTCGTCGGGGTGCCCGACGGCTACCGGGGCGAGACCGTCAAGGCGTACATCAGCCTCCGTCCGGGTGCCGAGACCGACCCCGGTGCGCTGGCCGCCTACTGCAAGGAGAGACTGGCGGCCTACAAATACCCGCGTCAGGTGGAGATCCTGCCCGAACTGCCCAAGACGGCGAGTGGGAAGATCCTCCGTCGGGAACTGCGTTCCCGCGTACACGACCGCAGTGACGACAGCCAGTAGGCATCAAGGAAAGGCAGGTGGCGGCAGTGGCCAGGACGACGGACGGAGACGGTACGCCCGTCCCGCAGCGGCTCCTCGCCGCCGCCACCCGGCTCTTCGCCGAACAGGGCTACGACCGCACCTCGGTGCAGGAGATCGTCGAGGCGGCCGGCGTCACCAAGGGAGCGCTCTACCACTACTTCGGCTCCAAGGACGACCTCCTGCACGAGGTGTACGCGCGCGTGCTGCGTGTCCAGCAGGAGCGGCTGGACGCGTTCGCGGACGCCGACGAGCCGATCGAGAAGCGCCTGCGGGCCGCGGCGGCCGACGTCGTCGTCACGACGATCGAGAACCTCGACGACGCGATGATCTTCTTCCGCTCCATGCACCAGCTCAGCCCCGAGAAGAACAAACTGGTGCGTGCCGAGCGGCGCCGTTATCACGAACGCTTCCGCGCGCTCATCGAGGAAGGCCAGCGCGAGGGCGTCTTCTCCAAGGAGACCCCGGCCGACCTGGTCGTGGACTACCACTTCGGCTCCGTCCACCACCTGTCCACCTGGTACCGCCCCGACGGCCCGCTCACCCCACAAGAGGTCGCCGACCACCTGGCCGACCTGCTGCTGCGGTCGCTGCGGCCCTGAAGTCCGATGTGTAAGGGGCGGCCGTCGCTGGCGGCCGCCCCTTACACGCGCCTGCTCACAGGTATTTCTTCAGCTCCCGCCGCGCCAGCGACCGCTGGTGGACCTCGTCCGGGCCGTCGGCGATCATCAGGGTCCGCGCGCCCGCGTACAGCTCGGCCAGCGGGAAGTCCTGGCTCACGCCTCCCGCGCCGTGCAGCTGGATCGCCCGGTCGATGATGTCGACGACCGCACGCGGCGTGGCGATCTTGATGGCCTGGATCTCCGTGTGGGCGCCCCGGTTGCCGACCGTGTCCATCAGCCAGGCCGTCTTCAGGACGAGCAGCCGCAGCTGTTCGACCTGCACGCGCGCGTCCGCGATCCAGTTGTGGACCACACCCTGCTGGGCCAGGGCCTTGCCGAACGCCGTGCGGGAGACGGCCCGGCGGCACATCAGCTCGATCGCCCGCTCGGCCATGCCGATCAGCCGCATGCAGTGGTGGATCCGGCCGGGACCGAGCCGCGCCTGCGCGATGGCGAAGCCGCCGCCCTCCGCGCCGACCAGGTTCGACACCGGCACACGCGCGTGGTCGAAGATCACCTCGGCGTGGCCGCCGTGGTAGTGGTCCTCGTAGCCGAAGACCCGCATCGCGCGCTTGACTGTGACGCCGGGGGTGTCGCGGGGGACGAGCACCATGGACTGCTGACGGCGGATGTCGGCGCCGTCGGGGTCCGTCTTGCCCATCACGATGAAGATGCCGCAGTTCGGGTCCATCGCCCCGGAGATGTACCACTTGCGGCCGGTGATGACGTAGTCGGCGCCGTCGCGCTCTATCAGAGTGGTGATGTTCGTGGCGTCCGAGGAGGCCACCTCCGGCTCGGTCATCGCGAACGCCGAGCGGATCTCACCGGCCAGCAGCGGCTCCAGCCACTGCTTCTTCTGCCGCTCGTCGCCGAACTGTGCGAGCACCTCCATGTTCCCGGTGTCGGGAGCGGCGCAGTTCAACGCGGTGGGCGCGAGCTGCGGGGAGCGGCCGGTGATCTCGGCGAGCGGTGCGTACTGCAGGTTCGTCAGCCCGGCACCGTACTCGGCGTCCGGCAGGAAGAGGTTCCACAGGCCCTGCCTGCGCGCCTCGGCCTTGAGCTCCTCGACCACGGCCGGGGTGTCCCAGGGAGAAGCCAGCGCGGCCCGCTGCTCCTCCGCCACCGGCTCGGCCGGATAGACGTACTCGTCCATGAAGGCGAGCAGCTTGGCGCGCAGTTCCTCGGTGCGCGCGTCGAACGCGAAGTCCATGTCCGGTCAGCCTTCCTGAAGCGTGGTCAGTCCGTGGTCGATGAAGACCGGTACGAGATCGCCGATGCGGTCGAAGCCGCGCCCGACCGTCTGGCCCAGCGTGTACCGGTAGTGGATGCCCTCGAGGATCACGGCGAGCTTGAACCAGGCGAACGCCGTGTACCAGGAAACGGCCGAGACATCGCGCCCGGAGCGGGCGGAGTAGCGCTCGATCAGCTCGGCGGGGGCGGGGTGCCCGGCGGCCGAAGCAGTCGTGGAGATGGGGGAGTCGGGCAACTCCAGCGGCGTGCTGTACATGACCAGCAGACCCAGGTCGGTGAGTGGGTCGCCGAGGGTCGACATCTCCCAGTCGAGAATCGCCTTGATCTTGTCGTCGTCACCGATCAGGACGTTGTCGAGCCGGTAGTCGCCGTGTACGACGCTCGGGGCCGGGGAAGTGGGCAGTGCCCGACCGAGGGACGCGTGCAGCTCGTCGATGCCGGCCAGGTCGCGGTTGCGGGAGGCGTCCAGCTGCTTGCCCCAGCGGCGCAGCTGCCGGTCCAGGAAGCCCTCGGGTCGGCCGAAGTCCGCCAGGCCCACCTCGGCGGGGTCCACGGCGTGCAGCTCGACCAGGGTGTCGACCAGGGCCAGCACCGCGGCACGTGTGCGCTCCGCGCCGAGCGGGGCGAGCTGGTCGGCGGTCCGGTACGGCGTTCCCTCGACGAACTCCATGACGTAGAAGGGCGCCCCCAGCACCTCCTCGTCCTCGCACAGCAGCACCGGACGCGGCACCGGCACCGCCGTCGGGTGCAGGGCGCTGATCACCCGGTGCTCGCGCTTCATGTCGTGCGCGGTGGCCAGGACGTGGCCGAGCGGGGGCCGCCGTACGACCCACGTCGATGCGCCGTCCGACACCGCGTAGGTGAGGTTCGACCGTCCGCCCTCGATCAGCCTGCCGGTCAGGGGGCCGTCGACCAGACCCGGCCGCTCGCGGTCGAGCAGGCCGCGCAGCCGGTCCAGGTCGAGTCCGGGCGGGTGGTCGGGGTTCATGCATCGCTCCTACGAACAGGTGAACAGGACGCGACTCATGATGCCGACCGGTCGGTATGCCGTCCAGTGGGTGGGCGAAACGTGATCGGAGCCACGATAGGCCGACGGCTCCCCGCGGGGTCCGCGGAGAGCCGTCGACGGGTGTTTTCCGGCCGCGCCCAGTGGGTCGTGCTCAGTGGTCGTCCCAGTGACCGGCGTGCTCGGCGTGCCGGTGACCGTCGTGCAGGTAGTCGACGTGGTCGCCGTGCTGCACGCGCGCGTGTCCGCAGCCCTCGCCGTGCCGATGGTCGTGGCCCTCGTGCGTGGTGTGCCCGATGGCCTCGCACTCGTCCCAGTGGCCGCCGTGCTCGCGGTGCAGGTGTCCGTCGTGCGCGTAGTCCGTGTGGTCGCCGTGCGGCACCTCGGTGTGCCCGCAGCCCGGGCCGTGGGTGTGGGTGTGGGCGCCGTGTTCCTGATGGAGGGTGGTGCTCATGGTGCTCACCTTCGGGGTGTGCGGGTGATGACGACGGACAGGCTGTCATGTGAAATGCCCATATGGCGGCATTCCGGTTGCGTGGCGCCCTCGGGCCCCGTCGACCGGAAGCACGACCAGGGCCATCCGGACGCCTGGCATGTCTACGGGCCCCGGTGAGTCAGCGCACGACCAGCGCCACCGCGCACACGGCCGTCGCCACGGCGCACAGCGCCGCCGCCGCGGCCTGCGGGGGCGCGAGGGCCGACGGGCGGGCGGTCGCCGCGAGCGTCCGGATACGGCGGTGGGCCACCCACAGGAAGGCCGACCAGAGCACGGCGCACACCGCGCACACCACGACGCCGACGGCGGTGGCACCGGCGTGCAGGGCCACGCGCAGCGCGAGCACGGCGACCACGGCGTACGTCAGTGTCGTACGGCGCCACGCGAGCCGGGTCCGCTCCGGCTGCAGGCCCGGATCCCGCACGACCGGCTTCTGCGGGCCGGGCTCATGCCCGCCCGTCGCCCGCGCGCCCGGGTCCCGCCCGCCCGTCATCCGTCCCAGCCGACGACGACCACGACCACCATCGCGACGGCCACCACGCCGATCACGACCCCGAGCAGCGCCGGGAACCGGGACATCGGCAGGTCCTCGCCCCGGCGCATGGCCCGCTCGCAGCGCACCCAGTGGTTGACCGCACGCAGCGAGCACAGCACGCCCGCCCCGAGCAGCGCCATCGCCAGCCCCACCCGCCAGGCCCAGCGCAGGTGCGGCAGGAACTGGTCCACCGCGAAGCCCCCGGCGATCAGCGCCAGCGCGGTGCGCAGCCAGGCCAGGAAGGTGCGCTCGTTCGCCAGCGAGAACCGGTAGTCCGGGGTGGAGCCCTCCGCCCGGATCTGCTCGGGCGCGAACCACAGGCGGATGTTCCGTACGAACTCGATCACGTGCCGGACCCTATCGAGGCCGGGCCGCGCGGTGCGCGCGCAGCCGCTCGTACGCCGCCAGGCCGTCCGGCACCCACTCCCACTCCCCGAGCCGCGCCGCCAGCTCGCCCTCGGTGACGAAGTCGTGCCAGGCCACCTCCTCCACCTGGGGCCGCACCGGCAGCTCGCAGCGCACCTCGTACACCGCCGACCACCAGGTCCCCCCGGCCCCGTCGTCGTACAGGAACTTGAACAGGAACGCCGGACGGGGCAGCCCCGAAACCCCCAGCTCCTCCTCGGCCTCGCGCAGAGCCGCGTCGTCGTACGACTCGCCCGCGCCGACCACACCGCCGACGAACATGTCGTACAGGGAGGGGAAGACCAGCTTGGTCGCGGTGCGGCGGTGGACGAAGACGCGGCCGTCGGCGTCGCGGGCCTGGACGAACACCGCGCGATGGCGCAGCCCGCGCGCGTAGGCCTCGCCCCTCGGGGATTGGCCGATGACCTGGTCGTTCTCGTCGACGATGTCGAGGATCTCGTCAGCAGCGCTCATGGACCCATCCAAGCAGGGCCGACTGCGACTCCGGCCGAGCAGGGCCGAGCGAGTGAATCGGCGTGGGTCAGTACGGCTGGAGGTCCCGCTCCGGCTCCGGCTGCCCCGTGCCGCACGGCATCGCCGGGTGCAGACCCAGCAGCACGATGCCCACGACCACCGCGGCCAGCCCCGCCGCCTCCCAGGCCAGCGCCCCTGTGTCGGTGCGCAGCCGGTCGCCGAGGAAGCCCACCCCGCACAGGATCCCGGCGAGCGGCTGGGCCGCGGTGAGCGCGGGCAGCGACATGCGCAGCGGTGCGGTCTCGAACGCGCTCTGCACCAGGACCAGCCCCGTTATGCCGATCACCAGTACGCCGTACGGCTGCCAGCCCGTGAGGACCTCCATCAGGCCGCCCTCGGAGAAGCGCTGCCCGCTCACCCGGGTGAGCGCGTCCTGTACGCCGTACAGCAGACCGGCGGCGACGGCCAGCAGCACCGGGCCCGAGCTCAGCCGGGAGCGTTTGGCGTAGGTGGTCAGCAGCAGGGCCAGGCCGACCGTCACGCCGATGATCAGCCAGTGCCGCAGCGGGTCCGAGATGGCGGTGCCGCCGCGCGGCTGGCCCGCCAGGATGAATGCCGACACGCCGCCCGCGAGCAGCGCGAGACCGGCCCAGCCCTGGCGGCCGAGCGGCTGCTTCGTCTGATGGCGGGAGAGCGCGAGGGCGAACAGCAGGTTCGTGGCGAGCAGCGGCTCGACCAGGGAGATCTCGCCCCGGCCCAGGGCGACCGCGCCCAGGACCATGCCGGCCACCATCAGCCCGATGCCGCCGAGCCAGCGCGGCACCTTCATCAGGTCGAGCAGCAGGCGCGGCCTGAGGAAGTCGCTGAGGGGTGCCTTCTGGGCGGCGTTCTGCTGGAGCACGAACCCGAAGCCCAGGCAACAGGCCGCGCTCACGGCGAGAATCAGAACCAGAACCGACACGCTGCGTACCTCGATCATCCGGCGGGGCCACGGGGTGCGATGGGCCGACTGTAGCGTCCCAGGCCCCGGTGTGCGTCCGTGAGCGCCCGGAACCGGGCAGTGGACTCGGTCACGGTGGTCCGTCGGCCCGGCGGCGGTGGAGGGCGGCGGCGCAACCTGAACGGCCATGGTCCGACGCCCGGGAGGGCGGCGCCATGGCCTACGCC
Source organism: Streptomyces sp. NPDC002619 (assembly GCF_042889305.1). Classification (NCBI taxonomy): domain Bacteria; kingdom Bacillati; phylum Actinomycetota; class Actinomycetes; order Kitasatosporales; family Streptomycetaceae; genus Streptomyces; species Streptomyces sp. NPDC002619. The sequence continues at coordinate 200,179 of NZ_JBIAQV010000006.1, read as the reverse complement.
ACAGGGTGACCCGCGGCGTGCGCTCCACCCTACTGCGCCGTCGCCACGCCCGCGCCGCAACTACCTCTTGGCAAAAGGTAGTTGAAGCCGGTAACACTGCCGGGCAACTTGACGCGAACTATTGGCTGAGGGTTGGCTGTGAGTGATCGGCCGATGGCAGCCCGAAAATCAGGAAGTCCCGCGGTGCCCTCACCCCCGCCCCTGCTCCACCAGCGCCGCGAGCGCCCCGCCCGCACCGTGCACCGTGCCCCGGATCACGCTCTGGACGACGCCGAACTGATCACCGCGCGCACCGCGTTGACCCAGGGCCGCCGCCAGGCCGCCCGCGCCCTGCTGCTGCGCACCGGAGACGACTGGGACCGCCGCGGTCACCGGATCACCGTCCTCGCGCGGGAGCCGTACGCCGCCGCCTGGGCCCGGGACTGGCTGCTCGCCGAGCCCGGATCGGACGGCGCCGCCGCGCTGCTCGCCCTGGCCCTGGTCCGCCGGGCCCTGCGTGCCAAGGAGGACCCTGGGACGGCGCGCGCGGCCTGCGAGGACGTGGCCGCCCTCGCGCCCGCCGACCCGACCCCGTGGCTCGGCCTGCTCCTGCTGGAGCGCGCGTTAGGCACGGGGGACGGGATGCAGCGGATCTTCGCCGAGATACGCGCCCGTCACCCCGACCACCACCACGCCCACCACGTGATGACCGCCGGCCTCGCCGAACACCGGCCGGAGCGGGGCGCGGACCGGGACCACGAGGTGTACGCGTTCGCCGACCGCTCCGCGGCCAGCGCCCCGGCCGACTCCCCGCTCGCCCTGCTGCCGGTCGTCGCGCACGCCGAGCGCTATCGCGTACTGGCCGACGCGGGCCTGACCCCCGCCGACCCGCCCGCCTCCGGGCACTGGTCGCAGGCCACGGCCGGGCCGCTGCTGCGGGCCGCGTTCGACTGGTGGCTGGAGTGGGAGCCCGAGGACCATCCACGCCGCCACGTCGACCTGAACCACCTCGCCCACGCCATGTCCTGCGCGGGCCGGCACGCCGAGGCCGCCGCCCTGTTCCCGCGCATCGGCCCACACCTCACCCCGGCGCCCTGGCGCTACCCGGACCACGACCCGTGCGCCGCCTTCCGCACTGCACGCGCGCGTGCGCTCGGCACCCCGGAGACCGCCTCCCCGGGCGCTTTCTGAGAAGTACGTAAGAAGTCATTACGGAACGCTGACCGCTGTCCGCCATCCCTGGCCCCGAGGGGGTCCGGAGTGCTCGAATGAATGCGTGAACTCTGAACAATCAGGGGTAGGGCGTCCGCCCGAGGAGGGCAGGCCCGTCGGCCGCCGAGTCTTCCTCGGCACTCTCGGCCTGGGCGCCCTCGGCGTGGTCGCCGCGCCCGCGCTGCAGCGCGGCATGGAGGCGTTCCTCGGCACCATGTCCGGCAAGGACCCCACGGGCCTGACCGGACTGCTCCCGAACGGTGGCGGCTTCCGCTACTACTCGGTCGCCGCGTCCGTGCCCCACAAGGGCCCCGCGGACTACCGGCTCACCGTCGACGGACTCGTGGACCACCCCGGCAGTTACACCCTCGCCGACCTGCGCGCCCAGCCGCAGACCCGGCTCGTCAAGGACGTCCAGTGCGTCACCGGCTGGCGGGTGCCGGGCACCCCCTTCGAGGGCGTACGGCTCTCCCGGCTGCTGGACGCGGCGGGTGTGCGCGACACGGCCCGGGCGATCCGCTTCACCTGCTTCGACGGCACCTACACCGAGAGCCTCACCCTCGACCAGGCGCGCCGCGCGGACGTCCTGGTCGCCCTGCGCATGCAGGACAAGGACATCGGTCACGACCACGGCGGCCCCGTCCGCCTCTACGTCGCCCCCATGTACTTCTACAAGTCCGCGAAGTGGCTCTCCGGGATCACGGTCACCGACAAGGTCGAGCCCGGCTACTGGGAGCACCTGGGATACGACGTCGACGCCTGGGTCGGCCACTCGAACGGACGGTCCGATGAGCCTACGAGCTGAGGCCCCCGCCACCACCGGGCGACTGCACCGCTTCACCCCCGCCGAGCGCTGGGTGCACCGTACGACGGCCCTGCTCATGGGGATCTGCGTGCTGACCGCGGCCTTCCTCTACATCCCGCAGCTGGCGATCCTGGTCGGGCGCCGCGAACTGGTCGTCCGCGTCCACGAGTGGGCCGGCCTCGCCCTCCCCGCCCCCGTCCTGCTCGGCCTCGCCTCCCGTGCCTTCCGCACCGACCTCGGCTTCCTCAACCGCTTCGGCCCGCACGACCGGGTCTGGCTGCGCGCCGCACTGCACCGCGACAAACGGCACTCCTCGCGTCCGGCGGGCAAGTTCAACGCCGGGCAGAAGGTCTACGCCTCGTGGCTGGCCGGGGCCACGCTGGTGATGCTGGGCACGGGCCTGATCATGTGGTTCACCCACCTCACCCCGCTGATGTGGCGCACCTCCGCGACCTTCGTCCACGACTGGCTCGCCCTGACGATCGGCATCGTCCTCGCGGGCCACATCGGCATGGCCCTGGGCGACCCGGAGTCGCGTCGCGGCCTGCGCACGGGGACGGTGAGCCGGGAGTGGGCAAAGCGGGAACATCCGCTGTGGCGGCCCTGAGCTGTGGCAGCGTCCGCTCAGGCCCCGAAGTCCAGCAGCACCTTGCACGACCGGCTGCGGTCCGCCGCCAGTGCGAACGCGGACTCCGCGTCGGTGACCGGTACCACCGCGCTGACCAGAGCGTCGAACACCGGCTCGGCCGCGAGGAGTGGGAGCGCCTCGTCGAACTCGGCGTCGAAGCGGAACGCCCCGCGCACCTCGATCTCCCGGCTCACCACCAGGTTCCCGGCGAACGGGCTCTGTCCCGGCGGCAGCATCCCCAGCTGCACGACGACCCCGCCGCGCCGCACGAGCCGTAGACAGGTGTCGAGACCGGCGGCCACGCCCGACGCCTCGACGGCCACGTCGACCTCCGCCGGCCACCCGGAGTCGTCCGGATCGTCGGCCCGTACGGCCGTGTCGGCGCCCGCGACTTCGGCGTACCGCAGCGCCTCGGGCAGCAGGTCGGTCACGGTCACCCGCGCCGCGCCCGCGGCCTTCGCCGCCGCCACGACCAGGCATCCGATCGGACCGGCCCCGGTCACCAGCACATGCCGTCCGGCCACGTCCCCGGCCCGCCGCACCGCGTGCAGCGCCACCGACAGCGGCTCGGCGAGAGCCGCCCGGCGCAGTTCCAGCCCTTCCGGCAGCGGCCTCAACTGCCCCGCCGGTACGACCATTTGACCCGCGAACCCGCCCTGTACATGCGGGAACCGGGCCGCGCTGCCGAGATAACGGGTGTCCCGGCACACGTTCGCGCGGCCGTCCACGCACTCCGGGCACACCCCGCACGGGGTCGCCGGGTGCACGGCGACGGCCGTACCCACCGCGGGACCCGGGGTGTCCGGGGAGCCGTACGCGACGACCGTCCCCACCACCTCGTGCCCCAGCACCATCGGCTCCCGGAGCCGGAAGTCACCGACGCCGCCGTGCCGCCAGTAGTGCAGGTCGGACCCGCACACCCCGCCGTAGCGGACGGCGACCAGGGCCTGCCCGGGGCCGGGCTCGACGGCCGGCAGTTCCTCGACGCGCAGGTCGCCCTGCCCGTGGATCACACAACCCAGCATTCCCGGGGCCCCTTTCAGAGCACGCTCGTCATACCGCCGTCGACGTACAGCACCTGCCCGCCGACGAAGTCGGCGGCGGGGGAGGCGAGATAGAGCAGCGCGCCGACCAGGTCCTCGGTACGGCCCCAGCGGCCGGCCGGGGTGCGGCGGCGCACCCAGGCGCTGAACTCCTCGTCCTCGACGAGGGGTTGGGTCAGCTCGGTCTCGATGTAGCCGGGACCGAGGCCGTTGACCTGCACGCCGTACGGCCCCCAGTCCGCGCACATGCCCTTGGTGAGCATCTTCAGCGCGCCCTTGGTCGCCGCGTACGGCGCGATGCCGGGGCGGACCACCTCGCTCTGCAGCGAGCAGATGTTGATGATCTTGCCGTGGCCGCGTTCCGTCATGCCCCGGGCGGCCTCACGGCCGACCAGGAACGCGCTCGTGAGGTTGGTGTCCAGGATCCGGTGCCAGTCCTGGTCCGTGAACTTCAGGAGCGGGGCGCGCAGTTGCATCCCCGCGTTGTTGACCAGGATGTCCAGCGGGCCCACCCGCTCCTCGACCTCGGCTATGCCCGCGGCCACCGAGGGGCCATCGGTCACGTCGAACGCGGCCGTGCGGACGTCGCCGGGCAGTGAGGCGGCGGCCTCGGTGAGCCGGCCGGTGTCGCGTCCGTTGAGGACCACCGTGCAGCCGGCCTCGGCCAGCCCGCGGGCCAGGGCGAGCCCGATGCCGCGGCTGGAGCCGGTGACCAGGGCCCTGCGGCCGCTGATGTCGAAGAGTGGGTGAGCCGTCATCGCCGTACCGTTCCTAGACCACGAGGGACAACAGGAGGACCAGAGCGCCCGCGACCACGGAGATGATCGTCTCCATGATCGACCAGGTCTTGATCGTCTGCCCGACGCTCAGCCCGAAGTACTCCTTCACCAGCCAGAATCCCGCGTCGTTGACGTGGCTGAAGAAGAGCGAGCCGGCGCCGATGGCCAGGACCAGCAGGGCCGCGTGGGTCGTCGACATGTCGGCGGCCAGCGGGGCCACGAGACCGGCGGCGGAGACGGTCGCGACCGTCGCCGAACCGGTCGCCAGCCGGATCGCCACCGCGATCAGCCAGGCCAGCAGCAGGGCCGGGATCGACCAGTCCTTGGAGACGTCCAGGATCATCTGGCCCACACCGGAGTCGATCAGCGTCTGCTTGAAGCCACCGCCCGCGCCGACGATCAGCAGGATGCCCGCGATGGGCATGAGGCCCTTCTCGACCGTCTGCGAGAGCCGCGCCTTGGTGAACCCGGCCGGCCGGCCCAGCGTGAACATGGCGACGATCACGGCGGCGAGCAGGGCGATCAGCGGGGAGCCGATGACGTCGAAGACGCGCTGCGTGGTGTTGGCCGGGTCGTCGATGACGAGGTCGACCAGCGCCTTGGACAGCATCAGCACGACCGGGAGCAGCACCGTGGCCAGCGTGGGGAGGAAGCCGGGGCGGTTCTTCAGCTCCTCGGACGCGCGCGGCGGGAGCATCCGGTCCGGGACCGGAGCGTCCACCCAGCGGGCCGCGACCTTGGAGAAGAGCGGACCGGCGACGATCACCGTCGGGATGGCGACGAGCACGCCGAACGCCAGCGTGACACCCAGGTTGGCCCCGACCGCGTCGATCGCGACCAGCGGGCCGGGGTGCGGCGGCACCAGGCCGTGCATCACGGACAGGCCCGCGAGCGCCGGGATGCCGATCCGCATCAGGGAGTAGTTGCCGCGCTTGGCGACCATCAGGACGACCGGGATCAGCAGCACGATGCCGACCTCGAAGAACAGCGGCAGACCGACCACGGAGGCGATCAGCACCATCGCCCACGGCATCGCCCGGCCACCGGCCTTGGCGAGGATCGTGTCGACGATCTGGTCCGCACCGCCGGAGTCGGCGAGCAGCTTGCCCAGGATCGCGCCGAGCGCGATGAGCACACCCACACCGGCGACCGTGGAGCCGAGGCCGGTGGTGAAGCTGACGATCGCCTTGTCGAGTGGCGCCCCGGCGAACGCGCCCAGGGCGAGCGAGCCGATGGTCAGGGCCAGGAAGGCGTGAAGCTTGAACTGGGTGATGAGCAGGATGATGACGGCGAAGGCCGCCAGCACGGCGATGCCCAGCTGGGCGCGGCCTGCCGAGGTGATCGGCTGGACCGCGTCCGCTGCCAGCACCTCGACGCTGAGTCTGGTCACGGGGGTTCCCTTGCAGAGATGGGGACTGGGGAGAAGGTGTTGCTGCGGTGGGGGGTGTTACTGCGCCGCGTCGGGAAGCGTCGCGAGTGCCTTGACGGCCCGCTCGGTGATCTCCTCGGGGCTGCCGGAGACGTCCACGGCGACCCCCACCTCGTCCGGCTCCAGCGGCTGGAGCGTGGCGAACTGGGAGTCGAGCAGCGAGGTCGGCATGAAGTGACCGTGGCGGTGGCCCATGCGGTCCTCGATGAGCTTGCGATCGCCGGTGAGATGCACGAACACCACACCGGGGGCCTCCGCGCGAAGACGGTCGCGGTACGACCGCTTCAGTGCCGAGCTGCTGACTACCCCGCCGAGCCCGGCCCGCCCGTGAGCCCAGGTGCCGATGGCGTCGAGCCACGGCCACCGGTCCTCGTCGTCGAGCGGGATCCCGGCCGTCATCTTGGCGATGTTGGCCTGGGGGTGGAAGTCGTCGCCCTCGGCGTAGGGGACGCCGAGCCGGGCGGCGAGCAGGGGACCGATGGTGGTCTTGCCCGTGCCGGCGACGCCCATCACCACGACGACGTGGGGGGTGTTCATTACTGCCTCGCTGTCTTCTTCGACGCATGACGTCTGACTGCTGACGTCGCGTAGATGAAACCCATTAGGTACGACGAATTCAAGAGTCTGTGACGAATAAGTCTGACTTTTTCTTCCCGTGATCTGCCCCGTACGCTGTGTGCATGAGCACACCGGGTCGAGGGCTGCACGGCCACGTACTGGGCACCCTTGGCCCCGCGATCACCGCGGGCGAGTATCCGGCCGGCAGTGTCCTGCGCACGGACGAACTCGCCCAGCACTTCGAGGTGTCACGGTCCGTGATGCGTGAGGCGGTGCGCGTCCTCGAGTCCATGCACCTGGTCGCCTCCCGCCGCCGGGTGGGCGTGACGGTGCTGCCCAAGTGCGAGTGGAACGTCTACGACCCGCAGGTCATCCGCTGGCGCCTGGCGGGCGCCGACCGTCCCCACCAGCTGCGCTCACTCACCGTGCTGCGCTCGGCGATCGAACCGGTGGCGGCGGGCCTGACCGCGAAGAACGCCACGGCGGACCAGTGCGCCGAGCTCACCGAGTGTGCGCTCGGCCTGGTGGCCAACTCCCGCGGCCACAAGCTGGAGGAGTACCTGATCCACGACATCGCCTTCCACCGGGTGATCCTCACGGCCTCCGGCAACGAGATGTTCGCCCGCCTGGGCGACGTCGTCGCCGAAGTCCTGGCCGGCCGCACCCACCACGAGGTCATGTTCGAGGACCCCGACCCCGCCGCCGTCACCCTGCACGTCCAGGTCGCGGAGGCGGTACGCGAGGGTGACGCGGTCCGCGCCGAGGAGCTGACCAGACAGATCACGGTCGGCGCCCTCCAGGAACTGGAGATCCTGGCCCCGAAGTCCTGAGGCCCAGCCTCCTCAGTCGTCGAGGAACTCCCCGTCGACATACACCCACGCCCCACCGACCCGCTCGAACCGGCTCCGCTCATGCAGGGAGCCACCCCGGTAGGACGCCCGGAAGGTCACGCTCCCGGCGGAGTGAAACGCGGACCCGTCACGGGCGTCCTCGACCTTGAGCCCCGTCCACCGCATGCCCGGATCCAGCTCCAGCCGCGCGGGCCGCGTCCGCGGATGCCAGGTCCGCAACAGATACCCGGCGTCTCCCACGACGAAGGCGGAGTACCGCGACCGCATCAGCGCCTCGGCGGTCGGCGCGGCGGCGTCACCGGTGTGATATCGGCCGCAGCACTTGTCGTACGACTCGGGAAGGCCGCAGGGACAGGGACGCGTGGTCATACCGCCATTCTGCTAGACGGCCGCACGTGAGCCCGGCATGGGCAGCGGCGGCAGTGGCGCGCCGTACACCCAGGCCTCGAACAGGCCGTCCACGGGTTCGTCCGCGAAGCGGGCCACGTGGGACATGAGGGCCGCGGTCGTCACCGAGCTGTTGCGGTGCAGCCGGACCCAGCTGCGCAGCATCAGAAAGAACGCCTCGTCGCCCAGCGCGCAGCGGATCGCGTGCAGGGTCAGGCCGCCGCGCTCGTAGAGCCGGTCGTCGAACATCTCCTTGCGGCCGGGATTGGACAGGCGCAGGTCCTGGGGCTGCGTCGAGAGCAACCGGTGGGCGGCGGCTGCCAGTTGATGGGCGGTGCGGCCACCCGAGCGCTCCGACCACAGCCACTCCGCGTACTTGGCGAAGCCCTCGTTCAGCCAGATCTGCCGCCAGTCGGCGATGGACACGCTGTTGCCGAACCACTGGTGCGCCAGCTCGTGCGCCACCAGCCGCTCCGAACCCCGCGCCCCGTCCACATGATTGGCGCCGAACAGCGACAACCCCTGTGCCTCGACCGGAACATCGAGTTCCTCGTCCGTGACGACGACCGCGTACTCCTCGAAGGGGTACGGGCCGAACAGCTCCTGGAACAGCTCCATCATCGCGGGCTGGCGCGCGAAGTCCCGGGAGAATTCCGGGAGTAGATGCGCCGGGATGTGTCCGTGCTGCGGGATACCGCCAGGGCCCGGGTCGCCGAGCAGCACCGTCTGGTACTTGCCGATCGCCAGTCCGACGAGATAGCTGGACGTCGGCGCGGACTGCTCGTACACCCACGTCGTCGTCGACGCCTTCGTCGTACGGGTCAGCAGCCGCCCGCCCGCCACCGCCGCGTACGCGGACGGCGTCGTCACCGAGATCAGATACGACGCCTTGTCGGCGGGCCGGTCGTTGCACGGGTACCAGGACGGCGCCCCGATCGGCTGGCTCGCCACCAGCGCCCCGTCGTCCAGTTCCTCCCAGCCGAGGCCGCCCCAGGGGCTGGCCACCGGCTTCGGGTTGCCCGACCAGTGCACCTCGACCGTGAACGCGGCCCCCGCCCGCACCGGCTTCGCGGGCCTGATGCGCAGCCGGCCGCCCCGGTGCGTGTAGTGCGGCTGGCGGCCGTCCACCCGCACCCGGCCGATCTTGAAGTCGGCCAGGTTCAGCTGGAACTCCGTCAGCGGCGCACGCCCCGCGATGGCGTTGATCCGGGCTGTGCCCGACAGCCGGTTGGGTCCTGGGCGGTAGTCCAGCGTGAGCTCGTAGCGGTGCACCCGGTACCGGGGATCACCGTTGGCCGGGAAGTACGGGTCCTGACCCATTGCCTGCTGAACTGCCACTGCCGCGTCTGCTCCCTGCGCTGTGCTCGTCCTCCGTGCCGGCGCCGCACCACCCACCGGGCCCGGACGGCCCGCGTTCAGGGGCGCCATGCCTCGATGGGGTTGCCGAGCCAGCGGGTGTCGTCCGGGACGGACTCCGCGGCCATGACGAGCGACGCGGGACCCAGGGTCGTACGGGCCCCGATCGTGCTGCCGGGCAGCACGATCCCGCCAGGGCCCAGCGTGGCGCCCTCACGGAGGACCACAGTATCCGTCCGCAAGATCCGGTCATGGAAGAGGTGCGTCTGCAGGACGCAGCCCCGGTTGACCGTCGTCGCGTCCTCCAGCGTCACCAGGTCCGTCTCCGGCAGCCAGTAGCTCTCCAGCCAGACACCCCGCCCGATCCGCGCCCCGAGCCCGCGCAGCCACGCCGTCAGCACCGGCGTCCCCGGCACCGACCCGGCCAGCCACGGCACCGCGAGCACCTCGACGAACGTGTCCGCCAGCTCGTTGCGCCACACGAACCCGCTCCACAGCGGATGTTCCGCGCCCCGGTGCCGCCCCACGAGCACCCACTTCGCGACGATCGACACGAGCGCGGCCAAGAAACCCGCCCCGAGCAACACCAGCCCCGACAGCACCGGCGCCCACACGCCCAGCGCGCACAGCGCCGCCACCGTCAGCACGGCCAGCGCCGCCGAGCAGAACACCGGCACGATCCGGCACAGCTCCACCAGCCCGCGCGCCCACAGCAGCCGGGCCGGCGGGTCGTACGTCCGGCCCTGGTCCCCGTCGTTCGCGCTGCGCGGCAGCTTCACCGGCGGCAGCCCCAGATACGACGTGCCCTTCTTCGCCTTCTTCGGCGTCGCCGACAGCACCCCGACCAGACCGCCGTCCGGCACGCTCCGCCCCGGCGCGGTCATCCCCGAGTTCCCGAGGAACGCCCGCCGCCCGATCTCCGCGCGCCCGATCCGCACCCAGCCGCCACCCAGTTCGTACGGTGCGGTCAGGGTGTCGTCGGCCAGGAACGCACCGTCCCCGACCGTGGTCAGGCTCGGCAGAGCGAGCACGGTCGACACCTCGGCGCCCTTGCCGATCCGCATCCCGAGCAACCGCAACCACACCGGCGTGACCAGCCCGGCGTACAACGGGAACAGCGTCTCCCGCGACCGGTCCATCAGCTGCGTGACCGTCCAGACCTGCCAGCCGACCCGGCTGTGCGTCGGATACGTCCCCTCGCGCAGCCCGAGACTCAGCAGCCGTACGGCGACGAGGATCAGCAGCGCGTACGCCAGCCCGAACGAGAGCGTCGCCGGGACAAGACCGTACGCGGCCCCGCGCAGCGCCTCGCCGAGCCCGTCCCCGGGACGCACGAACTCCGCGCCCACCAGCAGCGCGGCGACACCCGCGACCACCGGCAGGGCACTGAGCGCGACGCCCGTGACGCCGTACATCACTCGCCAGTACGTGCCCCGCTGCGGCCGCTGCTTCGGCCAGTTCCGCTTGGCCTTACCGAGCTTGACCGCGGGCGCGCCCGCCCACCGCTGCCCGGTCGGCACCTGCCCGGTGACCGCCGAACCGGGCGCCACCTCGGCCCGCTTGCCCACCCGGGCCCCGGGGAACAGCATGCTGCGCGTCCCGACGACGGCGTGCGCGCCGACCTTCACCGGGCCGACCCTCAGCCGGTCCCCGTCCAGCCAGTACCCGCTGAGGTCCACCTCGGACTCCACCGCGGCGCCACGCCCCAGCTTGAGCATGCCCGTGACAGGGGGCAGCGAGTGCAGATCGACCTCCGGGCCGATCTTGGCGCCCAGCGCCCGCGCGTACCGCTCCAGCCAGGACCCCGTCAGCGAGGTCGCCCCGGTGAACTCGGCCAGCCGCTCGGCGGTCCACAGCCGCAGATGGACGCTTCCGCCACGCGGATAGCGCCCGGGCTTCAGGCCGCGCAGCAGCAGCCGCGCCCCGCCCGCCGCCAGCGCGATCCGCCCCGGCGGGCTGAAGAACAACAGCGCGCCGGCCGCGAGCAGCCACCAGGGCGCGGTCGGCAGCCAGCCGTAGCCGGGCAGCAGATTGCCGGCCGCGGCCAGCGCCACCGTCCAGCGCAGCCCGAGCAGCGTGAACAGCGGCACGAGCAGCAGCGACTGCACCACCTGCGCGCGGACCGGGACCGGCGCCACCGTGCGCCGCGCCCCGTCGTCCTGCGTCGAGGCCTCCAGCCGCCGGGCCAGCTTGCGCAGCACCGGCTGCTGATAGATGTCGAGCACGGCCGCACTTGGATAGCGGGTGCGCAGCCGTGTGGTGAGCTGAGCGGCGGCCAGGCTGCCGCCGCCGATCGCGAAGAAGTCGTCGGAGGCACTGCTCACCGGGATGCCGAGGACGTCCGCCCACTGCTCGGCGAGCCAGGCCTCCGTGCCGTACAACTGCGCGGCGGGCTGCTCCACACCCTCCAGCGGCCACGGCAGCGCGTTCCGGTCGACCTTGCCGGACGTGCGGGTCGGCAGCTCGGCCACCGGCGCGAGCAGCGGCACGAGCGCGGCGGGCAGGGCGGCGCGCAGCTTCTCGACCGCGGCCGCGTGGTCCCAGCCCTCCTGCGTGACGACATAGCCGACGAGCAGCTGATTGCCGCTGCGGGCGGTGCGCACCGCGGCGGCGGCGCCCGCGACCCCCGGCAGCGCCTGCAGGGCCGCGTCCACCTCACCCAGCTCGATGCGCCGCCCGCCCAGCTTGATCTGCTCGTCCGCCCGCCCGAGGAAGACCAGCCCCTCCGGATCGGCGCGCACGAGGTCACCGCTGCGGTACGCCCGCTCCCAGCCCAGAGACTCCAGCGGCGCGTACTTCTCCGAGTCCTTCTCGGCGTCGAGATACCGCGCTAGCCCGACCCCGCCGATCACCAGCTGCCCGCTGCCGCCCAGGGACACGGGCTGCCCGGCCTCGTCGACCACGGCCAGCTCCCAGCCGTTCAGCGGCAGACCGATCCGCACCGGCTCCGCGCCGCTCAGCAGCGCCGCGCAGGCCACGACGGTCGCCTCGGTGGGCCCGTACGTGTTCCACACCTCGCGGCCCTCCATGACCAGCCGCTGCGCCAGCTCGGGCGGACAGGCCTCACCGCCGAAGATCAACAGCCGTACGTCGCTCAGGGCCTCGGGCTCCCACAACGCGGCCAGCGTCGGCACGGTCGAGACGACGGAGATCTCCTGCTCGACCAGCCAGGACCCGAGATCGGCACCGCTCCTGACCTGCGAACGCGGCACCGGCACCAGACAGGCCCCGTACCGCCAGGCCAGCCACATCTCCTCGCAGGACGCGTCGAAGGCGACGGACAGCCCCGCCATGACCCGGTCACCGGGCCCGACCGGGTCCTCGGCCAGGAACAACGCGGCCTCGGCGTCCACGAAGGCGGCGGCGCTGCGGTGCGTGACGGCGACGCCCTTGGGCTTCCCGGTGGAACCGGAGGTGAAGATGATCCACGCGTCGTCCTCGGGCCTGGGACGGGTGGCGGAGGGGCTGCTCCGGCCGACGGGGGCGGCGTCCGGGGTGCCGTCCACGGTGAGGTGGTGCCCGGCACCGATCACGGCGCGTACGTCCGCCTCGCCGAACACCAACTCGGCCCGCTCGTCCGGGTCCTCGGCGTCGACGGGAACGTAGGCGGCACCGGCCGCGAGCACGGCGAGGATCGCGACGTACAGTTCGTTGGTCCCCGACGGAACCCGCACGCCCACGCGGTCGCCGACCTCGACCCCGGCCTCGGCCAGCCGCCGCCGCAGCCGCTCCACCTCGACGGCGAGCGCCCGGTAGGTGAGCCGGCCGGTGCCGTCGTCCAGGGCGAGTTCGTCGGGATACGACCGTACGGACGCCTCGAACACGTCGACCAGAGTGCGCGGCGAGGCCGCAGGCCCCGCGGAGAAACGTGCCGTGTCACCGAACTGCTCGCGGATCTCATCGTCGAGCAGGCCGAGAGCACTGCCCTCGTGTATGGCTGCCATCCGGTCCTCGCGTCTCGTGCCCGGAAGCCTCCGGGGCGCTGGCGGGCCCGCAGGTCTGCCTGGGGTTGTCCGGCTCCAGCTCGGTAACAAACTGGAAATTTTAGTACGACGCTAGGCTCCGCCCGTTCTGTCGGCCACTCCGGCGCGCCGTTCGGGGGTCTGGGTGAGGCCGCCGAGGGGCGGTGACCTGGTGATCTACGTGCGGACGAGAGATGGCACACAGAGACACGCAGAGCGGGCCCGGTTTCCGCGCGGTTTGTGGAAACCGGGCCCGGGGATCACGGCGCCTGCGAGCCCGGTACGACCGACGCGGCATCCTCGAACGGCGTGAAAGGCACCGGGAGATGGGCCGGCGCCCGGTGGAAGGGGCCCGGGGCGCCACACCGGCCCGGTGTTCCGGCCGCCAGGTACTCCGAACCGGTTCGAGCCCACGGTCGTGCCCGAACACGACCGGAGCGTGCGGAAGTTGTTAGGTTTCGGGCACAGTGCACATTGAATCCCCGTTTATTTTCCGCCAGTTGATGCATCCCGCGCGGCCTGGCGGGGCCGTCGTGCAGGTATCGACAGTGGCCTGAATCGGTATGGCAAAAGGCCCCCTGCTCTGCAGGGGGCCTTGCTGGTGTCCGAGGGGGGACTTGAACCCCCACGCCCGTTAAAGGGCACTAGCACCTCAAGCTAGCGCGTCTGCCATTCCGCCACCCGGACAAGGTGTCTGTCGTGCGGGGTTTCCCCCGCGGCGACGAAGGAAACATTACCAGGCTTTCCGGGGTGGCCGATCACACCCCGTCCCCGGCTCCGCCCGTGCGCGAACTGCGTGTGACGGGCCGGGAGGGGGCTTGGGAGCGGAGCGGGCGGGGAGGGAGGATGAGGGGGACCACCAGCAGTGACAGTGGGAGGAAGCAGCGTGAGCGAGACGGACACGACCAGGGGCGTCACCGGCGAGGACGAGGTCGTGGACCTCTGCCGCGAGCTCATCCGGATCGACACCAGCAACTACGGCGACCACTCGGGCCCCGGCGAGCGCACGGCCGCCGAGTACGTCGCCGGGAAGCTCGCCGAGGTGGGACTCGAGCCGAAGATCTTCGAGTCGCACCCGGGGCGCGCCTCCACCGTGGCCCGCATCGAGGGCGAGGACCCGTCCCGGCCCGCGCTGCTGATCCACGGCCACCTCGACGTCGTACCGGCCAACGCCGACGACTGGACCCACCACCCGTTCTCCGGCGAGGTCACGGACGGGTGCGTATGGGGGCGCGGCGCCGTCGACATGAAGGACATGGACGCCATGACGCTCGCTGTCGTGCGCGACCGGCTGCGTAGCGGACGGCGGCCGCCCAGGGACATCGTGCTCGCCTTCCTCGCCGACGAGGAAGCCGGCGGCACGTACGGCGCCCGGTATCTGGTCGACCACCACCCCGACCTCTTCGAGGGCGTCACCGAGGCGATCAGCGAGGTGGGCGGGTTCTCGTTCACGGTGAGCGAGCAGCGGCGGCTCTATCTGATCCAGACGGCCGAGAAGGGCATGCACTGGATGAAGCTGACGGTGGCCGGCACGGCGGGGCACGGCTCGATGATCCACCGGGACAACGCGATCACGGAGTTGTCGGAGGCCGTCGCGCGGGTCGGCCGGCACAGGTTCCCGGTACGGGTCACCAAGACCACCCGGGCCTTCCTCGACGAACTCGGCGACGCGCTCGGCACCGAGCTGGACCCGGAGGACATGGAGTCCACGCTCGTCAGGCTCGGCGGCATCGCCAAGCTCATCGGCGCGACCCTCAGCAACACGGCCAACCCGACGCAGCTGAACGCCGGATACAAGGTCAACGTCATCCCGGGCGAGGCCATCGCGCACGTCGACGGACGGTTCCTGCCCGGGTTCGAGGAGGAGTTCCTCACCGACCTCGACAAGCTCCTCGGGCCCAACGTGAAGCGCGAGGACGTGCACTCCGACAAGGCCGTCGAGACCACCTTCGACGGGGCGCTCGTCGACGCCATGCAGTCCGCACTCCTCGCCGAGGACCCGGCCGCGAAGGCGATCCCCTACATGCTCTCCGGCGGCACCGACGCCAAGTCCTTCGACGACCTGGGCATCCGGGGCTTCGGCTTCGCACCGCTGAAGCTGCCTCCGGAGCTGGACTTCGCGGGCATGTTCCACGGTGTCGACGAGCGCGTGCCGGTGGACGGGCTCAAGTTCGGTGTGCGCGTGCTCGACCGGTTCATCGACGCGTCTTGACGTCCGTAATCGGCAGCGCGTACGGGCGTGACTGAGAAGGGTGAATGCGACCATAAGCTCGTAGCTTCATTCATTCCTCCTCGTTGCAAGTGATGCGATCGCACGCTGGATCGCTTTGCCAACAAGGAGGAACAATGATCAAGAAGGTCGTCGCCGCCGCGGCTGCCACTGGTGGCCTGGTTCTCGCGGGCGCGGGCCTCGCCGTCGCCGACTCCGGTGCTCAGGGTGCCGCCGTGCACTCCCCGGGCGTCGCTTCCGGCAACGTCATCCAGGTTCCGGTGCACGTCCCGGTGAACGTCTGCGGCAACACGATCTCGGTGATCGGGCTGCTGAACCCCGCCTTCGGCAACTCCTGCGTGAACAAGTGACGTCGACTCCCTGAGGGGCGTCTTTCCGTCGGCCCCGGAGCGCGCGCCATGTGCTCCGGGGCCGACCGGTTTTTGTACGGGGGACCACGTCGAAACCGGAGAACTCCGACATCGAGTCGGAAGAACTCCGACAGCAGAGCAGGACCGAAGGCAGGGGGAATCACCAATGCGACAAGGCACCCGCAAGGGCTTGATGACCGTGGCGGCCGCCACCGGAGTGATCGCGGCCGCGAGCGGCTACGCCCACGCCGACTCGGGCGCGAGCGGCTCCGCCGCCGGCTCGCCCGGCGTACTGTCCGGCAACACGGTGCAGGCGCCCATTCACGTGCCGGTGAACGTCTGCGGCAACACCGTGAGCGTGATCGGGCTCCTGAACCCGTCGGCGGGCAACACGTGCGCCAACCAGGGCGGCGGCAGCTCGTCCGGCGACCACACGGGCTCGGGCGGTCACGGCGGCTCGCAAGCCGGCGGGCACACCGGAGGCTCGCCGGGCCTCGGCTCCGGCAACACCGTCCAGGTGCCGGTCGACGTACCGGTCAACGTGTGCGGCAACAGCGTCGACGTCATCGGGATCGGCAACGTCGCGCTGGGCGGCGACTGCGCCAACGGCGGCGACCACGGGGGCGGCGGGCACCACACCCCGCCGCCGGGGACTCCGGGCAACCCCGGACAGCCAGGTAACCCAGGTAACCCAGGACACCCGGGTAACCCAGGACACCCGTGCAACCCTGGACACCCGGGCCAACCAGGCAGCCCGCAGCAGCCGGGGACGCCCACTCACCCCGGCACGCCGGGCACTCCGCCCGGTACGGGCGAGCACACCGGCGGCTCCTCGGGCACAGGCCAACAGGGCGGCAGTTACGTCACCCAGCCCCGGGCCACCGCGCAACTCGCGCACACCGGCGCCGACCTGCCGATCGGCCTCGTGCTCCCGGTGGGCGCGGGGGCGCTCCTCGCGGGCGCGGTGCTGTACCGCAAGGCACGCGCCTCGGCGTGACGCGCGCGTGACAGGAACGGAGCGGCCTCGCGGCCCAGCCGCGGGGCCCGCTCCGATTCATGTGACCTGTCTCACCAGGTGGCACGCACCTGGCGGATGATCCGCCGGCGCAGCCGCACCCTGCGGCTGCCGTCGCGCATCAGGCTCAGTCGGTCCAACTCCCAGTGTCCGTACTCGGCATGGTCCGTCAGCAGACGCGTGGCGTCCTTGCGGGAGACCCCGCGAGGCACGTACACGTCGACAAATTCGTATTCCGGCATCGCATCTATTGTGCGGGCTGGGGCCGGGTACGGATAGCGTCTGCACTATGTCTGATGCTGCGCAGCCCACCGCTGCCGAGGTACGTGCCGCCGCCGAGGCGGTCAAGACCGCGCTCGACCGCCACCTGGCCGCGGTCGAACGCAGGTCGGGGGAGGACGACCCGGCCGTCTACGAAGCGTTCAATCAGCTCGCGGCGGCCGCCGAGGTGTACGACGAGCTGCTCTACGACCGCTACGACGAGGTCACCCCCTTCGAGATCCCCGGTACGGAAGACTCGCTGCCGCCGTACGCGGGGCCCGAGGAACCGAACGCCCTCAGCGTGCTGATCCGCCGCGACTACGCCGTGGCGGAGCCCCAGCGGCTGCTGGCACAGGCCCAGCGGGTCGAGGCGGCGGAGTACGAGAACGGCGCGGGCATGGACACCTCCGGCACGGTGCACGGGGCGCTGGGGATCCTGTTCGGCGAGTTCGAGCCGGACGAGATCGCCTCCCGGCACAAGGAGTTCGGTCTCGAGGAGGGCGACTCCACGCTCTGGGTGACCGCCGCGGACGAACCGGCCGAACCCGGGGAGTGGCTGGAGGCACCGTTCGAGCAGGTCGATCCGCAGCGGGTGGTGTGCCGCTTCGACGTCAGCGCGGTGTTCGACGACGAGGCCGACGACGACGTCGACGAGACGGATGAAGAGGACCTCGAGGACGAACTGGACATGGACGGCGACGAGGACCTGGAGCCGCTGGACGCGGATCGCTGACACGCATCGCTGACACCGGCTGCGCGGCGGTGCCGAGGGGTCAGGCCCGGTTCGGCACCGCCGCCGTCGTGGTCAGCCCGTGGGCGGGATCTGGGCTCTCAGGAGCGTTGACAGGCGTGTGGTGCGGGGTTTGTGCGGGGTCTCTGCGACCGCCTTCGGCAGGGCCTGTTCGACGCCGTGGACCACGGAGAGATGGCGCTCGGCCCGGCTGAACGCCGTGTACACCCACGGTCGGCTGAGCGCCTGCGCGGCGTCACCGGGCAGGACCGCGACCACCGCGGGCCACCGGCTGCCCGCCGCCTGGTGTGCGGTCAGCGCCCATCCGTGCCGCACGGACTGCTCCACCCGCTCCTTCGGTACGACCACGGGCGCGTCCGAGCACGACAGGTGCAGCCCCTCGGCGTCGGCCTTCACCACCTGGCCGGGCAGCGTACGGCCCGGCGTGGGGGAGTAGGCGATCCGGTCGCCGGGGTCGAAGCCGCCGAAGCGGCCGGGGCCGGGATTGAGACGTTCCTTGAGCGCCGCGTTCAGTGCGCGGGTGCCCGCCGCTCCGCCGTGGCCCGGAGTGATCACCACGGTCTGCTCGGCCGGGACCCCGATGGCCCGCGGCACGGAGTCCGAGACCAGCTGCACGGTCCGGTGCACGGCCTCACCCGCGTCCCGCACCGGCACGATGACGATCTCCTTGCCGGGCACCTCCACCTGACCCAGCTCACCGATGCCGATCCCGGACACCAGCTCACCGAGCGGACCCGGGTCGGGGACGCGGGAGGCGATCTGCGGGCACGCGCGGACCGCGAGCAAGTCGGCGAAGACCCGCCCCGCCCCGGTCGACCACAGCACCGCCGGGTCCCCGCTCAGCACCAGCCGGGCCCCGTCGGGCAGCGACTCCGCGATCATTGCCGCGCTCTCCACGTCGAGCAGCGGTGCGTCGAGGACGATCAGGAGATCGAGGTTCAGCGCACCCTCGGCGTCCCGTCCGGGACCCTCGGTGCCGGAGAGCAGGCCCGGGACCGTGACGACGGAATCGGTGCCCTCGGGCTCGGCCGCCCCGAGCAGCGCGGCGAGGCGCCGCCGTCCGTCGGGTGTGTGGCAGGCGGCGTAGGCGCGCAGTCCCGCCGCGCGGGCGGCAGTGAGCAGGGCGGCCGGTTCGGCACGGGCCGCCTCGCCGCCGGTGTGCAGCACGAGGCCGTGACCGGCGACGGCACGCATCAGCTCGGCCGCGCCGCCGGACGCCGTGGCGGCGGCCGCCTCCCACGCCTGAGAGCCTTCCTTGGACAGGGAGTTGACCAGCCGGGCCAGACCGTCGGCCAGGCTCTCCTCGGCCAGCGCGTACCGCTCCAGGCCGACGAGGACACGTACCGGACGCTCCTCCTCGTCCTCTTCTTCCCCGTCCTCCGTCTCCGACGCGGACTCGCGCGGCCGGGCCGGGGCGCCCGGCTCGTCCAGGGCGTCCTGGAACACCAAGGCCTCGCCCTCCGCGATCGTGCCCTGCACGGCCGCCTCAGGATCCGGCACACTCCGCTGGGTCAGCGCGGTCTCCAGCGCGGCCATCTCCAACGCGGTGTGCCCGGCCAGCGCCGCCTGCTCCAGCAGCCACACGGTCACGGCACGGCCCCGGCGCTCGTCGTCCGGAGCGCACGCGGCGCCGAGCAGCGCCCGCGCGAAGCCGTCGGCCTGGTCCGGCCGTACGCCGCCGATCCGCAGCAGCTGCCAGGGGTCCTCCCGCAGCACGGTGTCCGCGCCCTCGCCGAGGACCGCCGCGACCTGGGCGGCGAGGGTGTCCGGCGCACCGCCCTCGGTCAGTACGCGTCGTACGGCGTCGACGGTCTCCGTCGCCGGGGCGGCGGGCGCCGTGACCGGGGCGGCCTGCGGCCGGCGGGCGGGCTCGGGAGCGGCCGGCCGGCGCGGGGCGGGAGCGGGCTCGCCGAAGACGGCCGCGACGGGCTTCTCGCCGCTCTCCACCGCCCGCACGGCCGCGAGCAGATCGGCCGCCGTACCGCTGAGCTTGGCGCCGCTCTCGAGGGGCCCCTGTTTCTCCGCCTTGCGCCGCTCGATCCGCTCCCGCTCGACGCGCTGGGCCGCGAGCTCGGCCTCCGCTTCGGTCGGCTGGGCCGAAGCCGCACCGTCCTCACCGGCCCCGCCGCCGCTCCCGCCCTCGGCCGCAGCCTCGGGTGTCGCGTCCTGCGGCCGGGTGTCCGGGGTCCCCGGCTCGGCTTCCTCCGTGGTCTCCGGGTCCGTGCTCACAGCGTGCTCCAGTCGTGATCGGGATAGCGGTGCAGGGGCGCCGACACATCGTCGAGGGCTCTGCAGATCTCGTCAGGAAGACTAAGGGCCTCCACTGACAATGCCCCCGTGAGCTGCTGCGCGTTGCGCGCACCCACGATCGGGGCGGCCACGCCGGGCCGGTCGCGGACCCAGGCGAGGGCCACCTGGAGCGGCGTCACCGCCAGCCCGTCGGCGGCCGTCCGCACCGCGTCCACGATGTGACTCGCCGTGTCGTCGAGGTACGGCGCGACGAACGGCGCGAGATGTTCCGAGGCACCGCGCGAGTCCACGGGCGTACCGCTCCGGTACTTGGCGGTCAGGACGCCCCGGCCGAGCGGCGAGGAGGGGAGCAGGCCGACGCCCAGGTCCAGGGCGGCCGGCAGCACCTCGCGTTCGACACCGCGCTGGAGCAGCGAGTACTCCATCTGCGTGCTGGCCAGCCGGGTGCGCGTGCCCGGGGCCGCGAGCTGCCAGGTCGCCGCCTTGGCGAGCTGCCAGCCGCAGAAGTTGGAGACGCCGGCGTAGCGGGCGCGGCCGCTGCTGACGGCGAGGTCTAGGGCCTGGAGGGTCTCCTCCAGCGGGGTGCCCGGGTCGAACGCGTGGATGTGCCAGATGTCGACGTAGTCCGTGCCGAGGCGGGCGAGGGACGCGTCAAGCGCGGCGAGCAGATGGCCGCGCGAGCCGTTGAAGCGGCGGTCGGGGTCGGGGACGCTGCCAGCCTTCGTCGAGATGACCAGGTCCCGGCGCGGCACCAGCCCTTCTATCAGCTGCCCGAGCAGATACTCGGCCTCCCCGTCGCCGTACACGTCCGCGGTGTCGACGAGGGTCCCGCCCGCCTCCCAGAACGCCTTCAGCATGTCCGCGGCGTCGTGCTCGTCGGTGTCCCGGCCCCAGGTGAGGGTGCCGAGTCCGATCCGGGACACGCGCAGGCCGGTACGGCCGAGATGCCTCTGCTCCATGTCCGCCGAGATTACTGGCCAGAACTGGTGCGGTGGGTTGCCTGTGGATAACCGATCTCCGCTGTGGCCCGTGGAGTTGGGGACAGTTTCCGGCACCTGCCCCGCAACGCGTCGCGCGGCGCCGCGGACCTGGGGCATGGCGCGTTCGCCACACTGTCGCGACAGACGCTGCCCGTTCCGCCTTCTCCCGCGCTAGTGTCTGCCCGACAACGACGTTACTGATCGGTAAGGAGATTCGGCCATGCAGCTCGGGATCAACCTCGGATACTGGGGTGCCGGGATGGACGCGGACAATCTGGCCGTGGCGCAGGAGGCCGAGCGGTTGGGCTATGCCGTGTGCTGGGCCGCCGAGGCGTACGGCTCCGACGCGGCCACCGTGCTCACCTGGGTCGCCGCGCAGACCGAGCGCATCGACGTCGGCTCGGCCATCTTCCAGATCCCGGCCCGCCAGCCGGCCATGACCGCGATGACCGCGGCGACACTGGACTCGCTGTCCAAGGGCCGCTTCCGGCTCGGCCTCGGCGTCTCCGGGCCGCAGGTTTCGGAGGGCTGGTACGGCGTCAAGTTCGACAAGCCACTCGCCCGCACCCGCGAGTACGTCGAGATCGTACGCAAGGCCATGACGCGCGAGCGCCTGTCGTACGAGGGCGAGCACTGGACGCTGCCGCTGCCCGGCGGCCCGGGCAAGCCGATCAAACTGACCGTGCACCCGGAGCGCGAGCACATCCCGCTCTACATCGCCGCCATCGGCCCGAAGAACCTCGAGCAGACCGGCGAGATCGCCGACGGCGCGCTGCTGATCTTCCCGTCCGCCGAGCACCTCGAGGACACCACCATCAAATACCTGCGCGCCGGGCGGGAGAAGGCGGGCAAGACCCTCGACGGGTTCGACATCTGCCCGACACTGCCGCTCGCCGTCGGCGAGGACCAGGACGTCGCCCGGCTCGCCGACACCTTCCGCCCCTACACCGCCCTGTACGTCGGCGGCATGGGCAGCCGCAAGCAGAACTTCTACAACCAGCTCGCCCAGCGCATGGGTTACGAGAAGGAAGCCGCCGAGATCCAGGACAAGTACCTGTCCGGCGACAAGCAGGGCGCCGCGGCCGCCGTACCGCAGGACCTGATCGACAAGACCACCCTGCTCGGCTCCGTGGAGCGCATCGCCGACCGGATGACGGCCTACGCCGCGGCCGGAGTCACCACCCTCACCCTCGCTCCCGCTGGCTTCACGCTCGACGAGCGGCTCGCCTCTCTGCGGGCCGGCACCGAGGCCCTGGAGCGCTCCGGGCTCGCGTAACACGGCGCACACACACGGAAGGGGATTTTCTGCGGCCGTGGTGGGGGCTCGGGGGTCTTCCCCGCCACGGCCGTCACGGGGAACAACGCGCCCGCGCCCGCGCGGTTACGCCCCCGGCACGACCCCCGTGCTCCTTCTTTCGGCGCAGTTGTCCGACACCCCTGTTGCGACACCCCTCGCGCGGCATTTGACTCGTTCTTTGTGGAACCCCACGGAAGCGGCGGAGACACGCCCCGCGGAACCCGCGAGTCCCGCAGAGAGGTGCCCACGATGCTGTCGCCCAAGAGTCTGTTCCAGGAGATCCTCGACAACGACGAGTCCTTCCGCCTCTTCTGCTCCATCGCCGCCAGCGGGGAGTCCCAGGGCGGCTGGGAGAACAGGCGGATCGCCGCACTGGTCCCCGAGAGCGAACGCCCACTCGCCCCCAAGATCGCCCGGCACGGCGCCGACGAGGACAAACACGGGCGGATCTTCCACGCGCTGCTGAGGAAACGCGGCCTCCAGCCCGTCCCCGTACCGCCCGACACCGACTACACGATGCTCCTGGAGCGGCAAGGCATCGGCCTGGCCCACGAGAAACTCAAGGCCGACGAGCCGCTCACCGTCCAGGACATCGTCATCTACCTCGCCCACAGCCGGGTCACCGAACAGCGGGCCTCCGAGCAGATGGAGCTGCTGCGCCGGTACTTCGGCGACGACCCGGGCATCGGTCGCGCGGTGCGGATGATCTCCCACGACGAGGACAACCACCTCGCCTACTGTCACGAGGAACTGCTCCGCTTCGCGCACGCCGGCCACGGCCGCGCCATCCAGCGGACCCTGCGCGAGTGCGCCCTGGCCGAGATCCGGATCCACCGGAACGTCAGCCTGGCCGTCACGGCCCGCATGGGCCGCATCCTCGGCTGGTCCAGGGGCAGGTCCGCACTCCTCGCGGCCGGCATCCACGCCCTGTACGCGTACGAGCGCCTCGCGGGCTGGCACCGGATGGTCGGTCTGCGGATGCCGGAGCGCCGCAACGCCCTGGGCGGCCCGCCGGCCACCACGGCTCCCGAGTTCGCCTGACCCCCGCAGGCGCCTACAGCCAGCCGCGCCGTTTGAACGTGCGGTACAGCAGCACCTCCAGCGTCGCCATCAGCGCGATCACCGCCGGATATCCGAACAGCCAGTGCAGCTCCGGCATGTGGTCGAAGTTCATGCCGTAGATCCCTGCGATCAGCGTGGGGACCGCGGCCATGGCCGCCCACGCCGAGATCTTCCGCATGTCGTCGTTCTGCCGCACGCTCATCTGCGCCAGATGCGCCGCGAGGACGTCCGACACCAGCCGGTCAAGGCCCTCCACGGACTCGTTCACGCGCAAGAGGTGGTCGGTGACGTCCCGGAAGAACGGGCGCGCCTTGTCGTGCACGAACGGCACCGACGCGACGTTCGGGCCCAGCCCCGCGAGCCTGGCCATCGGGACGCCCAACGGGACGGTCGCCCGGCGGAACTCCAGCACCTGCCGCTTGAAGGTGTAGATCCGCGACGCCGTGTTCCGCGAGCCGCCTGCGGTCGGCGAGAACACCTCCGTCTCCAACTCCTCCAGATCGGTGCCCAGCTCCGTGGCCACCTCCAGGTAGTGGTCGACGACCGCGTCGGTGATCGAGTACAGCACCCCGGTCGGACCGTGCCGCAGCATCTCGTGCTGCTCCTCCATCCGGCGCCGGACGGTGCTGAGCGGCGCGCCCTCGCCGTGCCGCACGGTCACCACGAAGGAGTCGCCGAGGAAGACCATCAGCTCACCGGCCGTCACGGTGTCGCTGTCCGGCTCGTAGATCACCGGCTTGAGCACCAAGAACAGCGAATCGTCGTACACCTCCAGCTTGGGCCGCTGATGCGCCTTCAAGGCGTCCTCGACGGCCAGCGGATGCAGTCCGAACTCCTCGGTGACCAGATCGAACTCCCGCTCCGTCGGCTCGTACAGGCCGATCCACAGGAAACTGTCGCCCCGGGCGCGCGCCTCCGCGAGGGCGTCGGAGAAGTCCTGCGGAGCCTCCTCACGTTCCCCGTCGCGGTAAAGGGCGCAGTCGACGATCACGCTGCGCATTCTCCCGTCGCCCGCCCCGCACCGCACCATGAGGTGCGCTTACGCTGGGCGGCATGCCCACGCTGATCCTCGTAAGGCACGGACGCTCCACCGCCAACACCGCGGGACTGCTCGCCGGCTGGACCCCGGGCGTCGCTCTGGACGAACGCGGCACCGCGCAGGCCGCCGCGCTGCCCGCACGGCTCGCCGCGCTGCCGATCTCCGAGGTGGTCACCAGCCCCCTGCAACGCTGCCAGGAGACCCTCCAGCCGCTGCTCGACGCCCGCCCCGGCCTGCGCGCGCACACCGACGAGCGGATCGGCGAGTGCCACTACGGCGACTGGTCCGGCCGCAAGCTCGCCGAGCTCAAGGACGAGCCGCTGATGCAGGTCGTCCAGGCGCATCCGTCGGCCGCCGCCTTCCCCGGCGGGGAGTCCATGCGGGCGATGCAGACGCGGGCCGCCGAGGCCGTGCGCGAGTGGAACGCGCGCGTGGAGCGCGACCACGGCGCCGACGCCGTCTACCTCATGTGCTCGCACGGCGACATCATCAAGTCCCTGGTCGCGGACGCGCTGGGCCTTCATCTCGACCTGTTCCAGCGGATCTCCGTCGAACCGTGCTCGATCACCGCGATCCGCTACACACGTCTCAGGCCGTTCCTCGTTCGTCTCGGTGACACCGGGGATTTCGCCTCCCTTGCCCCGCGCGAGGAACCGCCCGGGGAAGACGCACCGGTCGGGGGCGGTGCGGGCGCACCGTGATCGTCGCCCGCAGTAGGGTGAAGCGATTCACGTCATCGCGTTCACGCATGGAAGTTCACGCACTCTCGATTCCAATGGAGACAGGACGTGTCCCGTCAGGTGTTCCTCTATGACCCACCGGACCGCTTCGTGGCCGGCACGGTCGGGCTGCCCGGACGCCGTACGTTCTTCCTCCAGGCCACCGCCGGCCCCCGGGTGACCAGCGTGGCCCTGGAGAAGACTCAGGTCGCCGCACTCGCGGAGCGCATGGACGAGTTGCTCGACGAGGTCGTACGCCGTAGCGGCGGCAGCGCGCCGGTGCCCGCCGTCGCCCCCACCGAGGTCTCCGACAGCGCCCCCCTCGACACCCCCATCGAGGAGGAGTTCCGTGTCGGCACCATGGCCCTCGCCTGGGACGGCGAGGAGCAGCGCATGATCGTCGAGGCCCAGGCGCTCGTGGAACTGGACGCCGACTCCGAGGAGGACCTCGCGGAGGCCGAGGAACGGCTGCTCCAGGACGAGGAGAACGGCCCCCCGATGCTGCGGGTCCGGCTCACCGGCGCGCAGGCCAGGGCCTTCGCCAAGCGCGCCCTCGACGTCGTCAACGCGGGAAGGCCGCCGTGCCCGCTGTGCAGCCTCCCGCTCGATCCGGAAGGACACGTATGTCCGCGCCAGAACGGATACCGCCGGGGAGCGTGACGTCCGACACCGGCCCTGCCGAACTGCTCACCAAGGGCGAGCTGAAGGTACGCGGTCGCATTCGTGAGGCGTCCAACGCGGCGCTGTTCTGCACGGTCTCACTGGACGGGCTCGAGGCGTCCTGCATCTACAAGCCCATCGCCGGAGAGCGCCCGCTGTGGGACTTCCCCGACGGCACCCTCGCCGAGCGCGAGGTCGCCACGTACGAGGTCTCCGAGGCCACCGGTTGGGGGCTGGTGCCCACCACCGTCCTGCGCGAGGGGCCGTACGGCGAGGGCATGTGCCAGCTGTGGATCGACGCGGCCCCCGACGCCGAACTCCTCGCCCTGGTCGACGGCGAGGAGCCCGGCCCGGGCTGGAAGGCGATCGGCTTCGCCGAGGTCGGTGAGGGCAAGACCGCGCTGCTGGTGCACGCCGACGACGAGCGGCTGCGCCGGCTCGCCGTCCTCGACGCTGTGATCAACAACGCGGACCGCAAGGGCGGCCATCTGCTGCCCAACGCGGAGGGCCGCCTGTACGGCATCGATCACGGGGTCACCTTCAACGTCGAGAACAAGCTGAGGACGCTGCTGTGGGGCTGGGCGGGCGAGCCCCTCACCCCCGACGCGCTCGACGTCCTGGAGGGCCTGAAGGACGCCCTGGGCGACGGCGGCGCGCTGCATACGCGGCTGGCCGGGCTCATCACCGGCGCCGAACTCGCGGCCACACGCGCGCGTGTCGAGGCGTTGCTCATCTCCGGGAAGCACCCGGAGCCGAGCGGGGAGTGGCCGGCGATCCCCTGGCCGCCGGTGTAGCGGACCTTCGGGGGAGCACGTCGGCCGCCGGACCTGGCCAGATCGCCCATCCGGCCATCTGGCCAGGTCCGGTTCGTATACGCATCTTGTTGCCGGTTAGGCTCATGTACATGCATGCCTGGCCCGCTTCCGAGGTCCCCGCCCTGCCTGGTCAGGGCCGCGACCTGAGGATCCACGACACCGCGACCGGCGGTCTGGTAACCCTCCAGCCCGGTCCCGTCGCCCGTATCTACGTCTGCGGCATCACGCCGTACGACGCGACCCACATGGGTCACGCGGCGACCTACAACGCGTTCGACCTGGTTCAGCGCGTGTGGCTCGACACCAAGCGGCAGGTTCACTACGTCCAGAACGTCACCGACGTCGACGACCCGCTGCTCGAGCGCGCGGAGCGGGACGGCGTCGACTGGGTCGCCCTCGCCGAGAAGGAGACGGCCCTGTTCCGCGAGGACATGACCGCGCTCCGGATGCTCCCGCCCCAGCACTACATAGGCGCCGTCGAGGCGATACCCGGGATCGTCCCGCTCATCGAGCGGCTGCGCGAGATGGGCGCCGCCTACGAGCTGGAGGGCGACGTCTACTTCTCCGTCGAGTCCGACGCGCAATTCGGCTCGGTCTCCCACCTCGACGCCGCCGCGATGCGGCTGCTGTCCGCCGAGCGCGGCGGCGACCCGGACCGTCCGGGCAAGAAGAACCCGCTCGACCCGATGCTGTGGCTGGCCGCCCGTGAGGGCGAGCCCAGCTGGGACGGCGACTCGCTCGGCCCCGGCCGCCCCGGCTGGCACATCGAGTGCGTCGCCATCGCCCTGGACCACCTCGGCATGGGCTTCGACATCCAGGGCGGCGGCTCAGACCTGGCGTTCCCGCACCACGAGATGGGCGCCTCGCACGCCCAGGTGCTGACCGGCGAGTTCCCCATGGCCAAGGCGTACGTCCACGCCGGCATGGTCGCCCTGCACGGCGAGAAGATGTCCAAGTCCAAGGGCAACCTCGTCTTCGTCTCGCAGCTGCGCCGCGACGGCATCGACCCCGCCGCCATCCGCCTCGCCCTCCTCGCCCACCACTACCGCTCCGACTGGGAGTGGACCGACCAGGTGCTCACGGACGCGGTCGCACGACTCGGCCGCTGGCGCGCCGCCGTCTCCCGTCCCGACGGACCGGCCGCCGACGCGCTGGTCGAGCAGATCCGCGAGTCCCTCGCGAACGACTTGGACGCACCTGCCGCGCTGACCGCCGTGGACCGCTGGGTGGCACTGCAGAACGAACAGGGCGGCACGGACACCGGCGCACCGGGCGTCGTATCGCGCGCGGTTGACGCTCTGTTGGGCGTGGCGGTGTAGCACACCCGGGCAGCGCAGGGGCCGTTCCTCCCCCGGCAGGAGCGGCCCTTCGCCGTGTACAACCTGCGGGGATGGTTGAGACGACACCGACGCCGGACACCACCTGTTCCGTGACCGCCGTCCCGGCATGACGGCGAAGGGGCGGTACGCGACCCGCGTACCGCCCCTTTCAGTCCTTTGACTCAGTCCTCGGAGGTGTCCTCGTCGTCGCCGGACCCCGACGTGTCCCCGGACCCCGATGTGTCGGCGTCGCCGGACGTCCCGGAAGCGCCCGGCCTGGGCGGCTTCGGGGGGCGGGTGCGGCCGCTCGGGTTGTCCCGCAGATAGGAGGACGGGGACGAGCCCGGACCCTCCCCGCCGTCCGCCGTGGCGTGTCCGCCCGGCGGGTTCACGTCCCGGCGTCGCAGATAGCGCTCGAACTCGCGGGCGATCGCCTCGCCCGACGCCTCCGGCAGCTCAGCGGTGTCCCGGGCCTCCTCCAGCGTCTGAACGTACTCGGCGACCTCGCTGTCCTCGGCGGCCAGCTGGTCCACGCCCACCTGCCAGGCGCGCGCGTCCTCGGGCAGCTCGCCCAGCGGAATGCGCAGGTCGAGCAGGTCCTCCAGACGGTTGAGCAGCGCCAGCGTGGCCTTCGGGTTGGGTGGCTGCGACACATAGTGCGGTACGGCGGCCCACAGCGACACCGCCGGGACGCCCGCGTGCGTGCACGCCTCCTGGAGGACGCCGACGATGCCCGTCGGCCCCTCGTACTTGGTCTCCTCCAGGTCCATGCGCTGGGCCAGGTCCGGATCGGACGTGACCCCGCTGACCGGGACCGGGCGCGTGTGCGGGGTGTCGCCGAGCAGGGCACCCAGGACGACCACCAGCTCCACGCCCAGCTCGTGCGCGAAGCCCAGCAGCTCGTTGCAGAACGAGCGCCAGCGCATGGACGGTTCGATGCCGCGCACGAGCACCAGGTCACGCGGCTTCTCGCCGCTGACACGCACCACCGACAACCTTGTCGTCGGCCATGTGATCTTGCGCGCGCCGCCGTCCATGAACACCGTGGGGCGGTTCACCTGGAAGTCGTAGTAGTCCTCGGCGTCCAGCGCCGCGAACACCTCGCCCTTCCACTCCCTCTCCAGATGCGCGACCGCGGTGGAGGCGGCGTCGCCGGCATCGTTCCAGCCCTCGAACGCGGCCACCATGACCGGGTCGATCAGCTCGGGAACCCCCTCGAGCTCGATCACCCAGCGCCTCCTTCCGACGTGCCCTCGCGTACGTCCCAACCTTACGGCGTCCGGCGGGGGCGCCCGCAGCCCCCTTGCACGGGGGAGTGAACGGATCACTGCCCCGTTCGCCGCCCTCGAACACCCTTCGCCGCAGCCCAGCCGCCCCGCCCCGGCGGCACGTCACAGAGTGCTGCGCAACCACTGCTCCACGCTCGCGATGTGCACCGTCGCCCAGGACCCCGCCGCCTCCGCGTCCCGGTCCTGCAGCGCGGCCAGGATCGCCCGGTGCTCGCGCAGGGTGCGGCCGACCGCGTCCTCCTGGGTCAGCCCGCGCCAGATCCGGGCCCGGGTGGTCGGCCCGGACAGACCGTCGAGCAGCGAGCACAGCACCGAGTTGCCGGAGCTGTGCACGATGCCCCGGTGGAACTCCAGATCGCAGGCCACCAGCTCCTCCACCGAGGGCGCGGTGCCGAGCGCGTCCAACTGGGCCGTCAGCGCCTCCAGTTGCTGCTCGCTGATCCGGGAGGCCGCCATCGCCGTCGCGGCCGGCTCCAGGATCCGGCGCACGGCGAGGAACTCCAGGACGGTGTCGTCGCGGTGGAAGTCGACGACGAAACTCACCGCCTCCAGCAGCAGTTGCGGGTCCAGACTGGTGACATACGTGCCGTCGCCCTGTCGTACGTCCAGGATCCGGATCAGCGACAGGGCACGCACGGCCTCCCGCAGGGAGTTGCGGGACAGGCCCAGTTCGGCGGCGAGTTCGCTCTCCTTGGGGAGGCGGTCGCCGGGGTGCAGTGCACCGGAGACGATCATGTCCTTGATCTTCTCGATCGCCTCGTCGGTGACTGCCATGGCGGGCCTCCCAGTGCGCTCGGACATTCGGCTCAGACATCCGATGTCTTTGCACATTATGGAGGTATGGGGGTACTCACCAGGGCCTGTTCGGACCAGCGCCGCCTGCCGACCGGCCGGCTCTTCCAACTCCCTCTGAACACACGGTATTCGCCGGGCGTAGCCACTCCTCGTCGGCGAGGCCGGGTGCGGCGGTGAACCGCACCCGGCCCGGGCTAATATGACGATGCGTCAGCCGAACGCCTTCACGGCCTGGTAGTAGGTCCAGGCGGTGCCGTCGCAGGCGGTCTTCGTGGCACCGCTGTAGTTGTTGCACACGCGCTTGAGGTCCTCGTACAGGGCGCTGTCGAGGCGGGACTTGTTGGCGCTGAACGTGCCGGCGGCCTTGTAGTTGCGGTAGCCGAAGTCGTGGCGGGCGCAGGACATGGCGAAGGGGAAGCCGAACGGGTTGTCCGGCGAGGAGGAGCAGTAGTCGGTGGACCAGTCGAAGCCGTAGGCGGACCACGCCGACTGGTTCGCGCGGGCGGCGGCCCAGGAGTTGTAGCTGGACGCGCTGGTCTGGGTCCAACTGGCCAGCACCTGGGGCTTGTCGGCGGGCGCAGCGGTGGCGGCGGTGGCTGTGGCGGTGACGGTGAGCAGGGCAAGGGCCGAGGCGGCAAGGCCGGTGACGAATCGACGACGGTGCATCCCACACCTCCATGAAAAACTGCGATCCGCCCATCGGATCGCAGGTTCATGACAATGAAGGTGTCAGCTCGAACTTGCCTTCCATGCCGCACGTGTCCTAATGGATCGTTAACTCTTGGCCAGCGACGCCCGGCAGCCGAAAGGGGCGGCTCCACCGGTGTGGAGCCGCCCCTTTCCGTCTGGGGTCTCGGGCCTACTTCTTCTGGTCGAGCACGTCCTGGACCCCGGCGCGGACCTCGTCCGTCGCCAGGCCCCGGACCGTCAGCGTCGTACGGCGGCGCAGCACGTCGTCCGTCGTCTCGGCCCACTCGTTGTCCCGGGCCCAGACGACCTGCGCCCAGATCTCCGGCGCGTCCGGGTGGATGCGCGCTGCCAGCTGCGCGTCGTCGTTCGCCAGCCGGGCGATGTCGAAGGCCAGCGAACCGTAGTGCGTGGCCAGGTGCTTGGCGGTGTCGGCGGCCATGCGCGGACCCGGCGCCGGCCGGTCCACCAGCAACCGGTGCGCCACGGCACGGGGATTGGCGACACCGGGCAGCGGCAGCTTCTTCGGCAGCGAGGCGATCGGCTCGAAGTCGTCGCCGAGCGGGTGGCCCGGCAGCGCCTCCAGCTTCTTCATGACCGTACGGCCGATGTGCCGGAAAGTCGTCCACTTGCCGCCCGCGACGGACAGCATGCCGCCCCTGCCCTCGGTCACCACGGTCTCGCGCTTGGCCTTCGCCGTGTCACCGGGGCCGCCCGGCAGCACGCGCAGACCCGCGAAGGCGTAGGTGATGAGGTCACGGTCGAGCTGCTGGTCGCGGATGGAGAACGCGGCCTCGTCGAGTATCTGGGTGATGTCCTTCTCGGCGACCGCGACGTCCGCCGGATCGCCCTCGTACGCCTCG
The DNA here is from genome assembly GCF_042889305.1 of Streptomyces sp. NPDC002619. NCBI lineage: Bacteria > Bacillati > Actinomycetota > Actinomycetes > Kitasatosporales > Streptomycetaceae > Streptomyces > Streptomyces sp. NPDC002619. Next base: position 168,808 of record NZ_JBIAQV010000006.1, on the reverse strand, counting down.
TCGGTCGTGCCGAGCAGGAGCATGTCCTCCCACGGGAGGGCGAAGGTGATGCGGTACTTGTCGATGGGGGTCGCGAGCGCGGCCTTCCAGGGGGCGGTCCGCTTCAGGACCAGATGCGCGCCCTTCGACAGCCGGATCGACGGTGCCGCATCGGGGTCCTCCATCTTGCGCAGGTGATCCACCCAGGGACCGGTCGCGTTCAGCACCAGGCGGGCGTCGACACCGAACTCGTCGCCGGACAACCGGTCGCGCAGCTCGGCGCCGGTGACCCGGCCCTTGGTGAACCGCAGGCCGGTGACCTCGGCGTGGTTGAGGACGACGGCGCCCGACTCGACGGCCGCGCGGACCGTCATCAGCGCCATGCGCGCGTCGTTCATCTGGTCGTCGCCGTACACGGCCACGGCCTTGAGGTTCTCGGTGCGCAGCTCGGGAACGTCCTGCGCCGCCTTCGCGGGGGAGAGCAGGTGGCCCACGCCGTCACCGAACGCGGAGAGCGCGGAGTAGGCGAAGACGCCCGCCCCGAGCTTCGCCGCCCCGTGCGGTCCCCCCTTGTACACGGGGAGGTAGAAGGTGAGCGGGTTCGCCAGATGGGGGGCCACCTGGCGGGAGACCGCACGGCGCTCGAAGTGGTTCTCCGCCACCAGCTTCACCGCGCCGGTCTGCAGATAGCGCAGACCGCCGTGGAGCAGCTTGGAGGAGGCGGACGAGGTGGCGCCGGCGAAGTCGCCGGCGTCGACCAGGGCCACCCTCAGGCCGGACTGCGCGGCGTGCCAGGCGGTGGAGATGCCCAGAATGCCGCCGCCGATCACGAGAAGGTCGTACGACGCCTTGGCGAGCTGCTCCCGGGTCTCGGCGCGGCTCGGGTTGGAGCCGGAGGCCGGGTGCGTCCCCAGGGCAGGCACGGACTGCAGGGTTGGCTGACTGGTCATGTCGGGTTCTTACTCCTCGTGCTCGATCCAGCCCATGGTCCGATCGACCGCCTTGAGCCAGTTCTTGTGTTCACGGTCGCGGGTCTCCGCGTCCATGCGGGGGGTCCACTCGGCGGCCCGGCGCCAGTTGGCGCGCAGGTCGTCGGTGTTGGTCCAGAAGCCGACGGCGAGACCGGCGGCGTAGGCGGCGCCCAGGGCGGTGGTCTCGGCGACCATCGGGCGCACCACGGGGGCGTCCAGCACGTCGGCGAGGGTCTGCATCAGCAGATTGTTCGCGGTCATGCCGCCGTCCACCTTCAGCGTGGCCAGCTCGACGCCGGAGTCCTTGGTCATCGCGTCCGCGATCTCCCGCGTCTGCCAGGCGGTGGCCTCCAGGACGGCGCGGGCGAGGTGCGCCTTGGTGACGTACCGGGTCAGACCGGCGATCACACCGCGGGCGTCCGAGCGCCAGTACGGGGCGAACAGACCGGAGAAGGCAGGTACGAAGTAGGCGCCGCCGTTGTCCTCGACCGTCAGCGCGAGCGTCTCGATCTCGGCGGCGGTGGAGATCAGGCCCATCTGGTCGCGCATCCACTGCACCAGGGAGCCGGTGACGGCGATCGAGCCCTCCAGGGCGTAGACCGTCTTCTGGTCGCCGATCTTGTAGCCGACGGTCGTCAGCAGCCCGCTGTACGAGTTGATGATCTTGTCGCCGGTGTTCATCACCATGAAGGTGCCGGTGCCGTACGTCGACTTGGTCTCGCCCTCGGAGAAACAGGTCTGGCCGAACAGGGCCGCCTGCTGGTCGCCGAGCGCGGACGCCACCGGGATGCCGCCGAGCAGCTCACCGAGCCGGCCGCCCGCGACCTCGCCGTAGATCTCGGCGGAGGAACGGATCTCGGGCAGGATCCGCGTCGGCACGCCGATGGACTCGGCGATCTTCTCGTCCCACTGCATCGTGTGCAGGTTCATGAGGAGGGTGCGGGAGGCGTTGGTGACGTCGGTGACGTGCTTGCCGCCGTCGACACCGCCGGTGAGGTTCCAGATGACCCAGGTGTCCATGGTGCCGAAGAGGATGTCGCCCGCTTCGGCGCGCTCACGCAGGCCCTCGACGTTGTCGAGCAGCCAGCGGGCCTTGGGGCCGGAGAAGTACGAGGCCAGCGGCAGGCCCGTCTCGCGGCGGAAGCGGTCCTGGCCGACGTTGCGCCCCAGTTCCTTGGTCAGGGTGTCGGTGCGGGTGTCCTGCCACACGATGGCGTTGTGGACGGGCTCACCGGTGTTCTTGTCCCACAGCACGGTGGTCTCGCGCTGGTTGGTGATGCCGATGGCCTTGATGTCGTCGCGCGTGATGCCGGCCTTCTCGACGGCTCCTGCGACGACCTCCTGGACGTTGGTCCAGATCTCGTTGGCGTTGTGCTCGACCCAGCCCGGCTTCGGGAAGATCTGCTCGTGCTCCTTCTGGTCGACGGAGACGATACGGCCGTCCCGGTCGAAGACGATGCAGCGGCTGGAGGTCGTGCCCTGGTCGATCGCGGCGATGAACGGGCCTGCCGTGTGGGCGTCGGTCACTGTGTGCTCCTGGGGTTCCGTGGTCTTGGGGCTGTACGTACGGCGCGTGCTGTGAGGCTCGGTGCTCGATGGACTCGATGCCCGATGGCGTCGAAGGTGCTTGCAGGCGAGGTTCTCTCTAAGCAAATGCGACGTTGTAGATGCCTGCAGCGATCGCGCCGCCGATCAGTGGACCGACGACCGGGATCCAGGCGTAGCTCCAGTCGGAGCCGCCCTTGTTGGGCAGCGGCAGGAGGGCGTGCACGATGCGCGGGCCGAGGTCACGGGCCGGGTTGATGGCATAGCCGGTCGGGCCGCCGAGGGACAGGCCGATGGCGACGACCACCAGCGCGGTGATCAGACCGCCCAGGACGCCGAGGCCGTTGCCCTTGTCGTTCAGGCCCTGCGTGAGGACCGCGAGGATCAGCACGATGGTGCCGATGATCTCCGTGAGGAGGTTCTGCACCGCGTTCCGGATCTCCGGACCGGTGGAGAAGATGCCGAGCACCGGGCCGGCGCCGGTCTCCTCGGCCTCGACGCTCTTGGCGACGGTGGCCTGCGCGCCGGGACCGCCGACGATCTCCTTGTCGGTGAGATGCGCCTGGAACTGGCCGTAGTAGGCGACCCAGACCAGGGCGGCGCCGATCATCGCGCCGAGCAGCTGGCCGGCGAAGTAGACCGGAACGTTGCTCCACTCGCCGTCCTTGATGGCGAGGGCCAGCGTGACGGCGGGGTTGAGATGGGCGCCGGAGAGCGGCCCGGAGATGTACACCGCCGTCAGAACGGCGAAACCCCACCCGAAGGCGATGGCGAGCCAGCCGGCGTTGCGGGCCTTGGAGGCCTTCAGCGTGACGGCGGCACAGACGCCACCGCCCAGCAGGATGAGTATGGCGGTACCGATGGTCTCGCCGATGAAGATGTCGGAGCTGGACACCCGCGACTCCTTTGTCCTTCGTCCAGGTAAGCCGAACCCCCGGGTTCCTCCGGGGGTTCTGGCGCCCTCGGGGATGAGAGCTGTGCCGGCTCTGGCGTTGTCGCACTCTAGCGTGTATTTCCGTTACGCGTTCGACAATGCCGACCGATGGACGCGAGTCTTGCTCCGGCGTCACGCGTGCGTCAAGAGTTTGGTTATCGAAAACCTGATCGTTATTGATTGCCGCGAGCTGTAGATCGCCGCGCGTCGGAACGCGTCGCGGCGGCGTATGCACCCAGAGTGTCGATCTGTATTTTCGTGTGGCTTTGTCCAGCTCGGAACACGAGTGAGGCCGGAACGCCGTCAGGCGAACCGGCCTCAGCCGTCAGGCATCTGCGGACACGTATCGGCGGGGCTCAGAACCGCCCCGCGCCCAGGTCCCGCGACACCGCGCGGGCACAGTCCCGCACCGCCGCGATCAGCTCGGAGCGCAGCTCCCCGTCCCGGCTCAGCCGCTCCACCGCGCCGGTGATGCCGACCGCCCCGACCGGCATGCGCCGCCGGTCGTGGATGGGTGCGGCGAGCGACGCCACGCCCTCCCAGGTCTCCTCGATGTCGGCCGCGTACCCACGCGCGCGCGTGATGTCGAGGATGTGCTCGAAGCCCTCCAGCTCGCACACCGTACGGTCAGTGAACGCCTTGCGGTCGGCCTCCAGGGCCTCGCTGTGCGCCACGGGGTCGTAGGCCGCCAGCACCTTGCCCAGGGCGGTGGAGTGCAGGGGCTGCATGGCGCCGATCTCCAGCACCTGCCGGCTGTCGTCGGGCCGGAAGACGTGGTGCACTATCAAAACGCCATGCTGGTGCAGGACCCCCAGATAGACGCTCTCCCCGCTGGAACGGGCCAGGTCGTCCGTCCACACCAGCGCCCGCGCCCGCAGCTCGTGCACGTCGAGGTACGTGGTGCCCAGCCGCAGCAGCTCCGCGCCCAGCTGATAGCGCCCGGAGGCTTCGTCCTGCTCCACGAAGCCCTCCTGCTGGAGGGTGCGCAGAATGCCGTGGGCCGTGCCCTTGGCGAGACCCAGCGACGAGGCGATGTCCGAGAGTCCGAGCCGTCGCTCGCCGCCCGCCAGCAGCCGCAGCATCGCGGCCGCCCGCTCGAGCGACTGGATGTTCCGTGCCATCGCCGTACTGCCTCCGTCCCTTCGCGTGTCGACACGCGAAGCCGCGCTGCCATTGTTCGGCAATGTCGAACACTACCGGTCCATGACGACCTACCGCTAACGGTCGGTCGATTCCTGTTACGTCACACCTGGCACGGGCGCGGCCCCCTCGCCAAACCCGTCCGCCCCGTGGACGCCCTGCCCATCCAAGCCCACTCCCGGTTACCCTGACGCCGTGTGTGCCGCTCGGACCCGTTCCGGGAAGCCGCAAAGCCGACAGCCGTCGCATCCCAGGGAGACCCTTCATGGCCTCGTTGCCGCCGACCCCTTCCGCCGACAGCCGGACCCGCGTGTCCGCGCTCCGAGAAGCGCTCGCCACCCGAGTGGTGGTCGCCGACGGAGCGATGGGCACCATGCTCCAGGCCCAGGAACCCACCCTCGAGGACTTCGAGAACCTCGAGGGCTGCAACGAGATTCTCAACCTCACCCGCCCGGACATCGTCCGCTCCGTCCACGAGGCGTACTTCTCCGTGGGCGTCGACTGCGTCGAGACGAACACGTTCGGGGCCAACCACTCCGCCCTCGGCGAGTACGACATCGCCGACCGCGTGTACGAGCTGTCCGAGGCGGGCGCCCGGGTGGCCCGGGAGGTCGCGGACGAGTTCGGCGCCCGCGACGGTCGGCAGCGCTGGGTCCTGGGCTCCATGGGCCCCGGCACCAAGCTGCCCACCCTGGGCCACGCCCCGTACACGACCCTGCGCGACGCCTACCAGCGCAATGCTGAAGGCCTGGTCACCGGTGGCGCCGACGCGCTGCTTGTCGAGACCACCCAGGACCTGCTGCAGACCAAGGCCGCCGTGCTCGGCGCCCGTCGCGGCCTGGAGGCTCTCGGCCTGGAGGTGCCGCTGATCGTCTCGGTGACCGTCGAGACCACCGGCACGATGCTGCTCGGCTCGGAGATCGGCGCTGCACTGACGGCCCTGGAGCCACTCGGCATCGACATGATCGGCCTGAACTGCGCGACCGGCCCGGCCGAGATGAGCGAGCACCTGCGCTATCTCGCCCGCCACTCCCGCATCCCCCTGTCGTGCATGCCGAACGCCGGCCTGCCGGTGCTGGGCAAGGACGGCGCCCACTACCCGCTGACGGCCCCGGCGCTGGCCGACGCCCAGGAGACCTTCGTACGCGAGTACAGCCTCTCCCTCATCGGCGGCTGCTGCGGCACCACCCCCGAGCACCTGCGACAGGTCGTCGAGCGCGTCCGGGACGTCACACCGCCCAATCGCGACCCGCGGCCCGAGCCCGGCGCGGCCTCCCTCTACCAGACGGTCCCGTTCCGGCAGGACACCTCGTACCTGGCCATCGGTGAGCGCACCAACGCCAACGGCTCCAAGAAGTTCCGCGAGGCCATGCTGGACGGCCGCTGGGACGACTGCGTGGAGATGGCGCGCGAGCAGATCCGCGAGGGCGCGCACATGCTCGACCTGTGCGTCGACTACGTCGGCCGGGACGGTGTCGCCGACATGGAGGAGCTGGCCGGACGCTTCGCCACCGCCTCGACGCTGCCGATCGTCCTCGACTCCACCGAGGTCGACGTCATCCGCGCCGGCCTGGAGAAGCTCGGCGGCCGCGCTGTCATCAACTCGGTCAACTACGAGGACGGCGACGGGCCGGAGTCCCGGTTCGCCAAGGTCACGGAGTTGGCCCGGGAACACGGCGCTGCGCTGATCGCGCTGACCATCGACGAGGAGGGCCAGGCCCGCACCCCTCAGAAGAAGGTCGAGATCGCCGAACGGCTGATCGCCGATCTGACCGGGAACTGGGGCGTCCACGAGTCGGACATCCTGATCGACACCCTGACCTTCACGATCTGCACCGGTCAGGAGGAGTCCCGCAAGGACGGCATCGCCACCATCGAGGCCATCCGCGAGCTCAAGCGCCGCCACCCCGACGTGCAGACCACGCTGGGCCTGTCGAACATCTCCTTCGGCCTCAACCCGGCCGCCCGCATCCTGCTCAACTCCGTCTTCCTCGACGAATGCGTGAAGGCGGGCCTGGACTCGGCCATCGTCCACGCGTCGAAGATCCTGCCGATCGCACGCTTCACCGAGGAAGAGGTCACCACGGCCCTCGACCTCGTCTACGACCGCCGCAGCGAGGGCTACGACCCGCTGCAGAAGCTGATGGCCCTGTTCGAGGGCGCCACCGCCAAGTCCCTGAAGGCGGGCAAGGCCGAGGAACTGGCCGCGCTGCCGTTGGAGGAGCGACTCAAGCGGCGCATCATCGACGGCGAGAAGAACGGCCTGGAGGCCGACCTGGGCGAGGCGCTCGCGACACGCCCCGCCCTGGACATCGTCAACGAGACGCTGCTGGACGGGATGAAGGTCGTCGGTGAGCTGTTCGGTTCCGGCCAGATGCAGTTGCCGTTCGTGCTCCAGTCCGCCGAGGTCATGAAGTCGGCCGTCGCCTATCTCGAGCCGCACATGGAGAAGTCCGACGCCGAGGGCAAGGGCACCATCGTGCTGGCGACCGTGCGCGGAGACGTGCACGACATCGGCAAGAACCTCGTCGACATCATCCTGTCCAACAACGGCTACAACGTCGTCAACCTCGGCATCAAGCAGCCCGTCTCCGCCATCCTGGAGGCTGCCGAGGAGCACCGGGCCGACGTCATCGGCATGTCCGGACTCCTGGTCAAGTCCACGGTGATCATGAAGGAGAACCTGGAGGAGCTCAACCAGCGCGGCCTGGCGGCGAATTACCCCGTCATCCTCGGCGGCGCGGCGCTCACCCGGGCCTATGTCGAGCAGGACCTGCACGAGCTCTACGAGGGCGAGGTGCGCTACGCCCGCGACGCCTTCGAGGGACTGCGCCTGATGGACGCCCTCATCGGGGTCAAGCGAGGCGTGCCCGGGGCGAAGCTGCCCGACCTCAAGCAGCGCCGGGTCCGCGCGGCGGCCGCGGTCGAGGTCGAGGAGCGGCCGGAGGAAGGACACATCCGCTCCGACGTCGCGACCGACAACCCGGTGCCGACGCCGCCGTTCTGGGACACGCGCGTCATCAAGGGCATCCAGCTCAAGGAGTACGCGAGCTGGCTCGACGAGGGCGCGCTGTTCAAGGGGCAGTGGGGGCTGAAGCAGGCCCGCACCGGCGACGGGCCGACGTACGAGGAACTGGTCGACACCGAGGGCCGACCGCGCCTGCGCGGCCTGCTGGACCGGCTCCAGACGGAGAACCTCCTCGAAGCCGCCGTGGTCTACGGCTACTTCCCCTGCGTGTCCAAGGACGACGACCTGATCATCCTGGACGAACGCGGCAACGAACGCACCCGCTTCACCTTCCCGCGCCAGCGCCGCGGCCGCCGCCTGTGCCTCGCGGACTTCTTCCGGCCGGAGGAGACGGGGGAGACGGACGTGGTCGGCCTCCAGGTCGTCACCGTCGGCTCACGCATCGGCGAGCAGACGGCGAAGCTGTTCGAGGCGAACTCGTATCGCGAGTACCTCGAACTGCACGGTCTGTCCGTGCAGTTGGCCGAGGCACTCGCCGAGTACTGGCACGCGCGCGTGCGTTCGGAGCTGGGCTTCGCCGGTGAGGACCCGGACGACATCGAGGACATGTTCGCCCTGAAGTACCGGGGCGCCCGCTTCTCCCTCGGCTACGGCGCCTGCCCCAACCTCGAGGACCGCGCCAAGATCGCCGAACTCCTGCAGCCGGAACGCATCGGCGTCCACCTCTCGGAGGAGTTCCAGCTCCACCCCGAACAGTCCACGGACGCGATCGTCATCCACCACCCGGAGGCAAAGTACTTCAACGCCCGCTGAACCCTCCGGGGGTTTGCCGGAAGACCCACCTGAACCGGAACCGATCCGGGACCTGAGCTTCGCCCGGGGTGCGTTCGGGTGGGGCTTCGCCCGGGGTACGTCTGGGTGGGGTTTCCCCGGGGGCGGGGCCTGCGCTTCGGCTTGGGCGTGTCTGGGCGGTGCGGGCCTGCGGGGCCGGCCGGGGCGTGGGCTTCGGCTTGGGCGTGTCTGGGCGGTGCGGGCCTGCGGGGCCGGCCGGGGCGTGGGCTTCGGCCTGGGCGTGCTTGAGCGGGGCTCGCAGGGGCGGTTGGGGCGCGGGCTTCGGCCCGGGCGTGTCTGGGCGGGGCGTGGGCTTCCGCATGGTCATGTCCGGGCGGGTTTTGCCGGCGGCCCGTCGGGGCCGCGGGTACAGCCCCGGGGCATGTCTGGGCCAAGGTTCCCGGGAGGCCGCCGTAGCGCGGCCTTCGGCGTCGCTCCCGAACCTGCTGTGTTTCGGCGCGGGGCCTTCCGGGGCCGTGCGGGGGTGGGGTCTCGGGGGCGGTTGCGCGTCCGGCGTGGTTCGGGGGTGGTGCGGTGTTCCCGTTTCGGGGTGGCGCCGGGATGCGGGGCCGGCTCCCGGGTTCGCCGCTGTGGAGCGTTCTCGGGCGGTGCGGGACGTTGGGCTTCGAGGACGGTTGCGCGTCCGCCATGGTCCGGGGCGGCGGGGTGCTCCGCCTCGGACCCCGCCTGGAGTCCGCCCCGGCCCCACTCCCCCCGCCGTTTTCCGACGTGACCCGGGCCACGGGCGGTGCGCGAGGCGTTTGCGTGGTGGGCGACGTACACTGGTCGGTCCACCGCAGGCCGGTTCCCCGTCAGGGAACCGGCCTGGTCGTCCCCCAAGGAGGTGCGCCGGATGACCACCACGGTCCCCGCGCTCGGAACCCGTACGGCGGAAGGGTCTGCCCTGCAGGCCGTCCTCCTCGACATGGACGGCACCTTGGTGGACACCGAGGGCTTCTGGTGGGACGTCGAGGTCGAGGTCTTCGCCGCCCTGGGCCACCGCCTGGACGATTCCTGGCGGCATGTCGTGGTCGGCGGCCCCATGACCCGCAGCGCCGGCTTCCTGATCGAGGCCACGGGCGCCGACATCCTCCTCGACGAGCTCTGCACCCTGCTCAACGACGGCTTCGAGGACCGGATCGGCCGCGCCCTGCCGCTGATGCCCGGCGCCGCCCGGCTCCTCGCCGAACTGCACGAGCAGGAGATCCCCACCGCCCTGGTCTCCGCCTCGCACCGCCGCATCATCGACCGCGTGCTCACCACCCTGGGCCCCCATCACTTCGCCCTCTCCGTCGCCGGCGACGAGGTCTCCCGCACCAAGCCGTACCCGGACCCGTATCTGCTCGCCGCCACCGGTCTCGGCGTGGACCCGGTCCGCTGCGCCGTCGTCGAGGACACCGCCACCGGCGTCGCCTCGGCCGAGGCCGCCGGCTGCCACGTGGTCGCGGTGCCGTCCGTCGCGCCCATCGCCCCGGCCGTCCGGCGCACCGTGGTGTCCTCCCTCGAAGAGGTGGACCTGACATTTCTGCGCGGCCTGATGACGGAAATGCACTAGCCGTTCACCCAGCGTGCAAAGTCCATTGCAGTCGACTGGACAAAAATCCGCCGCAGTACACCCACGTAATTCAAAGCAGGCCGCCTGGCCGAATTCCGGTGCCGACCAACCGAGTTGACGGTGTGACGTTCGACACGCCGCTGGGGGTCGACATCGCTACCGAGGTGTGCGTAACACCCCCGATCGGGGGCAGTTGGCGTGCCCTTGTGTCCTGATTGATGGAACGCTGCACTAATCCTGCCGCTGTCGGGTTTTCGGTGCGTCCACACCCGGTTTCACTGCGTGATGGGACCTCAACTCCGGCGGCCGTGAACGCTCGTGCCGGTGCCGACTAATGTCATCGCGAGAACATCGCCCTTACCCCGTGTTCCGCCGCAACACCCCTGCATGTCGGGTACACGGATCGAACAGCTCTGGAGAAACTCGAGCATGAACCGTAAGACTTTGGTGCTGCCGGCCATGGTCGGCCTGCTCGCGCCGGTTCTCGCCGCGTGCGGTGGATCCGACAGTGGCAGCAACAGCGGCGACGCGATCGTCGTCGGCACCACGGACCGGTTCACCACTACCAAGGACGCCCCGGCGCCGCTCGACCCCGCCTACGCCTACGACGTCGGCACCTGGAACATCCTGCGCCAGACCGTGCAGACCCTGATGATCCAGCCCAAGGGCGAGGGCGACCCGGTACCCGAGGCCGCCGAGAGCTGCGGCTTCACCGACACCGGCAACGAGCGCTACGCCTGCAAGCTCCGCAACGGCCTGAAGTTCGCCGACGGCGACGCCATCACCGCCGAGGACGTCAAGTACTCCATCGAGCGGGCCCTGCGCATCAAGGCCGACTCCGGTGTGTTCGCCCTGCTGTCCACCATCGACACCGTCGAGACCCAGGGCGACCGCGAGGTGATCTTCCACCTCAAGACCGCCGACGCCACCTTCCCGTACAAGCTGTCCACTCCGGTCGCGGGCATCGTCAACCCCAAGGACTACGAGAAGGACAAGCTGCGCGACGGCTTCGACGTGGACGGCTCCGGCCCCTACACCTTCCAGGCCGGCGTCAAGGACGACGCGATCGACGTCGCCACCTTCACCAAGAACCCCAACTACAAGGGGAGTCTGAAGGTGAACAACGACAAGGTGCAGATGCGCTCCTTCACGGACGCGGACGCGATGGGCACCGCCATCGACAAGGGCGACATCGACGTCATGACGCGCAGCATGACGCCGTCGCAGATCCAGAAGCTCGACGCCGGCTCCGACCAGAACGTCGACCTCGTTGAGATGCCCGGCCTGGAGATCCGCTACCTGGCCTTCAACACCAACGCGCCCACCGTGAAGACGAAGGCCGTCCGCCAGGCCATGGCCCAGATCGTCAACCGCGGCGAACTCGTCTCCAAGGTGTACGGCTCCCAGGCCGAGCCGCTGTACTCGCTGGTCCCGGCCACCATCACCGGCCACTCCAACTCGTTCTTCAACAAGTACGGCGACCCGAGCCCGGACAAGGCCAAGTCGCTGCTCGAGAAGGCCGGTATCACCACCCCGGTGAAGGTGACGCTGCACTACACGACGGACCACTACGGCGCCGCCACCAAGCAGGAGTTCGAGGTCCTGCAGAAGCAGCTCAACGACAGCGGCCTGTTCCAGGTCGACATCAAGGGCACGCCCTGGGACGCCTTCCGGCCCGCCGAGCAGAAGGGCCAGTACGACGTCTACGGCATGGGCTGGTTCCCGGACTTCCCGGACGCGGACAACTACCTCGCGCCGTTCCTCGACAAGGACAACTTCCTGGGCTCGCCGTACACCAACAACGTCATCCGCGGCACCCTGATTCCGCAGTCCCGCCGCGAGGCCGACCGGCTCGCCGCCGCCAAGAGCCTCACCACCATCCAGGACATCGTCGCCGAGGACGTCCCCGTGCTGCCGCTGTGGCAGGGCAAGCAGTACGTCGCCGCACGGGACGACATCACGGGCGCCTCGTACGCGCTCAACTCCTCCTCGACGCTTCAGCTGTGGGAGCTCGGCCGCGGTGTGAGCGGCTGACAGCCCTCTTCAGCCCGGGGCCCGGGAGAAGGGGCCCCGGGATCTTGAGAACCGACGAGAAGGCACATGAAGTGAACATGCGCAACCAGTGGCCGGTCCTCCCGGTCGTGGCAGGGCTGGCCTCCAGCCTGTTGACCGGCTGCGGCAGCGAGACCGGCGGGAGTGCGGGCAACGGCTCCAGCGTGGTCGTGGGAATGTCCGACGACGTCCTCGCCACCGACCCCGCCTCCGGATACGACCCCGGCTCCTGGCTGTTGTTCAACAACGTGTTCCAGTCGCTGATGAGCTTCCCCAAGGGCGGCACCGAACCCGAGCCGGAGGCCGCCAAGGAATGCGGCTTCACCGACGGCGCGGCCAAGGTCTACCGGTGCACCCTCAAGGACGGCCTCAAGTTCAGCAACGGCGACGCGCTCACCGCCGAGGACGTGAAGTTCTCCTTCGACCGCATGCTGAAGATCAACGACGCCGGCGGTCCCGCGATCATGTTCCCGATGCTCGACAAGGTCGAGACACCGGACACGAAGACCGTCGTCTTCCGGCTGAAGGCCTCCGACGCGACCTTCCCCAGCAAGATCGCCTCCGGTGCCGGATCCATCGTCGACCACCGCCAGTACGATGCGAACAGCCTCCGCGACGACAAGCAGGCCGTCGGCTCAGGACCGTACAAGCTGGACTCCTTCAGCGACGACGAGGCCGTCTTCTCGGTCAACCCCGGCTACAAGGGCACCGCCAAGGTCAACAACTCCGGCGTCACCCTCAAGTTCTTCCACGACGACCGCAGCGCACTGAAGAAGGCACTCCTCGACGACAAGGTCGACATCGCCTACCGAGGCCTCACCGCGGCCGACATCACCGACATCGACCAGCAGGACGACAGCAAGGGGGTCGGGGTCGTCGAGGGCAGCAGCGCCGAGGTCCAGCACCTGGTCTTCAACATGAACGACCCGGTCGCCGGCAAGCTCGGCGTCCGCAAGGCCATGGCCTACCTGCTCGACCGCGACGCCCTGATCAAGGACGTCTACCAGGGCACCGCAACCCCCCTGTACTCCATCGTCCCGGCCGGTATCGCGGGCCACAACACCGCCTTCTTCGACACCTACGGCGCCCGCCCCTCCAAGGCCAAGGCAGCGGCGGCTCTCCAGGCCGAAGGCATCACCGGCAAGGTCAAGCTCACCCTCTGGTCCACCCCGTCGCGCTACGGCCCGGCCACCGACCAGGAGCTCAGGACCATCGCCAACCAGCTCAACGCCAGCGGCCTGTTCGACGCGGACGTCAAGTCCGTCGCCTTCGGCCAGTACGAGAAGGACATCGCCAAGGGCAAGTACGGCGTGTACGTGAAGGGCTGGGTGCCCGACTACCCGGACGCCGACAACTTCACGGCCCCCTTCTTCGGCAAGGACAACGTGCTCGGCAACAACTACGCCAACAGCACGATCACCGGCGCGCTCATCCCCGGCACCGCCGCCCAGAGCGACCGCGCCGCCACCGACAAGGACTTCGGCCGGCTCCAGGACATCGTCGCCGACGAACTGCCCGTCCTGCCCGTCTGGCAGGCCAAGCAGTACGCGGTCGTCCGCGACGGCGTCTACGGCCTCGAGTACTGCCTCGACGCCTCGACCGTGTTCCGCTTCTGGGAACTCAGCAAGAGCTGACGACCCACCCCGCCCACGCTGAGGGCGCCCCCTGAACCGGACTCCGCGGACTCCGGAAGAGGGCGCCCTCGCGGCCGTCGTACGACCCCTGCCACGGGCCCGGGCCGCCCTACTGCGCGCCGGGGCGCACCAGCCCGCTCTCGTACGCGTACACCGCCGCCTGCACCCGGTCACGCAGGCCCAGCTTCGTCAGCACATGCCCGACATGCGTCTTGACGGTCGTCTCGCTCACGAACAGGTCGGCGGCGATCTCCGCGTTCGACAGCCCGCGTGCCACCAGCTTCAGCACCTCGACCTCACGGTCGGTGAGTGTGTGCAGCGTGTCCGGCACCGGCTCCTCGCCGGACGGCAGATGCGTCGCATACTTGTCCAACAGCCGCCGCGTGATGCTCGGCGCCAGCATCGCCTCGCCCGAGGCCACCACCCGGATCGCCTGCACCAGCTCATTGGCGGGCGCATCCTTCAGCAGGAACCCACTGGCTCCCGCACGCAGCGCCTCCACCACATACTCGTCCAGATCGAACGTGGTCAGCACCAGCACCTTCGCCGGGCCGTCCCGCCCCGGTCCGGAGATCTGCCGGGTCGCCTCCACCCCGTCCATCCGTGGCATGCGGATGTCCATCAGCACCACATCCGGCTGCAGGGCACGGACCTGATCGAGAGCCTGAAGGCCGTCTCCGGCCTCGCCGACGACCGCGATGTCCTGCTCCGCCTCCAGGATCATCCGGAAGCCGGTACGCAGCAGCGGCTGGTCATCGACCAGTAGGACGCGGATGGCCACGAAAGTCTCCTTCGTTAGTCCGGGCCCATTCTGCCCTGAGCGTGTTTGTCGGTTCGCCTCAAGGGCGCTAAAGCGACTCGGCCGCTCTCACCGGCAGCGGATACGGCGGGGGAGTGCCCCCGAACTCCGGGCAGTGCGCCTGATGGTCGCACCAGCCGCACAGCTTCGTCGGACGCGGCCGCCAGTCACCCGACTCCGTCGCCGCCCGGATCGCCTCCCACAACGCCAGCAGCTTGCGCTCCACCCGCTCCAGATCGGCCAGGACCGGGTCGTACGTCAGCACATCTCCGCTGCCCAGATACACGAGCTGAAGCCGCCGCGGGATCACCCGCTTCAGCCGCCACACCACCAGCGCGTAGAACTTCATCTGGAACAGCGCGCCCTCGGCGTACTCCGGCCGCGGCGCCTTGCCCGTCTTGTAGTCGACGATCCGCACCTCGCCGGTCGGCGCCACATCCACCCGGTCGATGATCCCGCGCAGCCGCAGCCCCGAATCCAGCTCCGCCTCGACGAACAGCTCCCGCTCCGCAGGCTCCAGCCGAGTCGGATCCTCCAGCGTGAACCACCGCTCCACCAGCCGCTCCGCCTCGCCGAGCCAGCGCGCCAGCCGCTCGCCCTCCGGATCGTCGGCGAACAGCTCCACGACCTCCGGCTTCGACTCCCGCAGACGGTCCCACTGGCCCGGGATCAGCGACTTGGCGCGCGGCGCCGTACGCTCGGCGGCCGGCGCGTCGAAGAGCCGCTCCAGGACCGCGTGCACCAACGTCCCCCTCGTCGCCGCCTCGCTCGGCTTCTCCGGGAGCCGGTCGATCACCCGGAACCGGTACAGCAACGGGCACTGCATGAAGTCACCGGCACGCGAGGGCGACAGGGACGCGGGCGCTATGGCAAGGGGCGTCGCGCTCGCGGCCGTACCGACCGCCGCCGTATCGTTGGGCCGGGGCTCCGTGGCACCCTCGATGCTGCTGTCCATGACCACAGACCATACGTGCCACCACTGACAGTGACCCAGCCGCAGGCTCGGGCCCCGGACGACGGCGGGGCAAACACGGGGGGTGCCGGGGCGGAACGAGTCACGACGGCCGCATACCATCGACCCCAGACCCTTCCGCCCGGCTGGCGCGGAGGACGCTTCGAACGAGGGGACACCGTGGACGTGAGCGGCGGGAACGGGCACCCGCAGCCCGGCAACGACAGGCCGACCGAGCACCCCGCAACTCCTACGACGCCGGCCCCCGAACCCCCCGGGCCGCGACCCCACGACGCCCACCAGGAGCCACACCACAACGGCACCGCACCGGCCGAGAACACGACGAACCCCTCCTCGGACGAGCCCGCTGAAACGGCCCCGACGAGCGTCGACGAACCCGTCGGTGAGCCGTCCGGTGAGCCGTCCCAGGATGCCGAGCCGGGTGAGACAGTGCTCGGTCGCGACGATGCAGAGACCGAGGGCCGGACGACCGGGCCGATGTCCGCTCGCCTCAGCGAGGAGGCCCACGGTCACGCCGCCGCGCCTCCAGAGGCCGAGCCGGATGCCGCAGACGCGCCCACGAGCTCCGACGCCGTGCACGTCACTGCCGTTGACGCCGCATCGCACAGCGGAAACGGCGAGCCCGACGACGCCGTACCGCACACCCCCACCCCATCGACGCCCGAGCCATCCGCGCCCACCCCCACCCCCACCCCTCCCCACCACGCCCGCTCCCACGCCGACTCCGGCACCGCCAAGGGACGCCCCCCGCAGCGCGCCAAGGAGCCCGGCGGTGGGCTGCTCATGGGGCGGCCCTTCGGGGTGCCCGTATACGTCGCGCCCAGCTGGTTCCTCGTCGCCGCACTCATCACCTGGGTGTTCGGCGGCCAGCTCGACCGCGTACTGCCCGAACTCGGCGCTGCCCGCTACCTCGTGTCCCTCTTCTTCGCGGTCGCCTTCTACGCCTCCGTCCTCATCCACGAACTCGCCCACACCGTCGCCGCCATCCGCTACCAGCTCCCGGTCCGCCGCATCCAGCTCCAGTTCTTCGGCGGCGTCTCCGAGATCGAGAAGGAGGCCGAGACCCCCGGACGCGAGTTCATGCTGGCCTTCGTCGGCCCCCTGCTCTCCCTCGTCCTCGCCGGGCTGTTCTACCTCGCCATGCAGCCCGTCCGGCCCGGCACCGTCCCCGGAGTCCTGCTCGCCGGCCTCATGGTCTCCAACCTCATCGTCGCCGCCTTCAACCTCCTGCCCGGCCTCCCCCTCGATGGCGGCCGCATGCTCCGCGCCGTCGTCTGGAAGATCACCGGCCGCCCGATGAGCGGCACCGTCGCCGCCGCCTGGGTCGGCCGCGCCCTCGCCATCACCGTCCTCATCGGCCTCCCGCTGCTCAACCAGTCCGGCGTTCTCGGCTCCGGCAGCGAGGACATCAGCGGCATGGACACCGTCACCGACGCCCTGCTCGCCGCCATCCTCGCCGCGATCATCTGGACCGGCGCCGGCAACAGCCTCCGCATGGCCCGGCTCCGCGAACACCTCCCCGAGCTCCGCGCCCGCACCCTCACCCGCCGCGCCGTCCCGGTCGAGAGCGACACCCCCCTCTCCGAAGCCCTGCGCCGCGCCAACGCCGCCGGCGCGCGCGCCCTCGTCGTCGTCGACGCCGACGGCAACCCCCGCTCCCTCGTCCGCGAGGCCGCCATCGTCGGCGTACCCGAACACCGCCGCCCCTGGGTCGCCGTCAGCGGCCTCGCCCAGGAACTCACCGACGGCATGTGCGTCTCCGCCGAACTCGCCGGAGAAGACCTCCTGGACGTCCTGCGCGCCACCCCGGCCACCGAATACCTCGTCGTCGAGGAGACCGGCGAGATCTACGGCGTCCTGTCCGCCGCCGACGTAGAGCGGGCCTTCGTGAACGCCATGGCCCGCCCCAATCCCTGAGCACCGCTCTCCCGAAGCGGTGGTCGGTGGCCATCTCAAACGCCGGTAGGCTGGTCACATGTCCGAACCGACCGGTGCCGCCCGCAGGCGCGGGCCCTTCAAGGTCGGGGACCAGGTACAGCTGACCGACCCCAAGGGCCGCCACTACACGTTCACGCTCGAAGCCGGGAAGAACTTCCACACCCACAAGGGGTCCTTCCCGCACGACGAACTGATCGGTGCTCCCGAGGGCAGCGTTGTCCGCACCACCGGCAACGTCGCCTACCTCGCGCTGCGCCCCCTGCTCCCCGACTACGTCCTGTCCATGCCCCGCGGGGCAGCCGTCGTCTACCCCAAGGACGCGGGGCAGATCCTCGCCTTCGCCGACATCTTCCCCGGCGCCCGCGTCGTGGAAGCCGGCGTCGGCTCCGGCTCGCTCAGCAGCTTCCTGCTGCGCGCCATCGGCGACCAGGGCGTGCTGCACTCCTACGAGCGCCGCGAGGACTTCGCCGAGATCGCCCAGCAGAACGTCGAGCGCTACTTCGGCGGACCGCACCCGGCCTGGCAGCTCACCGTCGGCGACCTCCAGGACAACCTCTCCGACACCGACGTCGACCGCGTCATCCTCGACATGCTCGCCCCCTGGGAGTGCCTCGAGGCCGTCTCCAAGGCCCTGGTGCCCGGCGGCATCCTCTGCTGCTACGTCGCCACCACCACCCAGCTCGCCCGGACCGTCGAGTCCATCCGCGAGATCGGCTGCTTCAACGAGCCGACCTCCTGGGAGACGATGATCCGCAACTGGCACGTCGAGGGCCTGGCCGTCCGCCCCGACCACCGGATGATCGGCCACACCGGCTTCCTGCTGACCGCACGCCGCCTCGCCGACGGCGTCGAACCGCCCTTGCGCCGCCGCCGCCCCGCCAAGGGCGCCTACGGCGAGGACTACGCCGGCCCCAACGCCGACGGCGGCACCGGCCGCTGACCCGGCCCCGCACCACCACCAACGCGCAGGCGCCGTGGCCGAGTTCCCGGGACGGATCCGGAACTCCGCCACGGCGCCCGCACGTTGACACCACACCGGAAGACACAGGCCGCAGACCCCCGCTCCACCAACGCCCGCGAAAACCCGGACCCCGCCGTTCCCCCGCACTGTGACGTGTGGCACCATGCTGGCCACCCCCACCGGCACAGCCCTCACAGGAGACACTCCTAGTGCAGCACTCCGCCGTCCCGGAACTCGCTCACGAACTCGCTCACGCACACACCCGCCCCATCCACTGGGTCGCCACGGCAACCGCTGTCGCCGGCGTCGTGGCGCTCTCCTCCGTGCTGCAGCCCGGCTCGGCCAAAGCCGCCCAGCCCGCTGCCGGCACACAGCCGAAGTCCGCCCCTGCGGCCACCGCACCCAGCACCACGGGCGTCGACTTCCCCCTCGAATGCGGGCCCGTGAAGGTCCTCGTGCAGAAGAAGGCCAGCGGGGACCTCGACGGTGACGGCATACCCGAGACCGTGGCCGTGGTCCACTGCGACGCCCCCATGGGCACCCCACCCGACGCCGTCTACGTCCTCACCCAGGCCGCCGAGGCGACACGGCCCCGAGTCGTCGCCACCCTCGTCGACCCCAAGGACCGGCTCACCGTCACCGACTTCGCCGTCCGTGCCGGAACCGTCACCGCCACACTCCTCGGCTACTCCACGTCCGATGTGCCGAGTTGCTGCCCCGACGTGAAGACCGCGGCCAAGTGGCAGTGGAACGGGCACGCGTTCGTCCGCTCCACCCCGGCCGCTGCCCACAGCGTGTGACATGCCGTGCGCGGCACCGGGCATACGCCGCCCACACTATGGACCGCGCAGGGCATGTGAGAAATCAGACAATAGTTACCGAGTGCACCCGGCACATCACTCCGCGTCAGGACCGTGGATCTCCACCCTGTCCGAAACCCGACGTACATGGATGCACTCACCGGGACACTCCCGCACCGAGTCGACCACATCCACGAGAAGCGGCAACGGCACCGGAGTCACTGCCCCCTTGGCCTGCAACAGCTCGTCGTCCGGGCCCTTCACATAGGCCAGCCCGTCGATGTCCAGCTCGAACACC
The DNA here is from genome assembly GCF_042889305.1 of Streptomyces sp. NPDC002619. Lineage (NCBI taxonomy): Bacteria > Bacillati > Actinomycetota > Actinomycetes > Kitasatosporales > Streptomycetaceae > Streptomyces > Streptomyces sp. NPDC002619. The sequence goes on along the minus strand of NZ_JBIAQV010000006.1, from coordinate 149,430 downwards.
TCAGGCGCGTACTGGGCGCAGATCCCGTCGCCCGTACACAGATCCTGGTCGATCCAGACCTCCAGCGCCTCGTCGCCCGGGGCCTCCTGCTGCACGGTCATCTCTCCTGCCGGTAATACGTCGAGCCGAACGGGAATCCGGCCAGCTCTGACGGGTGTTGAACACTCCGACCCTACCCGCAGCCGCTTCCCAATCATGTTCACTGGGTATTCCCCTGGCGTGAGGGAGAGCGCAAGGGTGAAGATCGGACACCTCTTGACAGTCTCTGTGATCTAGGGGTTTCAATCGACACCCACCCAGGTAGGGTCTGGAAGCGTCCAGCTCCCCTTGGAGGAGGTGAGGACCGTGGCAGCCCACGACGACGACATGAACCGCGGCATCCGCCCGGGACGAGGGTCCGACGACCCGGCCGGGCAGATCGCTTACCTTGAGCAGGAGATCGCCGTCCTGCGACGCAAGCTCGCCGACTCTCCGCGACACACGAGGATTCTCGAAGAGCGGATCGTCGAGCTGCAGACGAACCTGGCCGGCGTGTCCGCCCAGAACGAGCGACTCGCCAACACGCTCCGCGAGGCCCGAGACCAGATCGTGGCCCTCAAGGAAGAAGTCGACCGGCTCGCCCAGCCACCGGCCGGCTTCGGAGTCTTCCTACAGGCGAACGAGGACGGCACTGCCGACATCTTCACCGGCGGCCGCAAACTCCGCGTGAACGTCAGCCCAAGCGTCGAGGTCGACGACCTCAGGCGCGGCCAGGAAGTCATGCTCAACGAAGCGCTCAACGTGGTCGAGGCCATGGAGTACGAGCGCGTCGGGGACATCGTCACCCTCAAGGAGATCCTTGAGGACGGCGAGCGCGCCCTCGTGCTCGGGCACACCGACGAGGAACGGGTGGTACGGCTCGCCGAGCCGCTGCTGGACGTCACCATCCGTCCCGGCGACGCCCTCCTGCTCGAACCCCGCTCCGGCTACGTCTACGAGGTCGTCCCCAAGAGCGAGGTCGAAGAACTCGTCCTCGAAGAGGTCCCCGACATCGGCTACGAGCAGATCGGCGGCCTCGCCGGCCAGATCGAAGCCATCCGCGACGCAGTCGAGCTCCCGTACCTCTACCCGGACCTGTTCAAAGAGCACGAACTGCGCCCGCCCAAGGGAGTCCTCCTCTACGGCCCGCCCGGATGCGGCAAGACCCTCATCGCCAAGGCCGTGGCCAACTCACTCGCCAAGAAGGTCGCCGAAGTCACCGGCCAGGCCGCCGGCAAGAGCTTCTTCCTCAACATCAAGGGCCCCGAGCTCCTCAACAAGTACGTCGGCGAGACCGAGCGGCAGATCCGCCTGGTCTTCCAGCGTGCCCGCGAGAAGGCCAGCGAAGGCACCCCCGTGATCGTCTTCTTCGACGAGATGGAGTCGCTCTTCCGCACCCGGGGCTCCGGCGTCAGCTCGGACGTCGAGAACACCATCGTCCCCCAGCTGCTCGCCGAGATCGACGGCGTCGAAGGCTTGCAGAACGTGGTCGTCATCGGCGCCTCCAACCGCGAGGACATGATCGACCCCGCCATCCTCCGGCCCGGCCGGCTCGACGTGAAGATCAAGATCGAGCGCCCGGACGCCGAAGCGGCCAAGGACATCTTCCAGAAGTACCTCACCGAGCGCCTCCCGCTCCACGCGGACGACCTCGGCGAACACGGCGGCGACAAGACCCTCACCGTCCAGAGCATGATCCAGGCGGCCGTGGAACACATGTACGCCGAATCCGAGGAGAACCGCTTCCTGGAAGTCACCTACGCCAACGGCGACAAGGAAGTCCTCTACTTCAAGGACTTCAACTCCGGCGCCACGATCGAGAACATCGTCGGACGCGCCAAGAAAATGGCGATCAAGGAACTCCTCGACAACAACCAGAAGGGCCTCCGGGTCTCCCACCTCCTCCAGGCCTGCGTGGACGAGTTCAAGGAGAACGAGGACCTGCCCAACACCACCAACCCCGACGACTGGGCCCGAATCTCCGGCAAGAAGGGCGAACGGATCGTCTACATCCGTACCCTCATCACCGGAAAGCAGGGCGCCGACACCGGACGCTCCATCGACACGGTGGCGAACACCGGTCAGTACCTGTAAAGGCGGGGCGGCTGCGGGTGCCCACACCGGGTACCCGCAGCCAACTGTTTTTCAGGCCACGCCGGACCAAGGCAATGACGCAAATGATCTCCCCACCAGCGCAAAGGCGTTCTAGGCTCTTCGGTACCGCCGAGTCGCGCAGTGCGGGGACGGGCACCGCACACGCACCGGAGCGCCAGCGGTACTAAGCGGCGCCCACGACCGAGGGCGCCGCCGGGCAAGGAGGGCCGCATGACCGTACGGCGAGTAATGGGCATCGAGACGGAGTACGGCATCTCCGTCCCCGGCCACCCCAACGCCAATGCCATGCTCACCTCGTCCCAGATCGTCAACGCCTACGCGGCGGCGATGCACCGGGCCCGCCGGGCCCGCTGGGACTTCGAAGAGGAGAACCCCCTGCGGGACGCCCGAGGCTTCGACCTCGCCCGCGAAGCCGCCGACGCCAGCCAGCTCACCGACGAGGACATCGGCCTCGCCAACGTCATCCTCACCAACGGCGCACGCCTCTACGTCGACCACGCCCACCCCGAATACAGCGCCCCCGAGGTCACCAACCCCCGCGACGCCGTCCTCTGGGACAAAGCCGGCGAACGGATCATGGCCGAGGCCGCCGAACGAGCCGCCCAGCTCCCAGGCGCCCAGCCCATCCACCTCTACAAGAACAACACCGACAACAAGGGCGCCAGCTACGGCACGCACGAGAACTACCTGATGAAGCGGGAAACCGCCTTCTCCGACATCGTGCGCCACCTCACGCCCTTCTTCGTCTCCCGCCAGGTCGTCACCGGCGCCGGCCGCGTCGGCATCGGCCAGGACGGTCACGAACACGGCTTCCAGCTCAGCCAGCGCGCCGACTACTTCGAGGTCGAGGTCGGCCTCGAGACCACCCTCAAGCGCCCCATCATCAACACCCGCGACGAACCGCACGCAGACGCGGAGAAATACCGCCGACTGCACGTGATCATCGGCGACGCGAACCTCTCCGAGATCTCCACCTACCTCAAACTGGGCACCACCGCCCTGGTCCTCTCCATGATCGAAGACGGCTTCATCGCCGTCGACCTGGCCGTCGACCAGCCCGTACGCACACTCCACCAGGTCTCCCACGACCCGACGCTCAAGCGCCTGGTCACCCTCCGCAGCGGCCGGACACTCACCGCGGTCCAGCTCCAGATGGAGTACTTCGAGCTGTCCCGCAAATACGTCGAAGAACGCTACGGCGCGGACGCCGACGACCAGACCAAGGACGTCCTGGTCCGCTGGGAGGACACACTCAACCGGCTCGAGAACGACCCGATGAGCCTGGCCGGCGAGCTGGACTGGGTGGCAAAGCGCGAGCTCATGGAGGGCTACCGCCGCCGCGACGACCTCGACTGGGACGCCGCCCGGCTGCACCTCGTCGACCTCCAGTACGCCGACGTACGGGCCGAGAAGGGCCTCTACAACCGTCTGGCGGCCCGCGGCCGCATCAAGCGCCTCCTGGACGAGACCGAGGTCGACCGGGCCCGCACAAAGCCACCGGAGGACACCCGGGCCTACTTCCGCGGCCGCTGCCTCGAGCAGTACGCCGACGACGTCGCGGCCGCCTCCTGGGACTCGGTCATCTTCGACCTGCCCGGCCGGGACTCCCTCCAGCGCGTTCCAACCCTCGAACCGCTACGCGGAACGCGAAATCACGTCAAGGAGCTCTTGGACCGCTGCCGCACGGCGGAAGACCTGGTCAGGGTGCTCTCCGGCAACTGACCGAAACGTCGGACCGTACCGGGCGACCGGGGTGGAAACCTCGGCGCCCGGGAATCATCGAGGTGGCCCCCGTACGTTGGAGAAACTGCGGGGCCGATGTCGGACCTGGCTTGTAGGGTCTGATCATCACCGATCGGCAGGAATGCCGACCTGTCGACCATGTCGGGCGAACTGAGCGGGGTGAGGGTTATGGCGACCAAGGACACCGGCGGCGGCCAGCAGAAGGCGACGCGCTCCACCGAGGAGGTCGAGGAGCAGGCGCAGGATGCGCAGGCTTCGGAGGACCTGAAGGAACGACACGAGAAGCTGTCCGACGACGTGGACTCTGTGCTGGACGAAATCGATGATGTGCTCGAGGAGAATGCCGAGGACTTCGTGAGGTCCTTCGTGCAAAAAGGCGGACAGTGAAGGCCTCTGAGCTGCTTTTGCCTTCGAATTGAAGGTGGCGGGGGTGAAAGTGGCTGACGAGCCGAACGCGAAGCAGTGCAGGAAATGCGAGCGAGAGCTGCCTCTTGCCGCATTTGCACGGGACGGGAACCGGCGGGACGGCCTCCAGGTGCACTGCCGGGAGTGCGTGGCGGAGTACAGCGCCGCGCACTACCGGCGCCGCCGGGAGGCCATGGGTAAGCCGCTCCGGGAGAAGGTGGATGCCCCGGCCGACCACAAGCTCTGTAGGACGTGTGGCGAGGTCAAGCCGCATAGCGAATGGCATCGCAACGCGACTGCTTCGGACGGTCTGTCGACGCGCTGCAAGGCTTGTAGGGCCGTCGAAGGGCGCGTGGGGCACCTGAAGCGTCACTACGGTCTCACCGAAGCCGAGCGAGACGCGATGGTCGCCTCCCAGCGGGGTCTCTGTGTGATCTGTCTGCGAGCCCCCGCCGTTCATGTGGATCACTGCCACAAGACGGGTAGGGTCCCTGGCGTACTGTGCTTCAACTGCAATTCGGCCATCGGCAAGTTGGGGGACGACCCCGACGCCGTTCGCCGGGCCGCTTCCTACTTGGAAGGAAACTCGTGGAAGCCAATACTCGTGGCACCGGGCGTCTACCAGCTGCCTTCCTGACGCCTGGGTCCTCCTCGTTCATGGACTTTCTCTCCGACCATCAGCCCGAGCTGCTGCCCGGCAAGCGGCAGCTGCCTCCGACCCAGGGGGTCATCGAGGCGCCCCACGGCACCACCATCGTGGCCGTGGGCTTCCCGGGTGGTGTCGTGCTGGCCGGTGACCGGCGGGCCACCATGGGCAACGTCATCGCGCAGCGGGACATCGAGAAGGTGTTCCCGGCGGACGAGTACTCGGCCGTGGGTATCGCCGGCACCGCCGGTCTCGCCGTGGAGATGGTCAAACTCTTCCAGCTGGAGCTGGAGCACTTCGAAAAGGTCGAAGGCGCGCAGCTGTCGTTGGAGGGCAAGGCGAACCGGCTGTCGACGATGATCCGGTCCAACCTGGGCATGGCCATGCAGGGGCTGGCGGTCGTGCCGCTGTTCGCCGGTTTCGATGTTGACCGGGGCAAGGGGCGGATCTTCTCGTACGACGTCACCGGTGGCCGCTCGGAGGAGCATGGATTCGCCTCCACCGGCTCTGGTTCGATCTTCGCGCGTGGTGCGATGAAGAAGCTGTTCCGTGAGGACCTGACCGAGGACCAGGCCACGACGCTCGTGGTGCAGGCCCTGTATGACGCGGCTGATGACGACTCGGCGACGGGTGGTCCGGATGTGGCCCGCCGGATCTATCCGATCGTCACCGTGATCACGGAGGACGGTTTCCGTCGGCTGACCGATGACGAGTCCTCCGAGATCGCCCGCTCGGTGCTGGCGCGCCGGTTGGAGCAGCCCGACGGCCCGCGGGCCGCGCTGCTGTAGTCGGGCGGCGATTCTTGTCCAGGTGCCCTGTGACTTCGACTGAAAGGGACGGATAACCGGTGTCGACGCCGTTCTATGTCTCACCCCAGCAGGCCATGGCCGACCGGGCGGAGTACGCCCGTAAGGGCATCGCCCGTGGCCGCAGCCTGGTTGTGCTGCAGTACGCCGACGGCATTGTCTTCGTCGGCGAGAACCCGTCCCGCGCGCTGCACAAGTTCAGCGAGATCTATGACCGGATCGGCTTTGCGGCGGCCGGTAAGTACAACGAGTACGAGAATCTGCGCATCGGTGGTGTCCGCTATGCGGATCTGCGTGGGTACACCTATGACCGTGATGACGTGACTGCCCGTGGTCTTGCCAACGTCTATGCGCAGACGCTGGGCACGATCTTCTCCAGTGCGGCCGAGAAGCCGTACGAGGTGGAGCTGGTGGTCGCGGAGGTGGGTGACACGCCGGAGGGTGATCAGATCTACCGGCTGCCGCATGACGGTTCGATCGTGGACGAGCACGGTTCGGTCGCGGTCGGCGGCAATGCCGAGCAGATCGGTAGCTACCTGGATCAGCGTCATCAGGACGGTATGAGTCTCGCGGAGGCGCTCAAGCTGGCCGTGCAGGCTCTGTCCCGGGACACGAACGGCAGTGAGCGGGAGATCCCCGCCGAGCGCCTGGAGGTCGCGGTGCTGGACCGTACGCGTCCGCAGCAGCGGAAGTTCAAGCGCATCGTCGGCCGTCAGCTTTCCCGCCTGTTGGAGGCGGAGGGCGCGGCCACGGAGGCCGAGAGCTCCGAGGAGGAGTAACCCCGCCTCACCCCTCGCCCTTGTGTGCCCCGGCCGACGTTACGGCCGGGGCATACGGCGTTCAGGACTGGCGTGGTGGTGCCGTGGAGCCTCGTACGACCAGTTCGACGGGGATGTCGCCGCCTTCGGGCTCGCGGCCCTCCAGGACGGCGAGCAGGGCCTGCATGCCGCGTTCGCCGAAGAGCTCCGCGTCGAGACGTACGGTCGTCAGTTCGGGGTCGAGGGCGGTGGCGAGGGCGAGGTTGTCGAGGCCGGTGACGGAGATGTCGACGGGGACGTGGAGTCCCAGGCGGCGTACGGCCTTGTAGGCGCCTGCGGCGAGCATGTCGTCGTCGCAGACCACTGCGGTGGGTCGGGGGCCGCTCAGGGCGGCTTCGGCGGCGGCCACGGCGCCCTCGATGGAGATCGGGGCGCGGGCGGTGCGCAGCGAGGTGCCCGGGACCACGTCGATCCGGGCGGCGAGCTCACGTGCGCGAACGTCGAAGGTCCAGGATGCGACGTCGGCTGCGAGGTGCAGGAAGTGCCGGTGGCCGAGGTTGAGGAGGTGTTCGGCGACCTGGCGTACGCCGTCGGCGATGTCGAGGTTCACGGTTGCCGCGCCGAGGCTGCCGTGGGGGTCGCTGTCGAGCATGACGAGGGGGAGCTGGTCGCCGCGGATGGCGGTGAGGGCGTCGGCGGCCATGGAGGAGGCGATGACGCCGTCCAGGGCGGCCTGGGCGGAGGCGAAGGGGTTGCGGGCGGGGCCGATACCTTCGGGGGAAGGGTAGAGGACGACGCCGAAGCCGTGCTGGGCGGCGACGCGGGCGGCTCCGGTGTAGACGCCGGCGAAGAATTCGGTCGTGAGTGCGGGGACGACGAGCAGGATGGTTCTGGTGCTGCCCATGCGGAGGTTGCGTGCGGCGAGGTTGGGCCGGTAGCCGAGGTCGCGTGCGGCTTGTCGTACGCGTTCGGCGGTGGTTTCCGAGACGCGGCCGCGCCATTTGTCGCCGAGGACGAGTGAGACGGCTGCCTGGGAGACTCCGGCTGCCTGGGCGACGTCACGGCTCGTCGGGCGCGTGCTGCTGCGTGCCACCGTGGTGCGCTCCTTGGTCTGGCCTTCGTCTGGACTGCGAACAGCGCACATGGTACGTATGGCAGAGGTGGTTATACGTAACACGTGGAGGGCGGGACATGGCCGCGGGATACCTGGAGATCCTCAGGGCGAGGCACGCGGCCCGGCTGCTGGTGGGCACGCTGGTGGGCCGGCTCCCGAATGCCACGGCCGCGATCGCGCTGGTGCTGTTCGTCCGTGCGGAGGGCGGGACCTACAGCCTGGCCGGTGCGCTGGCGGCGGTGTACGGCATCGCGAACGCCGTGGGGCAGCCAGTCCTGGGGCGGCTGGTGGACCTGCGCGGTCAACCGCGGGTGCAGCTGCCCGCGGCCGTTCTGTCGGCGCTCTCCATGACCGTCTTCGCGTTCTCCGGCACCGACCCGCTGCCCCTCGCGTACGCCGCCGTCGCGGCCGCCGGCCTGTTCACGCCGCCTCTGGAGGGGGGGCTGCGGGCGCTGTGGCCTTCGGTGCTGCGCCGGGAGGAGCAGGTGCACACGGCGTACGCCATGGACGCGGTGGCGCAGGAAGTCATGTTCACGGTGGGCCCGTTGCTGGTGACGCTGTGCGTGTCGCTGTGGTCGGAGCGTGCCGCGCTGCTGGTTCTGAACGTCGTGGGTGTGCTGGGGGCGCTTTCCGTGGTGGTGTCGCCGCCTTCGCGCGCGTGGCGTTCGGCGCCGCGCGAGGCACACTGGCTGGGTGCGCTCAGGTCGCCCGGCCTGCTCGCGCTTCTGGCGGCGTTCCTGTTCGTGGGGATGGCGCTCGGCTCCATCACCGTGGCTTCGGTGCCGTACGCGGACGACCATGGTGGCGACGCGGTGTACGGCTGGCTGATGGCCGCGCTGGGGCTCGGTGCGCTTGTGGGCGGGATGGTGTACGGGGCCCGGCGGTGGGCCGGTGTGCCCGAGCGGCGACTGCGTGTGCTGGTGGGGCTTCTGGCGGTGTGTTATCTGCCGCTGATGCTGATGCCCGGCGCGGCGGCGATGGTGCTGCTCACGGTGCTCGCGGGGGTGTTCCTGGCCCCGGCCATCGCCTGCGCGTTCGTCATCGTGGACCGGCACGCGCCGACGGGCACGGTCACCGAGGCGTTCTCCTGGCTTGTGACGACATTCACAGTGGGCGCGTCGGTCGGAACGGGGCTCGCGGGCCCGGTGGTCCAGGCGGGTGGCGCGCTGTGGGGCTTTGCTCTGCCGGGCGCCGCGGGGGCCGTGTCGTTGCTGGTTCTGCTGGCCACGGGGCGGGTCCTCGCAGCTCCCGCGCGGGGTGCGGTGGTTGCGGCTTCATCGGAAAATGATCCAGATCGTGCTGTCGAACCCCGTTTCAGCTCAGGGGATCGGGCGTAATGTTCACTCATGGACCGCCGCATTTTCGGGCTGGAGAACGAGTACGGCGTCACGTGCACGTTCAGGGGACAGCGCCGCCTGTCGCCTGACGAGGTGGCGCGATACCTCTTCCGCCGTGTCGTGTCATGGGGCCGTAGCAGCAATGTCTTTCTGCGAAACGGCGCCCGGCTCTATCTCGACGTGGGGTCACATCCGGAATACGCGACACCCGAATGTGACAACGTGATCGAACTGGTCACCCACGACAAGGCCGGCGAGCGCATTCTCGAAGGACTTCTGGTGGACGCGGAACGACGCCTGCACGAGGAGGGAATCGCGGGCGACGTCTACCTCTTCAAGAACAACACAGACTCGGCGGGCAACTCCTACGGTTGCCACGAGAACTATCTGGTGGCGCGGCACGGGGAGTTCTCCCGGCTCGCGGACATCCTCATTCCGTTCCTGGTGACGAGGCAGCTGCTGTGCGGCGCGGGCAAGGTGTTGCAGACCCCGCGCGGCGCCGTGTACTGCGTGAGTCAGCGGGCTGAGCACATCTGGGAGGGCGTCTCCTCGGCGACGACCCGCTCCCGGCCCATCATCAACACGCGCGACGAGCCGCACGCGGACGCGGAGCGTTACCGCCGTCTCCACGTCATCGTCGGCGACTCGAACATGTCTGAGACGACGATGCTGCTGAAGGTCGGCGCGACCGATCTGGTGCTGCGCATGATCGAGGCGGGCACGGTGATGCGTGACCTGACGCTGGAGAACCCGATCCGGGCGATCCGCGAGGTCAGTCACGACATCACGGGCCGGCGCAAGGTCCGTCTGGCGAGCGGCCGTGAGGCCTCCGCCCTTGAGGTGCAGCGCGAGTACTACGAGAAGGCCGTGGACTTCTGTGAGCGCCGCGGTATCCGCACGGGCGTGGTCGAGCAGGTCCTGGAGCTGTGGGGCCGCACGCTGGACGCGATCGAGGCGGAGGATCTCGACCGTATCGGCACGGAGATCGACTGGGTCATGAAGTACCAGCTCATCGAGCGGTACCGGGCCAAGCACAACATGACGATGTCGCATCCGCGGGTCGCCCAGATAGACCTCGCGTACCACGACATCCACCGTCGTCGTGGTCTGTACTACCTGCTGGAGAAGAAAGGTCAAGCCGCGCGGATCTGCAACGACTTGAAGATCTTCGAGGGCAAGTCGGTTCCTCCGCAGACCACTCGGGCCCGGCTGCGCGGTGACTTCATCCGCCGGGCGCAGGAGCAGCGCCGGGACTTCACGGTCGACTGGGTGCACCTCAAGCTCAACGACCAGGCTCAGCGCACGGTGTTGTGCAAGGACCCGTTCCGTTCGGTGGACGACCGGGTGGAAAAGCTGATCGCCGGAATGTGAGAGAAGCGTTCCGGTGCTGTGCCGGAACGCCACACGGGCGCCGTACGTTTCCCGTACGGCGCCCTTCTCGCGTCGTAGAGTTGCGCGCACGCCATCAACAAGATCGACCGATTACGAGGCCCCCACCGTGCGCCGTCGCTCCGTCCTCCTCGCTGCCGTACCCGCAGGACTCGTCACTCTCGCCGCATGTGGTGACGACAAGTCCGACTCGAGCAAGGCGAGCGAGTCGCCGTCACCGTCGCCGTCGCCGTCGGGCTCCGCGTCGGCCGCGCCGCCGCCGAAGATCGTGGGCGGTCCCCTCCCTGCGATCACGGCGGGCACGAAGTTCGACGAGAAGCCGACGGTCGCCAAGGGTCCGGGGGATCCGTCGGCGAATCTGGCCGTGAAGACGGTGATCGCGGGGGGCGGTAAGACGGTCGCCGAGAACGACTTCGTGCAGGCGAACTACCTGGGCCAGATCTGGGCCACGGCGAAGGTCTTCGACAACTCCTACGACCGGGGCACCCCGCTGGTGCTCCAGCTCGCCCAGGGCGGTGTCATCGACGGCTGGCGGTATGCGCTGGCGGGCAGGAAGGTCGGCAGCCGGGTCCTGATGGCGGTGCCGCCGACCTGGGGCTACGGCAAGTCGGGCAACTCGCAGGCGGGTATCAAGGGCTCGGACACGCTGGTGTTCGTCGTCGACCTGCTGAATTCCTTCAACTCGAAGAGTTCCGCCCAGGGCAAGGCTGTCGCGCAGTCCGACGCGGCCCTGCCGAAGGTCGGCACGAACACCAACGGCGAAGCGCCTTCGATCGGCATCCCGAAGAGCGACCCGCCGAAGGAGCTGGTGTCGAACTACGTCCTGGAGGGCGACGGCGCCGAGGTCAAGGCGGAGCAGACGATCCTGTGCCAGTTCAAGGGCGTGGTCTGGGACGGCGGCAAGACCTTCGAGCAGACGTACGGCTCGGGTCGGCTGAGCCAGTTCTCGGTCGGGCAGATGCAGCAGATCATCAAGGGGCTGGCGCAGGGAGTGACCGGCAAGAAGATCGGCAGCCGGGTCCTGATCGTGGTGCCCCCGGAGCTGGGGTACGGGGACACGCCGCCGAGCGGTGGTCTGATCAAGAAGGGCGCCACGCTGGTGTTCTCCGTGGACATCCTGGCGGCCATGTAGTCCGGTGGGCGTGTTCGCCCGTGGCGGGCGTGACGGGGGCGGGGATGAAAGAATGTCGGGGTTTCCGTGTCGTACACAAGCAGGAGCTAGAGACGTGAGCATCGACAAGCCCGAGATCGATTTCCCGGGCGGCGAGCCCCCGGCGGACCTCGAGATCAAGGACATCTGGGAGGGTGACGGCCCTGAGGCCAAGGCGGGCGACACCGTCTCCGTCCACTACGTGGGCGTGGCCTTCTCCACGGGCGAGGAGTTCGACGCGTCCTGGAACCGTGGCACGCCGCTGCAGTTCCAGCTCGGTGTCGGCCAGGTCATCGCCGGCTGGGACCAGGGTGTGCAGGGCATGAAGGTGGGCGGTCGCCGCCAGCTGACCATTCCCGCGCATCTCGCGTACGGCGACCGTGGCGCCGGCGGTGGCCGGATCGGGCCCGGCGAGACGCTGATCTTCGTCTGTGACCTGGTCGCGGTCTGATCGCATCCGATCACCTGGGGCCCATGCCTGTCCGGGCATGGGCCCTCGGCTTTTGCCGCGCCATGGGGGAGCGGTACGGTCAACGGTCGTAAGCATCAAAGGGAGGCGAAGGGCGTCGATGGCGATTGCCAAGGCCGAGCGGCTGATGAACCTGGCGCTGTGTCTGCTCGGGACGCGGCGGCCGCTCAGCAAGCGTGAGCTGCGTGAGTCCATTGAGGCCTACCTCGAAGCGGGCAGCGACGACTCCTTCAACCGGATGTTCGAGCGGGACAAGGACGACCTGCGCGAGCTCGGCCTGGTCATCGAGACCGTGGAGAACCTCGACGGCGAGGTCGGCTATCTGGCCCGCCGCGACAGCAACAGTCTCCCCGCCATCACCCTGGACGCCGAGGAGGCCGCCGCGCTGGGGCTGGCCGCCAAGGTGTGGCAGCAGGCCCGGCTCGCGGGCGCGGCCAGCGGCGCGTTGCAGAAGCTGCGCGCGGCCGGACTGCCCGAGCACGTCGATCCGTACGAGGCGCACGGCGCTCTGGAGCCTCGCATCCCGGTGCACGAGGCCGCCTTCGAGCCGCTGATGCTGGCCTGCCGCGACCGCCGTCCTGTCGTCTTCGACTACCGCAAGGCCACCGCCGCGCACCCCGAGCCTCGGCATGTGGAGCCGTGGGCCCTCGAGTGCTGGCGCGGCCACTGGTATCTGGCGGGCTGGGACCGCGACCGGGGTGCGGAGCGGGTGTTCCGGCTGTCCCGGATCACCGGCAGGGTGCGTTCGCGCGGGAGCGGCTTCACGGTGGCGGTGCCGGACGTGGTCACCGTCCGCGAGACCGTCGCCGGGTGGGCGGGCGAGATCGCCGACCGGTCGGCGCTGATACGGCTGCGCTCGGGCTCCGGGTACCCCCTTCGGGCGAAGGCTACCTCCGTGCGGGAACTAGGGGACGGCTGGGACGAGTTGGAGATTCCGTACGGGCACGGGCTCGATGCCTGGCTGGTGGAGTTCGGGCCCGACGTGGTGGTGCTGGAGCCGACGGAGCTGCGTGCGGACGTGGTGGACCGGCTGCGCGCCGTGGCCAAGGGCTGAGGGGGAGCGGAGCAAGACAGTGGCAGGCAAACCGGTCAGGCCCGTGAACGCCATCGACCAGACGCGGCGGATGCTCTCCCTGGTGACGTATCTGAGGGAGCGTCCCGGTGCACGGGTCGCGGACGTCGCGCGCGCCTTCGGCATCACCGAGGACGAGCTGGTCTCCGACCTCGATGTGCTGCCCATGTGCGGCACCAGCTTCCGCGGCGGCGATCTGCTGGACATCGACACCGACGGTGAGCGCATCTGGTGGCACAACCCTGCCGCTCTGGGCGAGGAGGCGGCCGAGCCGCTGAGGCTGGCGGCCGACGAGGCGACCGCGCTGCTGGTGGCGGCGCGCGCCGTGGCCACCCTGCCGGGGCTGCGGGAGGGCGACCGGCAGGCGCTGCTGCGGGCGACGGCGAAGGTGGAGGCAGCGGCCGGTGAGGCGGCGGGCGCCAGCTCTCGCCTCTCGGTGACGTTCGAGTCCGAGGGCGGTGTCTTCGCCGACGTGGACCGTGCGATCTCCGAGCGCCGACGGCTGTGGATCCGGTACTACTCGCCGGCCCGTGACGAGCTCACCGAGCGCGAGATCGACCCGATCCGCCTGGTCAGCGTCGGCCACACCTATGTGGAGGCCTGGTGCCGGCGCTCCGAGGCGCGGCGTACGTTCCGGCTCGACCGGGTCGCCGAGATCAGGATCCTCGACGAGCCGTCGGCGCCGCCGGAGGTCGAGCTGCGGGATCTGTCGGAGGCGTTGGTGCAGCCGGCCGTCGAGGACCCCGAGGTGGTCGTCGAGGTCGGGCCGGGTGGCCGCTGGGTCGCCGAGTACTACCCGCACGACAGTGCCGATGAGCTGTCCGACGGCGGGCTGCGTATCACTCTGCGCACCCCCGATCCGACCTCGCTGAGACGGCTGGCGCTGCGGCTGGGCCGCGACGGCCGGATCGTGTCGCCGCCCGAGCTGGCCGACAGCGCCCGGCGGTCCGCCCGCGAGGCGCTGGCCGCGTACGACGGGGTGGAGGCGGCCAGGGACGCGGCGCGGGGCGCGATGCGTGATGGGGCGTAGGACAAAGCCGAGAGCGCCCCTAAGGCGATCGACCAATTGAAAGGAGAGCTGGGGCGTTGAGCGAGTCTCCGGTGTCCGGTACGGGGGACATGACGGTCGCGGCCGCTTTCGCGGGAATGAGGAGGGTGGCTCCCGTGGTGTTCCGGGCGGGCTGCCCGGACTGCCGGGGCCGCTTCGAGCTCTCCCCGGGCGCCCTGCGGCTCGCCATCGGCGCCACGAGTCGTACGACGTTCTATTCGTTCACTTGCCCGGACTGCGGCGCCGCCGTCCGCAAGCCGGCGGGCGAACGCATCGTGGAACTGCTCACCGGGGGCGGGGTCAGGACCCTGAGGCTGCATTCCACCGTCTAGGCTCGGCGCATGTTCTGGCCGATGTTCGCGGTAGCCGTGGGTTTTGTGGGACTCGCCGTCCTCGGGGTGCTCGCCGTCCGGGTCTTTCTGGAGGCGCGGCGGCTCGGGCAGCAGGTCGCGGACTCCGCGCGTCGTATCAACCGGGCGGCCGAGGACCTGGAGCGGGCGGCCGTGAGCGCGGCCCGCACCGTGGACACCCTGTGAGACCCGTCCCGGAGCAGGGTGAATGCGGTGTCGCAAGCGGTTTGCGTCACTTCGCCCTGTCACGTCGGCGGGCCGGACGGGTACGCTGCAGATCTCGGTACGGCGAACGAGGCCCGTACCGTTGAACCGCTGACCGGGAGGACGCACGGGGATTGCCTCACGTTTACCCCTGAGCGTTACGATCGCTGTCAGCACGATCACATCGGACACTTGTCCGACTGGTCGGACAGCACCCCACCCAGCCGCCTCGGTGAGAAGGTAAAGACTTATGTTCGGAAGGCTCGGCGCTCCCGAGATCATTCTCATCCTCGTCGTCATCATCCTGCTGTTCGGCGCGAAGAAGCTTCCGGACATGGCCCGCTCGCTCGGCAAGTCCGCGCGCATCCTCAAGAGCGAGGCCAAGGCGATGAAGGAAGAGGGCAGCAGCAACGCGTCCGCTCCGGCGGCCCCGCCGAACACCGGCGAGCAGCCCCCCGCGCAGCGCACCATCCAGGCGGCCCCCGGCGACGTGACCAGCTCGCGCCCGGTCAACGAGCCGACGGACACCACCCAGCGCTGACGCACGGCCGGAAGCCCCCGGCCTGCCGCACGAGATGAGGACGTGGGTTGCCACAGTCTGCCCGCAATAAGGAGAAGGATCCCGAGGGGCGGATGCCCCTTGCGGATCACCTTCGTGAGCTCCGCAACCGGCTCGCGAAGGCGATGCTCGCCATCGTCATCGTGACGGTGATCGCCGCCTTCTTCTACAACGACATCATCAACTTCCTGACCAAGCCGATCCTCGACTCCGTCGGCTGCGGGAAGACCTTCGAGCAACTGGCCCGGTCCAGCGACAACTCCCAGCAGTGTGCCCGGATCACGATCAACGGCCTCCTCGCCCCGTTCACGCTGGCCCTCCAGGTCTCGTTGATGGCCGGTGTCGTCTTCGCCTCCCCGATCTGGCTCTACCAGCTCTGGGCCTTCGTCGCGCCGGGTCTGCACCGGCACGAGAAGAAGTACGCCTACGCGTTCGTCTGCACCGGCGTCCCGCTGTTCCTCGGCGGCGGATACTTCGCGTACAAGGTGCTGCCCACCACCGCGAAGGTACTCATCGACTTCACGCCGCAGGGCGTCGACAACCTGCTGCCGCTCGACGACCTGCTCCAGCTCGTCACGCGCATGGTGCTCGTCTTCGGGCTCTCCTTCGAGCTGCCGCTGCTGCTGGTCATGCTCAACCTCACCGGCATCATCACCGGCCGGCGCATGCTCGGCTGGTGGCGGGCCATGATCCTGGGCATCACGGTCTTCGCGGCCGTGGCCACGCCCAGCACCGACCCCCTCTCCATGCTGGCGCTCGCCGGACCGATCTGGGTGCTGTACTTCGGCGCGGTCGCCTTCTCGCTGGTCAACGACAGGCGCCGGCGTCGTCGTGACGAAGCGGGCCCCGGCGACGACGAGGCCTCCGACCTGGACCTCACCCCGGAGGACATCGGCGAGGTCGAGACCGTCTCCGCCAGCCGCTCGCTGCCCGAGCAGTCCGGCACGGACCGGGTCAACGGCTACGACGACGTGACCTGACGGTTCCTGTCCCACCACGGCACCGAGGTGTCCGCTTCCGCCCGGGAAGCGGGCACCTCGTCGCACGTTCCGGATAATGATCGTCCTGTTGTCAGTGCGGCCCGGTACGCTCGAAAGCACGATGACAGAGGACCTCTCACCGGCCGAGCGGTACGCGGCAGCCCGTCTGCGGGCTGCCGAGCAGGCCACCGCGCTCGCGTCCTTCCGCGAGATGTACGACTTCGGCCTCGACCCCTTCCAGATCGAGGCCTGCCAGGCACTCGAGGCCGGCAAGGGCGTGCTGGTGGCCGCCCCCACGGGCTCCGGCAAGACGATCGTGGGCGAGTTCGCCGTCCACCTCGCTCTCCAGCAGGGCAAGAAGTGCTTCTACACGACACCCATCAAGGCGCTGTCGAACCAGAAGTACGCCGACCTGTGCCGCCGCTACGGCACGGACAAGGTCGGCCTCCTCACCGGAGACAACAGCGTCAACTCCGAGGCCCCGGTGGTCGTGATGACCACCGAGGTGCTGCGGAACATGCTGTACGCCGGCTCCCAGACCCTCCTCGGCCTCGGGTACGTGGTGATGGACGAGGTGCACTACCTCTCCGACCGCTTCCGCGGCGCCGTCTGGGAGGAAGTGATCATCCACCTGCCCGAGTCCGTGACCCTGGTGTCACTGTCGGCGACCGTGTCGAACGCCGAGGAGTTCGGCGACTGGCTCGACACCGTCCGCGGCGACACCGAGGTGATCGTCTCCGAGCACCGGCCCGTGCCGCTGTTCCAGCACGTGCTCGCGGGACGCCGGATGTACGACCTCTTCGAGGAGGGCGAGGGCCAGAAGAAGGCCGTCAACCCCGACCTCACCCGCCTCGCCAGGATGGAGGCCACCCGGCCCTCCTACCAGGACCGCAGACGCGGCCGCGCCATGCGCGAGGCCGACCGTGAGCGCGAGCGCCGGCAGCGCTCCCGGGTGTGGACCCCGGGCCGCCCCGAGGTCATCGAGCGGCTCGACTCCGAGGGCCTGCTGCCCGCCATCACCTTCATCTTCAGCCGCGCCGGCTGCGAGGCCGCCGTCCAGCAGTGCCTGTACGCCGGATTGCGCCTCAACGACGAGGAGGCGCGCGAACAGGTGCGCGCCCTCGTCGAGGAGCGCACCGCCTCCATCCCGCCCGAGGACCTGCACGTCCTCGGCTACTACGAGTGGCTGGAGGGCCTCGAGCGCGGTATCGCCGCCCACCACGCCGGCATGCTGCCGACGTTCAAGGAGGTCGTCGAGGAACTCTTCGTGCGGGGCCTGGTGAAGGCCGTCTTCGCCACGGAGACGCTCGCGCTGGGCATCAACATGCCCGCGCGTTCCGTGGTGCTGGAGAAGCTCGTCAAGTGGAACGGCGAGCAGCACGCCGACATCACGCCCGGCGAGTACACCCAGCTCACCGGTCGTGCGGGCCGGCGTGGCATCGATGTCGAGGGTCATGCCGTGGTGCTGTGGCAGCGGGCGCTGAGCCCCGAGCACCTCGCGGGTCTCGCGGGCACGCGCACCTATCCGCTGCGCTCCAGCTTCAAGCCGTCGTACAACATGGCGGTCAACCTGGTCGACCAGTTCGGTCGGCACCGCTCGCGCGAGCTGCTCGAGACGTCCTTCGCGCAGTTCCAGGCCGACCGGTCCGTCGTCGGCATCTCCCGGCAGGTGCAGCGCAACGAGGAGGGCCTGGAGGGCTACAAGGACTCCATGACCTGCCACCTCGGCGACTTCGAGGAGTACGCGCGACTGCGCCGCGAACTCAAGGACCGCGAGACCGAGTTGGCCCGGCAGGGCGCGAACCAGCGGCGTGCCGAGGCCGCGGTCGCCCTGGAGAAGCTGAAGCCGGGCGACGTCATCCACGTGCCGACGGGCAAGTACGCCGGTCTGGCACTGGTGCTGGACCCGGGTCTGCCCGCCGGCCGCTCCAACGGCCACCGCGGCATGGAGTACCACGACGGGCCCCGTCCGCTGGTCCTCACCGTCGAACGGCAGGTCAAGCGGCTGGGGGCGATAGATTTCCCGGTGCCGGTCGAACCGCTGGAGCGAATGCGCATCCCGAAGACGTTCAACCCCCGCTCCCCGCAGTCCCGTCGCGACCTCGCCTCCGCGCTGCGCACCAAGGCCGGGCACATCCCGCCGGAGCGGGCCCGCAAGAAGCGCTCGCAGGCCGCCGACGACCGCGAGATCGCGCGGCTGCGCACGGCGATCCGGGCGCATCCGTGCCACGGGTGCAACGACCGTGAGGACCACGCCCGTTGGGCCGAGCGCTACCACCGGCTGATGCGGGACACCTCGCAGCTGGAGCGCCGTATCGAGGGCCGTACGAACACCATCGCGCGAACCTTCGACCGGATCGTCGCGCTGCTGACCGAGCTGGACTATCTGCGCGGCGACGAGGTCACCGAGGACGGCAAGCGGCTCGCCCGGCTGTACGGCGAGCTGGACCTGCTGGCGAGTGAATGCCTGCGCGAGCGGGTGTGGGAGGGGCTCGGTCCCGCCGAACTCGCCGCGTGCGTCTCCGCGTTGGTGTACGAGTCGCGGGTGGGTGACGACGCGATGGCACCCAAGCTGCCCTCGGGCAAGGCCAAGGCCGCGCTCGGTGAGATGGTGCGGATCTGGGGGCGGCTGGACGCTCTGGAGGAGGACTTCCGGATCACGCAGACCGAGGGAGTCGGGCAGCGTGAGCCGGACCTCGGCTTCGCCTGGGCCGCGTACCAGTGGGCCAGTGGGAAGGGGCTGGACGAGGTGCTGCGTGAGGCGGAGATGCCTGCGGGGGACTTTGTGCGGTGGTGCAAGCAGGTGATTGATGTGCTCGGGCAGATTGCTGCCGCCGGTACTGCTGCCGAGGGCTCGACTGTGGGGAAGGCTGCGCGTAAGGCGGTTGATCAGTTGCTGCGGGGTGTGGTGGCCTACTCGTCTGTGGGGTGAGTTGCAGCTGAGCGGTGCTTCAAGTAGCTCCGCCAGCTGCCGTACAGTGTGATGTCTTCCGCCATTTTCAGGGCTTCCGGTTCGCACAGGAAGCCTGGGACCCGGGTGCCGTCCGTCAGTTCCACCGTGCCCAGGGTCATCGGGCGGGGGAGAGCCGTCAGCAACTTGCCCAGGCCCTCCGCCGGTAGGCACCACACCTCTGTCTCGATCTCGGCTCCGCCCTCGCCGACGTGCACCAGGCCCGGTTTCGGTGGGGTCGTTTGCAGGGCGTGCAGGCGGTACACGGGAGCCGTGGTCGTCGTGCGGTCCAAGTGGGCGCCGAGTGCGAGTAGTTGGGGGTTCAGAGGCTCGCCCGTCAGGTGGGCTCCCACTACCGCCAGGCGGGTCCGGGGTTGCAGCAGGGCGGCGATTCGGGTCAGGTGGTCGTCCGTGAACGCCGGGCCCATCAGCATCACGCCGAACGGGAGGCCGTTCACCTCGCCCGCCGGGATGGCCACCGCGGCCAGGTCGAAGAGGTTCGTGGAGTTGGTGAAGCGGCCCAGGCGGGCGTTGGCGCCCAGGGGATCGCCGGCTACCTCCGTGAGGGTGGGGTGACCCGGGGTGGTGGGGAGGAGGAGGGCGTCCGCGTCGGACAGTTCGGTGAGGGCCCGGGTGCGCAGGGTGGCCAGTCGGTCCTGGTCGGCGAAGAGGCGGTGGGCCGGGATGTCCCGGGCGCGGGTGATGATGCCGGCGACCGTGGGGTCGAGGCCGTCACCGCCTGCTGAGAGCAACTTGTCGATAAAGCTTCCTACGGCCGTGTAGCGCTCGGCCACGAACGCGCCCTCGTAGAGCATCGAGGCCGCCTCCGTGAAGGGGGTCAGGTCGATCTCGCGTAGTGAGGCGCCGGCCTCGGTCAGGTGCGCCACCGCCGTCTCGTACGCCTCGGCCCAGCCCTCGTCCAGTTCGCCGAGCTGGGAGAGCGGCGGTACCGCGATGCGCCAGGGGCCGGGGGTGCGCTGGGGGAGGGCGGGCAGGGTGCGGACGGGCGGTGATGCCATGAAGGACAGGGCCTGCTCGGCCTCGGGCAGGGTGCGGGCGAACACCGTCAGGCAGTCGATCGAGGCGCAGGCCGGGACCACCCCGGATGTCGGGACCAGGCCGCGGGTGGGCTTGAGGCCGACGATGCCGTTGAAGGCGGCCGGGACCCGGCCCGAGCCCGCGGTGTCGGTGCCCAGGGCCAGGTCGACGAGGCCTAGCGCCACGGCGACCGCCGAGCCGGAGCTGGAGCCGCCGCTGATCCGCTCCGGGTCGTGCGCGCTGCGGACCGCGCCGTACGGGGAGCGGGTGCCGACCAGGCCCGTGGCGAACTGGTCGAGGTTGGTCGTGCCGAGGACGAGCGCCCCCGCCGCGCGGAGGCGGGCGACCACCGGTGCGTCGGCCTCGGGGTCGTACGCGTACGCCGGGCAGCCCGCGGTCGTCGGAAGGCCGTACACGTCGATGTTGCCCTTCGCGGCGAGCAGGCGTCCCGCGAGCGGGAGGTGCTCCCCGGCGGCCACGCGGGCGTCGATCGCCCGTGCCTCGGCTTCGGCCTCCTCCTGTGGGCGGAGGTCGATCCAGATCTCGGGGCGGTCCACGGCTTCGATCCGCGCGTACGCGGCCCGCACCCGGGAGACGGTGGTGGTCATACGTGCTCCTCGACTTTCAGTGTGCGCTCGCGACGTGCGCAGCGCTCTCAGGCCGCTGCCGGTGCCAGGACGATCAGGGCCGTGCCCGCCTCGACCTGGTCGCCGGGGCTCGCCAGGATCTGCGTGACCACGCCCGCGACCGGCGCGTGCACCCTGGACTCCATCTTCATCGCCTCCAGCGCGAGCAGGGGCTGGCCGGCCCGCACCTCGTCGCCCGGTGAGACGTTCACCTGCCACACCGAGGCGGCGAACTCGGCCTCGACCAGGTGCCCGCCCTCGGGGACCGTCACCTCGGCCGGTGTCGCCGCGGGCGCCGCCGCCACCTCCGCCCGCGCGAACTCGCCCGCCGCCTCCCAGGCGTCCCGCTCCGCGGCGAACGCCGTCCCCTGCCGGGCCCTGAACTCCGCTATGGACGCGACGTGTTCGGCGAGGAAGGCTTCGTACTCGGCGAGCGAGAAGGTGCCCTCCTCGATGCGGGGCACGAAGCGGCCGGAGATGATGTCGGCGCGCAGGTCGAGGAGTTCGTCCGCCGACACCGGGTACCACCTGATGCGGTCGAAGAAGCGCAGCAGCCAGGGCGCGCCCGGTTCGAAGGCGCCGCGCTGCTGCCATGGCGACCACACCTGGGTGGTACGGCCCACGAACTGGTAGCCGCCGGGGCCCTCCATGCCGTAGATGCAGAGGTACGCCCCGCCGATGCCGACGGAGTTCTCGGCGGTCCAGGTGCGGGCCGGGTTGTACTTGGTGGTGACCAGGCGGTGGCGCGGGTCGAGCGGGGTGGCCACGGGGGCGCCGAGATAGACGTCGCCCAGGCCCAGGACCAGATACTCGGCGTCGAAGACCGTGCGGTGGACGTCCTCCGGCGACTCCAGTCCGTTGATCCGGCGGATGAACTCGATGTTCCACGGGCACCACGGGGCGTCGTCGCGGACGCCGGCCATGTAGCGGGCGATCGCCTCGCGGGTGGCCGGGTCGTCCCAGGACAGGGGGAGGTGGACCGTGCGGGAGGGGACGACCAGGGCGTCGGTGGGTGGGAGGGCTGCCGTGATCTGCTGTACCGCATCCAGGAGTTCGTGCTGGGGGAGCACCCGCGGGTTCGTCTGGATCTGCAGGGAGCGGATGCCCGGCGTGAGGTCCGTGACACCGGCGAGGTCCGCCGCCGTCACCGCCTCCATCAGGGCGTGGACGCGCATGCGCAGGGCCAGGTCCAGTTGCATCGGGCCGAACTCGACGAGCAGGTTGTCGTCGCCGCTGCGGCGGTACGTCACGTCGCCGTCCCGGGCGAGCACACCGCCGTCGACGATCTCCGCGCGCGGCGCGCCCGTCACGTCCACCGGGACGAACCGCACGGTGTCGCCCGGGCGCAACTGGCCGAGTTTCCAGCGCTCGCCGCTCAGCACGGTCGCCGGGCAGACGAAGCCGCCGAGCGAGGGGCCGTCCGGGCCGAGGAGGACCGGCATGTCGCCGGTGTAGTCGACGGCGCCGACCGAGTAGGGGGTGTCGTGGATGTTCGAGGGGTGCAGGCCCGCCTCGCCGCCGTCGGTGCGCGCCCAGCGGGGCTTTGGGCCGACCAGGCGGACTCCGGTGCGCGCCGAGTTGAAGTGGACCTTCCAGTCGGCCGCGTAGAAGTCGCGGATGTCGTCCTCGGTGAAGAACTCCGGTGCGGCGTGAGGGCCTTCGACGGCGCCGATGTGCCAGACGGAGGTGAATCCGGGGGGCGCCGGTACGGGGGTGCCCTCGGTGACCGTCCCGCCGTGCAGGACGTCGCCCGAGCGCAGCGCCCGGCCGCCGTGTCCGCCGAAACGGCCCAGGGTGAAGGTGCTCGCGCTGCCCAGGAACGCCGGCACGTCCAGGCCGCCGCCCGCGAAGAGGACGTACGTCCGCAGGCCGTGCTCGACCGGGGCGCCGAGCGCCAGCACCGAGCCTGCCGGGACGGTCACCGGCTCCCACTGCACGACCGGCGTGCCGTCGACGGTGACGGGGGCCGGGGCGCCGGTCACGCACACGGTCGTGGCGTGGGTGAACCTCAACGACGGTCCCTGGAGCGTGCATTCGAGACCGGGGGCGTCCTCGGGGTTGCCCAGGGCGCGGTTGCCGAGCCGGAAGGACAGGTCGTCCATCGGGCCGCACGGAGGGACCCCGACCTGCCAGTGGCCGGTACGGCCGGGCCAGTCCTGGACCGTGGTGAGCGTGCCGCCGGAGACGACCTCGATGCGCGGGGTCGGGTCGGTGACGTCGGCGAGGGTCGCCGTGGAGTGGGCGGCGGTACGGAACTCGGGCTGGGCCAGGGCTGCGCGGACCAGTCCCAGGTTCGTCTCGATGCCGTCGACGCGGGTGCGGGCCAGCGCCTCGTCCAGGCGGCGCAGCGCGTCGGCCCGGTCGGTGCCGTGGGCGATCACCTTCGCGAGCATCGGGTCGTACGACGTCGTCACCTCGGTGCCGGTCTCCACCCAGCCGTCCACGCGTACCCCCTCCGGGAACTCCACCCGCGTCAACAGCCCGGCGCTTGGCCGGTGTTCGCGTGAGGGGTCCTCGGCGTAGAGGCGGGCCTCGACGGCGTGGCCGCGCGGGTTGCCGGGGTCGCGGACGACGTCCGTCTCACCGCGGGCCAGACGCAGCATCCAGGCGACCAGGTCGACGCCGTGGATCTCCTCGGTGACCGGATGCTCCACCTGGAGACGGGTGTTGACCTCGAGGAAGTAGGCCTCCTCGCGGGTGGCGTCATACACGAACTCGACCGTGCCCGCGGACCGGTAGTCGATCGAGGCGCACAACTCGCGGGCAGACACGGCCAGTTGCTCGCGGATGTGGAAGGGCAGGCCCGGTGCCGGAGCCTCCTCGACCACCTTCTGGTTGCGGCGCTGCAGGGAGCAGTCGCGGTCGCCGAAGGTGACGACCCGGCCCGCGCCGTCGCCGAAGACCTGCACCTCGACATGGCGGGCGTGCTCCACTAGCCGTTCCAGGAACAGCCCGGCCAAGGAGAAGGAGGCGGCGGCCACGCGCTGCACCCGCTCCCAGGCCTCTGTCAGTTCATCGACGGAGTGACATGCCGACATACCGATGCCGCCGCCTCCGCCGGTGGCCTTGAGCATCACCGGGTAGCCGATGCGCGCGGCCGCCGCGCGTGCCTCCTCGACCGAGGACAGCAGCCCGGTGCCCGGCGCCAGCGGCACCCCGGCGGCCTCGGCCGCCGCCCGCGCCGTGTGCTTCGCGCCGAACAGCTCCAGTTGCTCGGGCGTCGGCCCGACGAACACGATCCCGGCGTCCTCGCAGCGCCGCGCGAAGGCCGCGTCCTCGGACAGGAAACCGTAACCGGG
This sequence comes from Streptomyces sp. NPDC002619, assembly GCF_042889305.1. NCBI lineage: Bacteria > Bacillati > Actinomycetota > Actinomycetes > Kitasatosporales > Streptomycetaceae > Streptomyces > Streptomyces sp. NPDC002619. The sequence goes on along the minus strand of NZ_JBIAQV010000006.1, from coordinate 125,354 downwards.
GTGGATCGCGCCCGCGGCCGTGTCCTTGGCCGCCTTCAGGACGAGATCGGCGTCGAGGTACGACTCCTTCGCGGGTGCCGGGCCGAGCCGTACCGCCTCGTCCGCGAGCCGTACGTGGGGTGCGGAGCGGTCGGGATCGGAGTAGACGGCGACCGTGCGCAGGCCGAGTGCGCGGGCGGTGCGGATGATCCGGACGGCGATCTCGCCCCGGTTGGCGACGAGCAGCGTGTCGAAGCTCATGCACCCGTCCCGGTGATCGTCATCTCCACCGCCGTCGGCTCGAAGCCGTTGCAGGGGTTGTTGATCTGCGGGCAGTTGGAGACCAGGACGAGGACTTCGCGTTCGGCGCGCAGGGTCAACTTCAGACCAGGCGCGGAGATGCCGTCGACGATGCCGAGGGTGCCGTCCTTCTCGACAGGCACGTTCATGTACCAGTTGATGTTGGAAACGAGGTCGCGTTTGCCCAGGCCCCACTTGGCGCCCTCCGCGAGGAAGTTGTCCACGCAGGCGTGCTGCGACCAGGTGTGATGGCCGTACCGGAGTGTGTTCGACTCCTTGGAGCAGGCACCGCCGACGGTGTCGTGCCGGCCGACCTCGTCCTCGGTCACCGTCATCAGCGGGGTGTGCTCGTTGGACAGCAGCACGCTGCCCGTGGTCAGGAAGATGCCGCCCTGTGCGTGGATGGTGTCGGGGGCGCTGTAGCGGACCGAGGTGTCGTGGGCGTCGTACACGAGAAAGTCGACGGCCTGGTTGCCGTGCAGATCGGTGATGGTGAGCGTGTCGCCCTCGCGGACGACGGACGACCAGGCTGCGCGTGCGGGAACGACGGTCGTGTGCGTGCTCGTGCTCATGCGAGCCCCCTCGCGGCGAGGAATTCGGCGGTGTTCAGGAAGGCGCGGCGGCCCTCGGGCGTGGCCTCCCACAGCGGGTCGCCGGGGGCGGTCGGGGCGGCGCGCCACGCGAGGACCTCCAGCGGGGTGCTGACGTAGGCGGTGCGTGGATCGGCGGGATGTGGCACGTTGGCGACGAGGACAGTCACGTCCTGTTCGGCGCGGAGTGTGACGCTGCCGCCGGGTCCGGCCGAGCCGGTGAAGTCCAGCGAGCCGTCGTCGCGGACCTCGACGCCCTGGAAGAAGGAGAGCGACGGGGGCAGGTCCCTGGGCTCCAGTCCGTTCTTGGCGGCGGCCAGCTTGAACAGCTCGCGGCCGGCGGGGGAGGCGGACTGCGGGGTTCCGTCGCCGTAACGCTCGGTATTGCGGACGAGGGTGGAGGTGCCGCACAGCGCGTCGTGCCGTCCGGAGGTGTCGGCGACCAGGGTCGCGAGCACCCGGCCCTGGTCGGACAGCAGCAGCTGGCCCTCGCCGAGGTAGGCGTTCCACTGCACCTTGACGGTGTCGGCGACGTTCAGACGCTCCCAGGGCCGGTCGGCGGCGTACAGGAGCAGATGGGCGCAGGCGTCGCCGCTGAGGTCGGTCAGGCGCAGTTCGGTGCCGCGGGCCAGGACGCGGTGCGTGTAGTTGCCGCCCGCCACCGACTCCGCCCAGACCAGATGTCCGGCCTCGCAGGGCGGCGCGGGCCACTCCCGTGCCGGTACGACGGGCATCGCCTCCGCGCGCGTGCCCTCCTGGGCCCGTGCATGGGCACGCGCTCCGTACGTGGTCGCTGTCGCCATCCCTGGACCTCCGACGCCGTTCCGCCATTTCCGCCGTGCGACTATTTCTGTCGCGCGACAGAAATTAGGGGCGGGCCGGGTCGGTGCCGTTGCCCCGGCGTTGCCGCCCGGTTACCGAGCCCTCACGGAGATCGCCGTACGACGCCGTGTGCGAGGATCGAACGCATGGGGACGAGCAGTGGCCGCAGGGTCGGCCGGCCGCGGGCCGCGCAGCGGCCCGACAGCGGACTCGAGCCGCGCGCCGAACTGCTCGTCGCCGCCGCGGAGTTGTTCACCACCCGTGGCTACGCCGCCACGACAACCCGGGCCGTCGCCGAGCGTGCCGGGATGCGGCAGGCGTCCATGTACCACTACGTTTCCGGCAAGGAGGAACTGCTCGCCGAGCTGCTGGAGTCCACCGTCACGCCGTCGCTGACCTGCGCCCGTGAGCTCCTCGCGGACGATGCGACCCCGGCCGAGGACCGGCTGTGGGAGCTGTGCCGGACCGACGTCGAGCTGCTGTGCGGGGGGCCGCACAATCTGGGGGGCCTGTATCTGCTGCCCGAGGTGCGCACCGAGCGGTTCGCCGGGTTCCATGCCGTGCGCGCCGAACTGAAGGACGCCTACCGGCAGTTGCTCGCGGCGACGGCGGCGGGCGGGGCGCTCGCCAAGAGCGAGCTGGACGTGCGGACGGATCTGGTCTTCGGGCTGATCGAAGGCGTCATCCTCGTGCACCGCTCCGATCCGCAGCGCCCCGTCTCGGAGTTCGCCCGCTCCACCGCCGACGCGGCGCTGCGCATCGCGGGCACCTGAACCCCACTCCCCGAGCCTGGTCCGTCACCCCGTTCGCCCGTCACGGTGAGTGGTGTTCGCACACCCGTACGCCATCACCCATCGTGTACGAATGATGTCCCAGCGTGCAAATGGGGCCGAGAGTACTCCTGTCCCAGGGCCATTTCAGGTGCTTGCGGAATATGACACGGCGATGTTCCGGTCGGACTAAGCTCGCCCGCAGCGCACCGAGTTGAGATGTATTCATGCGCTTGTTCCCAAACATGCGGAAGATCCCGACAGCTCCATGACTCTTCCCCCCACGAGCACCCCGACACCCAGCCGATACGTCTCAGAGGGCATACATGGTGAGTGTGCAATCGCCTCCCGGTGGCCGTGAACTTCCTTACGCACGCGCGTTGTTGCTGCCGGCCATCGTGATGACCGCCGCGACCGGGGCCGCCGTCGCCCTGGTGACCGGGCCGGCCCGGGCCGCGGTCGTCTGGTGCGGAGCCGTCGCCACGCTGCTGGTGACCGTGACGGCGGCGGAAGCGGTACGACGCGGCCGCCGGCTCCAGGCCGAGCGGGCCGAGCGCGCCCGTCACACCGAGTATCTGGAGCGGCGTATCGCCGCCCACGACGAGGGGATCGTCCGGTTCGCAGCGGAGATCGTGCCGACCGCGTTGTACCGGCTGCGCGGCGGCGAATCGCCCCTCGAGGTGGTTCACGCCGTCATCGACTCCGACCCCGAACTGCGCCACATCCCCGACTCGCAGCGCGACCTGCTGCGCAAGGTCCTGAAGATCATCGACGACGAGGAGTCCATGCGCGACGCCGCGCAGCGCTCCTTCGTCAACATCGCCCAGCGCGTCCAGGCCATCGTCCACCAGCAGGCCAAGGAACTCAGGGAGATGGAGGAGGACCACGGCCGCAACCCCGAGGTCTTCGACGACCTGCTCCGCATCGACCACGGCACCGCGCTGATCGGTCGCCTGGCGGACTCCATCTCCGTCATCGGCGGCGGCCGCCCCGGCCGTCAGTGGCCCAACCCCGTGGCCCTGTACAGCGTGCTGCGCGGTGCCATGTCCCGGATCCTGGAGTACCGGCGCATCGAGCTGGCCTCCATCGCCAAGATCAACATCAAGGGCACCATGGTCGAGCCGGTCATCCACGCCGCGGCCGAGCTCCTCGACAACGCCACCCGGTACTCGCCCCCGCAGACCAAGGTGCACGTCACCGCCACCGAGGTGCAGACCGGCGTCGCCATCGAGATCGAGGACGGCGGCGTCAGCCTCAGCGAGGAGGCCCGCGCCCGGGTCGAGGGCATGCTGGAACGCGCCAAGGCAGGCGTCGACCTGGAGGACCTCGGCGAGAGCCCGCGCCTCGGCCTCGCGGTCGTCGGCCGGCTCTGCTCGACGTACAACATGCAGGTCTCGCTGCGTGCTTCGGCGTACGGCGGCGTCCGGGCCGTCCTCATCGTGCCGAGCAGCATGATGACCACGGAACCCGCTCCCGGACTCGCCCACGGCATCGGCGCCACCGCCGTGCCGAAGGCCGAGCTCGGCGCCCTCGAAGGCCCCAAGCGCCCGCCCAAGAAGCGCCGCCCCACCAGTCCGCGCATCCCGGCCGGGATCTCCATGGAGGACGACGTCCCCGAGGTCACCGAGTGGACGGCGAACGGTCTGCCGCAGCGTCGCAGCAAGATGAAGATCCCGCTCAGCCAGCGGATCGCCGAACAGGCCGCCATCGAGAAGGCCGAGCGCGAGGGCAGGCCGACCATCTGGTCGCAAGCCAAGCCCGAACCCGAGCCCGAGATCGACCCGGAGCGCCAGAAGCTGAAGGACCGTGAACCCGGCCTGTGGGTCGAGGCGTTCTGGGAGGGCCTCAAGGAGGGCAACCCGGCCGCGGACCCCACCGACTTCACGAAGAACCCCACTGCCTACATGCACCTCATCAACGAGCCCGCCGGCACCGAGGCCGACGACGAGGGGGACGCCAAGTGATCCAGCAACGAGCCAACTTCGACTGGATGCTCAAGGAGCTCGCCGACGGCGTCCCGGGCATCGAGATGATCGTGGTGCTCTCCGCCGACGGCCTGCGTATCGCCCGTTACGGCGGCGACCCCGACTCCGCCGACCGCCTCGCCGCGGCCTGCGCCGGAGTGCAGAGCCTGGCGGGCGCAGTGGCCTCCGAACTTCCGGGCAGCGATGGCGAGATGAAATTGGTCGTCATCGAGATCAACGGCGGCTACTTCTACCTCATGGCCGCCGGCGCCAACGCCTATCTCGCAGTCCTCGCCGACGTCGTCTGCGAACCCGGCCGGATGAGCGGCCGGATGCGCGACCTCGTCGTCCGGATCGGCGCCCATCTCACCTCACCGCCGCGGCGGAACGGGCAGACCGTATGACTCCTCCGCAACGCAAACGGCGACACCCCAGTCAGGAACCGCCCGCGCCGCCCCCGCCCCCGAAGGCCGCCGAACCGGCCGGCGAAGAGCAGCGCCGGACCAAGAACCCCGAACGGCTCTACGTCATCACCGGCCCCGACGGTGCCCGCGCGGAACTCGACCTCGTGACCTTGATCGTGGCACGCGCCGACTCACCGCCCTCCGTCACCCCCGAACAGACGACGCTGCTCCGGCTGTGCACCTCCCCCCTGTCGGTGGCCGAACTCTCCGCCTATCTGAGCCTGCCGTTCAGCGCGATGACGGTACTGATCACCGAGCTGATCACGGCCGGACTGGTGCAGGCGCGCGCCCCGATCGTCCGCCAGGCGCTCCCCGACCGTTCCCTCCTCGAAGCGGTGATGCATGGACTTCAAAAGCTCTGACACCATCCCGGGCCCGCGGACCGAGGACCATCTTCCGCAGACGGCGCAGGCCGCGGTGAAGATCGTGATTGTGGGCGGCTTCGGGGTCGGCAAGACGACCATGGTCGGTTCGGTCAGCGAGATCAGGCCGCTGACCACCGAGGAGACCATGACGCAGGCCGGCGTCGGTGTCGACGACAACTACGGCTCCGACTCCAAGACCGCCACCACCGTGGCGATGGACTTCGGCCGTATCAGCATCACGGACAAGCTGGTGCTCTACCTCTTCGGCACCCCCGGCCAGGAGCGCTTCTGGTTCCTGTGGAACGGGCTGTTCGAGGGGGCGCTGGGCGCGGTCGTCCTGGTCGACACCCGGCGCCTGGAGGTCAGCTTCGACGTCATAGGGCGTCTCGAGGAGCGTGGCGTGCCCTTCGCCGTCGCCATCAACTCCTTTCCGGACGCTCCCCGTTACCCCATCGAAGAACTGCGTACGGCGCTCGACCTCGCACCGGACATCCCCATCGTCGAGTGCGACGCACGCCGCCGGTCCTCCAGCCGCGATGTGCTGATGACCCTGATGCGCTTCCTGCACACGCTCGCCATGACCGGCGCGCTCACCTGATCCCGCGCCCCCCTTTTCCTCCTTCGGAATTTCTCCCTTCGGACATACTTCAGTTTCGGAGCGACCACTGTGACGCCTGAACCCCACTCCCCGACCGGTTCGCACGATCCCGCGCTCGCCCCGCCCCCCGGCTGCCCGGCACACGCCGCGGGACCCGGGGGACTGCACCGGCTCTACGGCCCCGACGCGCAGGACCTGGGCGGCCTGTACGAGAGGCTGCGGGAGGAACACGGCCCCGTGGCACCCGTGCTGCTGCACGACGACGTGCCGATGTGGGTGGTCCTGGGGCACACCGAGAACCTGCACATGGTGCGCACCCCCTCGCAGTTCACCAAGGACAGCCGCATCTGGACCCCGCTGCTCGAGGGCATGGTCAAGCCCGACCATCCGCTCATGCCGCACATCGCCTGGCAGCCCATCTGCGCGCACGCCGAGGGCGACGAGCACCAGCGGCTGCGGGCCGCGGTCACCGGCGCCATCTCCACCATCGACCACCGCGGCGTCCGCCGGCACATCGGCCGCTACACCCAGCGCCTGGTCAACGACTTCTGCGAGGCGGGCGAGGCCGATCTAGTCTCCCAGTTCGCCGAGCACCTGCCGATGGCGGTGATGTGCGAGATCCTCGGCATGCCCGAGGAGTACAACGACCGGATCGTGCAGGCCGCGCGCGACATGCTCAAGGGCACCGAGACCGCGATCGCCAGCAACGAGTACATCATGGGCGCTCTGATGCGGCTCACCGCCGGCCGCCGGGCCCGGCCCGAGGAGGACTTCGCCAGCCATCTCATCAACCACCCGGCACGGCTCAGCGACGACGAGATCGGCCAGCACCTCAGGCTCGTGCTCATCGCCGCCTACGAGAGCACCGCGAACCTCCTCGCCAACGCGCTGCGCATGGTCCTCACCGAGCCGGGTTTCCGCGCCCAGCTCAACGGCGGCCAGATGACGGTGCCGGAGGCGGTCGAGCAGTCCCTCTGGAACGAGCCGCCGTTCAGCACCATCTTCGGCTACTTCGCCAAGCAGGACACCGAGTTGGGCGGTCGGCGCATCCGCAAAGGCGACGGACTGCTGTTCGCGCCGGCGCCGGGCAACATCGATCCGCGGGTGCGCCCCGACCTGACCGCCGGCATGCAGGGCAACCGGTCCCATCTGTCCTTCGGCGGCGGTCCGCACGAGTGCCCCGGACAGGACATCGGGCGCGCCATCGCCGACGTCGGCGTCGACGCGCTGCTGATGCGGCTGCCGGACGTGCAACTCGACTGCGATGAAGACGAGTTGGAGTGGCGGGCCTCGATCGCCTCACGCCATCTCGTGGAGCTGCCGGTGCGCTTCGAGCCGAAGCCGCAGCAGGACGTGAACCACAAGCCCAGCCATGCCCCGATCCCGCACCAGCGCGCCACCTGGCAGGTCGGCACCCACCGCCCGCAGCCCGCCGCCCCCGCAGCCGCCGCCCAGGCGCAGCCGGTGGCACCCGAGTCCCCCGCGGCGGCCGAACCGGCCCGCCCGCTGGGCGTCTGGCAGCGCCTGCGCCGCTGGTGGTTCGGTCACTGAGCGCCGGCCCACTCCGGGTACGAGGACCAGGCCTCCAGCTCCCGCCCGCTGCGGAACCTGTGCTCGACCCCCGTGACCGGATCGGTGAACTCCAGCCTCCGCGCCAGCAGTTGGAGCGGACGCCGGAAGTCACCGGCCGGCACGGGGCCGGTGACCTCCGGGTACAGGGGGTCGCCGAGGATCGGCACGCCCAGCGCGTTCAGATGCACCCGCAATTGATGGGTCTGCCCGGTGTACGGGACCAGCTGGTAACGGCCGAGCCCGTCCCGCTCCCGGTGCTCGGCCAGTTCGACCCGGGTCACCGCGTTCGGCTCGCCCTCGACCTCCCGGGCGGCCAGTACCCCACGCTCCTTCACAATCCGGCTGCGCAGGGTCCGGGGCAGGGCGAGCGAGGGATCGTACGGGGCGACGGCCTCGTACTCCTTGCGTACCCGCCGGTCGCTGAACAGCGTCTGGTACGCGCCGCGCTCCTCGGGCCGTACCGTGAACATCACCAGCCCGGCCGTCAGCCGGTCCAGACGGTGCGCGGCGGACAGTGCGGGGAGGTCCAGTTCCCGGCGCAGCCGGGCCAGGGCCGTCTCGGTGATGTGGCCGCCGCGTGGGGTGGTGGCGAGGAAGTGCGGCTTGTCGGCGACGACGAGATGCGCGTCGCGGTACACGACCTCCAGCGGGAAGGGTACCGGCACCTCGGCGGCCCGCTCCCGGTGGAACCACACGAACATCCCCGGCACGTACGGCGCGTCCGGCGCCACCGCCAGCCCGTCGCCCCCGACGATCAGACCCGAGTCGAACATCCCGTCGACCACCCCGGGCCCGGCCCCGGACAACCGCGCCACGAGATGCTCGCGCACGGTCGTCCACGGGCCCTCGGCGGGCAGCCGCACCCGCACCGCGTCCACCCCGTCGCGCTGGGGGAGCGGGGAGGGTGGGAAGTTCCTGCGCCTCATCAGGCCCAGCGTAGGCGCTGACTACGCCGGCACCGCCTCCGGAGCCTCGACCGCGACCGGCGCCGTGCGCGCGAGGCGGGCCCGGTACGCCACCCCGGCCGCGAGCGTCACCGCCAGGAACAGCACGGTGAACCACTGGAAGTACCAGTGCCCGCCCGCCGGGTCGTACACCGCGGCCCGCGGCCAGGCCAGGTCGACCGTCATGAACAGGCCGTACAGGAGGGCGAGCGCGTTGACCGGGACGCCCCAGCGGCCGAGGGAGAAGAGGCGGGCGCCGCTCTCGTCGGTGCCGTCGGTCGTGAACTCGCCGCGCAGCCGCCGGAACAGGAGCGGGCCGGTGACCATGGCGTACGCCAGATACAGCATCACGATGCAGGTGGTGCCGATGGCCAGGAATGCCTCAGGCGAGGCGAAGTTGAGCAGCAGCAGGGCCGCTGCGAGGACGCCGACGACCACCGCCGGGGCACTGGGCATGCCGGTGCGCGGGTTCACTCGGGCCAGGCGAGGGGCGAAGGGAAGGCGGCCGTCGCGGGCCATGGAGAAGAGCATCCGGGAGGCGGCCGTCTGGATCGCGAGCGTCGCGACGGCGATCGCCACCACCACGTCGGCGAGCAGCACCCGGCCCACCCCGTCGCCGAGCCTGCTGGTCAGGACGTAGCTGAGCCCGTCGACCGCCAGGTGCCCGTCGGTCAGGCTGGGCGCGGCGAGCAGTCCGCCGAGGACGACGAGGCCGCCGAGCAGGCCCGCGGCGCCGAGCGCGGTGAGGATGGTGCGCGGCGCCGTACGCCGGGGGCTCAGGGTCTCCTCACTCATCTCGCCCGCGCTGTCGAAGCCGATCATCACGTAGGCCGCCGTGAACGAGCCCACCAGCAGCGCGCCGAACAGCCCACTCTGGGCGGCGGTTCCGGTGTGGAAGGTGATGCCGGGGGAGCGCTTCGAGTGGGTCAGCAGCAGCACGATGATCAGGGCCGCGCCGATGATCTCGGCGGTCACGCCGACTCGGTTGATCACGGACATCACCCGGTTGTCGAGGATGTTCACCAGGGTCGTCAGCACGAGCAGGACGACGCCGAGCACCGCCGCGTTGGCGGCGCCGTCGGCGGAGACGGGGGAGGGGTCGTCGCCGACGAGCTGGAAGCCGGACCAGAGCGCGGGCAGCACCATCTGCAGGGCCAGGGCCGCCGCCGCGACCACCACGATCTGGCCGATCACCATGATCCAGCCGGTGAACCAGCCGAAGGTGGCGTTCGACAGGCGCGAGGACCACTGGTAGATCGCGCCCGAGATCGGATAGCGCCCGGCCAGCTCCGCGAAGCAGGCGGCGACCAGCAACTGCCCGATCAGCACGGCGGGCCAGGCCCAGAAGAAGACGGGTCCGCCGAAGGAGTACCCGAAGGCGAAGAACTGGAAGACGGTCGTCAGTACGGAGATGAAGGAGAACCCGGCGGCGAACGAGGCGTACCGGCCCAGACTGCGATGCAGTTCCTGGCGGTAGCCGAACTCCTCCAGGGAGCGGTCATCGGTGGTCGTCACGAGGGCACCTGCCTTCGGCGCGTGATTCCTGTCGGGTGACAGAAATTAGGGAGGGGCTGTTTCACCCGCGTCACACGGCCGTGTCCGCGCCGGACCCAAGTCCTCACGCTCTTGTCGCAGCCACTCGATCGCGATATGTCGTGCCTGTTGTGCTCACCGCGTGAGTCGCGATATGTTCGTGCACGGATATTCGGAAGCGAGGTGATGGTCATGGCGATACGGCGCCGCAAGCTCAGCAACCCTCTGGCGCTCGCCGTGATGGTGACCCTCTGGCAGAAGCCGATGCATCCGTACGAGATCGCCCAGACCCTGCGCCGTCAGGGCAAGGACACCAGCACGAAGATCAACTACGGCTCCCTCTACACGGTCGTGCAGAGCCTCGAGAAGCACGGCTTCGTCGAGGTCACCGACGTGGAGCGGCAGGGCAACCGCCCCGAGCGCACCGTGTACGGGCTCACCGAGGCCGGCCGTGAGGAGATGACCGAGTGGCTGTCGGACATCGTCGCCGTCCCGGTGAAGGAGTACCCGATCTTCGAGTCCGCCCTGTCGCTGATGGGTGCGCTGCACCCCGACGAGGTGGTGCGGCTCCTCGAGGAGCGGCTCGGTGCCCTGGAGGTGCAGGCGGCCAGCGGGCGCGGAGCGCTGGAGAAGCTGTACGAGACGCTGCCGCGGCTCTTCCTCGTCGAGACCGAGTACCAGTTGCACATGGTCGAGGCTCAGGCGGAGTGGGTCCGCGGCTTCCTGCAGGAGCTCAGGAAGGGCGCGCTCCCCGAGCTTGCCGCATGGCGGAACTTCCATGAAACGGGGGAGCTGCCACCGGAGTTCACCTGACAGGAAATGACCCCGGCGGGCTGTTCCAGCAGCCCTGCCGGGGTCTCCAACCCCGAGTCGGATCCACCCTGAGGGGGCTCCGGGCCATCGAGGTGCGGCACACCCAGGATAGCCCGGCGCTCTTCAGGTGGATCAGCTGTCATTCACCAGCTCGATCCCAGGAGAGCAGTCGTCATGAACACCCGTGCGCCCGCAGTGGAGGCGCGCCAGCTGATCAAGACCTACCCCGGCGACGTCACCGCCCTGAACGGCATGGACGTCACCGTCGAACCGGGCACCGTCTTCGGACTCCTCGGCCCGAACGGGGCCGGAAAGTCCACCACCGTCAAGATCCTCACCACCCTGGCCCGCCCGGACTCGGGCACCGCCACCGTCGCCGGCCACGACGTGCTGCGCCACCCCGACCGGGTGCGCCGCGCGATCGGCGTGGTCGCCCAGAACTCGGGCGCCGACCCCGTCGCCACCGGCCGCGAGAACCTTCGACTGCAGGGCAGGCTCTACGGCCTGCAAGGCGGCGCACTCAGCCGTCGGGTCGACGAACTGCTGGACCGCTTCGCACTCGCCGACGCCGCGAAGCGCCCGGTCAAGGTCTACTCCGGCGGTATGCGGCGCCGCCTCGACGTGGCCCTCGGTCTGGTGCACCGGCCCGAGGTGCTCTTCCTCGACGAGCCGACCACCGGCCTCGACCCCGAGGCCCGTACGGCGATGTGGGACGAGATCGGCCGACTGGCCGGCGACGAGGGCCTGACCATCCTGCTCACCACGCACTATCTGGAGGAGGCCGACCGGCTCGCCGAGCGCATCGCCATCGTCGACCGCGGTCGCGTGGTCGTCACCGGCACCCCGGACTCCCTCAAGGGTGAACTCCGCGGCGACGCCGTCCACCTGGAGCTGCGCGCGCCGCTCGGCGAAGCCGGCCGCACGCTGCTCGACGGCACGCTGACCGGGCTGCCGGGCGTGCACGAAGTGCTCATGGACGGGCGCCGGATCAGCGCCCGCGCCGACGACGGCGCCGCCGCGATGCCCGCGCTGCTCGCCGCACTCGAACGCGCCGGGGTCGGCGTCGCCTCGGCCACCGTCGCCCGCCCCTCGCTCGACGACGTCTACCTCCGCTACGCGGGCCGCCGTTACGCCGAGGCCGAAGCCGAGGCCACCGCCGACAGTGCCGACTCCCTCGCCCTCGCCGGAGGTGCCCGATGAGCAGCAACGCCCCTGCCCAGACCTGGTACATGACGCAACGTCAGCTGCTGGTGTTCGCCCGCCAGCCCGCCTACGCGGTCATCACCCTGATCCAGCCGGTCATCTGGCTGTTCCTGTTCGGCGCCCTGTTCAAGAAGGTCGTCGAGCTCGGCGGTTTCGGCACCACCTCCTACCTCGACTACCTGGTGCCGGGCGTGGTCGTGATGAGCGCGCTGAGCTCCAACATGTGGGCGGGCATGGGCACGTTGGAGGAGATCCAGCGCGGCACCCTCAACCGCTTCCTGACCACCCCGGTCAGCCGGGCCGCGCTGATGAACGGCAACGTCGTCCACAACGGCCTGGTCACCGCACTGCAGTCGGTGATCATCGTGCTGCTCGGCCTCCTCGGCGGCGCCGACTACCCGGGTGGGGTCGTCGGCATCGTGGTCCTGGTCCTCGCCTCGGTGCTGCTCGGCACGGTGTTCGGGGCGCTGTCCAACGCGCTGGGCATGCTGGTGCGCGAACGTGAGTCGATCATCGGCATCAACACCTTCCTGCTGCTGCCGCTCACGTTCCTCTCCAGCGCCTTCATGGCGCCGTCCCAGATGCCAGGCTGGATCCGGCACGTCGCGGACTTCAACCCGCTCGACTGGGCGATGGTCGCGGGCCGTTCGGCGCTGTCCGAGCACCCCGACTGGGGCGCCGTACTCACCCGCGGCGGGGGCCTGCTCGCGCTGGCGGTGGCCGCCGTATGGCTGTCGATCCGCACGTTCCGGACCTACCAGCGGTCGGTGTGACCCGGCGGCCGTGCGCGTGAACGACGAAGCGGCGGCACCCTCGTGGGTGCCGCCGCTTCCCGGCGTCTCACGCGGCAGCGGCCGCGCCGCCCTCCTGCTCCGCCTCGATGCGCGCGTTCCAGTCACGCTTGGAGGCCTGCCAGCCGTCCTCGTTGTGACCGAGCCGCCAGTAGCCGGAGATCGACAGATCCTCGCGCGGGATCGCACGTTCGACCCGCAGCAGATGACGCAGCTCCTTCACGAAGCCCGCCTCGCCGTGCACGAACGCGTGCACCCGGCCCGCCGGGAACTCCAGCGCCCGTACGGCCTCGACCAATGCCGCGCCGACCGGGCGGTCCCCGCGGTGCAGCCAGACGACCGGGACATCGGAGTCGATCTTCTGCTCCTCCTCGGGACCGGACACCTCGACGAAGGCGTGCGCCACGGCGCCCTCGGGCAGCGACTCCAGAGAGCGGGCGATCGCGGGCAGCGCGCTCTCGTCACCGGCGAACAGATGCCAGTCGGCGCTCGCGTCGGGCGCGTAGGCGCCGCCGGGACCCATGAACCGCACGGTGTCGCCCGGTCGGGTCCGCAACGCCCACGGCGCGGCCAGCCCCTCGTCGCCGTGCACCACGAAGTCCAGGGTCATCTCCAGGTGTTCGGCATCCCAGGCACGCACCGTGTACGTCCGGGTCACCGGCCAGTGCTCGGGCGGGAACTCGTCCCGGATCCGCTGGATGTCGAAGGGCTCCGGATACGTCACGCCCTCGGCGCCGAACAGCAGCTTCACATAGTGGTCGGTGCAGGTGTCCGCGCCGAAGCCGGCCAGACCCTCCCCGCCCAGGACCACACGCTGCATATGAGGGGTCAGCCGCTCGGTGCGCACGACCTGGGCGGAATGGGGCTTCCGCGGCTTGCGTGCCGGACGTTCTGCCATGAGGGCCTCCCACGCTCACATCTTAGGTTTACCTAAGTTAGCACCGCTCTCTGTGTGAAGGACAACAACAATGCTTACGCGGTCAGCGTGGTGAGCAGCCGCTGGAGCGAGCCGCCCAGTCCCCAGCGCACCGACAGCGCGTCCAGTCCCGCCGGGTCGCGCGGGGTGTGCGGCAGCTTCGTGTCGACGTCCGGCAGCGGCACGTCGCCCGCGACTCGGACGACCTTCGGCGCCACGGCGAGATACGGTCGGGCCTCGGTCAGGCGCTTGCGCTGGGCCGGCGTGAACTTCGCCCTCGGGTCGTCGACCGCGGCCATGATCCCGGCCAGGTCGCCGAACTCGGCCAGCAGCTTGGCCGCAGTCTTCTCGCCGATGCCGGGCACGCCGGGCAGTCCGTCGCTCGGGTCGCCGCGCAGCAGCGCCAGATCCGCGTACCCGCCGCCGTCGACGCCGTACTTCTCGCGCAGCACCGCCTCGTCGGTGAGCTGCAGCGTGCCGACGCCCTTGAGCGGGTACAGCACCCGCACCCCGCGCGTGTCGTCGACCAGCTGGTACAGGTCGCGGTCGCCGGTGACGATGTCGACCGGGCCGTCGGCGCGTGCGGTGAACGTACCGATCACGTCGTCGGCCTCGTACCCCTCGACGCCGACGCGTGCGATGCCGAGCGCGTCCAGGACGGCCTCGATGACCGGCACCTGCGGGGAGAGCGTGTCCGGCACCTCCTCCTCGTCCGGCCCGCCCTCGTGCTCCTCGGCGACCCGGTGCGCCTTGTACGACGGGATCAGGTCGACCCGCCACTGCGGCCGCCAGTCGGCGTCCATGCACGCCACCAGCAGGTCGGGCCGGTGGTCCTTCACCAGCCGGTCGATGAAGTCGAGCAGCCCGCGCACGGCGTTCACCGGCGAGCCGTCGGGCGCCTTCACGGAGTCCGGCACGCCGAAGTAGGCGCGGAAGTACAGCGAGGCGGTGTCGAGAAGCATCAGTCGTCCGGTCACGCCACGCATCATGCCGCAGGGCACTGACAGACGGCGGCATCTCCCCGGCCGGCGAGATCCCCCAGAGGCTTCGTGAACGCGCTGTGAGGCGGGCCACCTCGGGGTTTGGTCCAACGGGTCCCGGGCAGGCGCGCCAACTGTCCCCATGTAGTCCTGACGAGAGGTACGCGTGTCATCCAGGCTTGAGGCCGAACATCTCTACAAGGTGTTCGGGAGACGACCCGATGAGGCAGTGGAGCGGCTCCGGCAGGGCGCCGGGCGGGAGGAGCTGCGCGGCGACGGCACCACGGCCGCCGTGATCGATGCCTCCTTCACGGTGGAACCCGGCGAGATCTTCGTCGTGATGGGCCTGTCCGGATCCGGCAAGTCCACCCTGCTCCGCATGCTCAACGGCCTGTCCGAGCCCACCGCCGGAAGCGTCCGCTTCGACGGCCAGGACCTGACCGGGCTGAGCGCAGGCGCCCTGCGCGAGCTGCGCTCGAAGAAGATCAGCATGGTCTTCCAGCACTTCGCGCTCTTCCCGCACCGCAGTGTCCGTGACAACGCCGCCTACGGCCTTGCCGTGCAGGGCGTGCCCCGCGCCGAGCGCGAAGCCCGCGCCGACGAGGCGCTCGCCCTGTGCGGTCTGGACGGCTGGGAGGACTCCTGGCCCGACGAGCTGTCCGGCGGTATGCAGCAGCGCGTCGGCCTCGCCCGCGCGCTCGCCACCGACGCCGACCTGCTGCTCATGGACGAGTCGTTCAGTGCGCTCGACCCGCTGATCCGTCGTGACATGCAGGACCAGCTGCTCGAACTGCAGAAGACCCTGAAGAAGACCATCGTGTTCATCACCCACGACCTCAACGAGGCCATGCGCCTGGGCGACCGCATCGCCGTCATGCGCGACGGACGCATCGTCCAGACCGGCACCGCCGAGGACATCCTCGTCCGGCCCGCCGACGACTACGTCGCCTCCTTCACCAAGGACGTCGACCGCTCCCGTGTCCTGACCGCCTCCGCCGTCATGGACACCGGCGTCCGCGGCGACGAGGCCGACTGCCGCTGCGAGATCGCCGCCCCGGACACGGCGTTCGCCGAACTCTGCGCGATCAGCGCCCGGTTGACCCACCCGGTCGCGGTCGTCGACGCCGACGGCGGACTCGTCGGTGTCGTACCCCGGCAGCGCCTCGTCAGGTTCCTCGGCGACGAGGCAGGTGAGCCCGCGCCCTGCGACAGCCCGCGCGACGGCCGGGACGGGAAGGTGACCGCCCGTGCCTAGGATCCATCTCGGCGACTGGGTCGACTCCGGTGTCAACTGGCTGGTCGACCACATGTCCTGGCTCTTCGACGCGATCCGCGCGGTCGTGGAGGGCCTGTACGACGGCATCGACGCCGTCCTCACCGCCCCCGAGCCCCTGCTGCTGGCGGGCATCCTCGCCGTGCTCGCCTGGTGGCTGCGCGGCCTGGTCGCGGGCGTCCTCGCCTTCGCCGGGTTCGCGCTGGTCGACTCGCTCGACCTGTGGGACCGCGCGATGTCGACCCTGGCCCTCGTGCTCGTCGCGACGCTGATCGCGCTGGTGATCTCCGTCCCGCTCGGCATCTGGGCCGCCCGCTCCAAGGCGGTCAGCGCGGCCGTACGGCCCGTCCTGGACCTGCTCCAGACGATGCCGTCGATGGTGCTGCTGATCCCGGCGATCCTCTTCTTCGGCCTCGGCACGGCGGCGGGCGTCATCGCCACGCTGATCTTCGCGCTCGCCCCCGGCGTCCGCATGACCGAGCTGGGCATCCGTCAGGTCGACGCCGAACTCGTCGAAGCCGCCGAGGCGTTCGGCACCACACCCCGCGACATCCTGCTGCGCGTCCAGCTGCCGCTCGCCCTGCCGACCATCATGGCCGGCGTCAACCAGGTCATCATGCTGGGCCTGTCGATGGTCGTCATCGCCGGCATGGTCGGCACCGGCGGCCTCGGCGGCGCCGTCAACGAGGCCATCGGCCAGCTCGACATCGGCTTCGGCTTCGAGGCGGGCGTCGGCATCGTCGTCCTCGCCATCTATCTGGACCGCATGACCGGCGCCCTCGGCACCCAGCTCTCACCGCTGGGCCGCCGCGCCGCCGCCCGGGCCCGTACCGCCCAGGGCGCCAGGCTCTGGCAGCACCGGCCGAACCCGGTCGTCGCGGTCGTCGGTGTGGTCGTCCTCGCCCTGGTCGCCGGCGGCATGGGCATCTTCGGCTCGTCCGCCGGCAGCGCCCAAGCCTCGGCCACGAACATCGGCAAGGGCAAGGAGATCAAGCTCGGCTACATCCCGTGGGACGAGGGCATCGCCTCCACCTTCCTGTGGAAGGAGCTGCTGGAGGAGCGCGGCTTCAAGGTGACGACCTCCCAGTACGCCGCCGGTCCCCTCTACACGGGACTGGCCACCGGCCAGCTCGACTTCGAGACCGACTCCTGGCTGCCCACCACCCACGCCGAGTACTGGAAGAAGTACGGCAAGCAGCTCGACGA
The DNA here is from genome assembly GCF_042889305.1 of Streptomyces sp. NPDC002619. Classification (NCBI taxonomy): domain Bacteria; kingdom Bacillati; phylum Actinomycetota; class Actinomycetes; order Kitasatosporales; family Streptomycetaceae; genus Streptomyces; species Streptomyces sp. NPDC002619. The sequence goes on along the minus strand of NZ_JBIAQV010000006.1, from coordinate 108,271 downwards.
CGTCGGCAAGTGGTACGGCCCCACCTCCCTGGAGCTCACCGTCCCCTCGTACGTGAAGGACGTGAACTCCCTGGCGGACCTCAAGGACCACGCCGCCGAGTTCGGCGGCAAGATCATCGGCATCGAGCCCAGCGCCGGCATGATGGGCCTGCTCAAGGACAAGGTCGTCAAGGAGTACGGCCTCGAGGGCTCGTACGACGTCGTCGACGGCTCCACCCCGGCCATGCTCGCCGAGCTCAAGCGCGCCTACGCCAAGAAGCAGCCGGTCGTCGTCACGCTCTGGTCGCCGCACTGGGCGTACAGCGACTACGACCTGAAGAAGCTCGAGGACCCGAAGGGCGCCTGGGGTCAGGGCGACGGCGTGCACACCCTCGCCCGCAAGGGCTTCGCCGCCGACAATCCCCAGGTCGGCGCCTGGCTGAAGAACTTCTCGATGACCGAGAAGCAGCTGACCGGCCTGGAGGCGCAGATCCAGAAGTCCGGCAAGGGCAAGGAGCAGGACGCCGTCCGCACCTGGCTGGGGCAGAACCCGGGCCTGGCCGAGAAGTGGGCGCCGGTGGCCGAGAAGCAGGCGGCCGGGTGACCTGACGCGCCCGGTCCCGCCACAGGGCCGGATCCTTGCCTACGGTAAGGATCCGGCCAACCACGAAGCGCTACGTCATGCCCCGCGCCGCCCGCGCTCCCGACCCGCGCCGGCGGCAGCGCCCTGCCCCGGCCACCGGCCCCGCCCTCCTCCCGCCGCACCCCAACTCCCTTCCCGTCAGGCGGAGTTCGCCCTCCCTGGCCAGCGCCTCGACGCAGCCCTCCGGACTCGTGCCCCGGGACGGGAACACGGGAGACCGCTCGCGCATTGAAATGAGTAGGCGCCGTTTCCTGCTGATCGAGCTTCGACGGTGCCGTGACGATGTCGGGAGCGGCCCATGCCTGTGATCCCGCGACCGGCCCGACGGCCGTCCGGCCCCGGTGACCGGCCCTTTTCGCCCCCGAGGAGGAGTCCGCGCCCGGCGCGTGAGGGGAGCCAGCAGACTGGCGCGAACCGTGAGGGTTGCATCGGCCGGACGTGAGATGGATGTGACGCCCGCATGAAACGGTTTGCCGAACATGCGTAGGGTGCAGAGAACTCATCAGAAGATGTGCACCCGACACCGGGCACCCGGTCGGCAGAGCGACGAGCGAAGGAGGGAGCCGGAGCGATGGGCGACCACAAAGAACAACAGCCTGTGCGCGTGGGCGCGGCCGTCCGGCGGCGACGCCGTGCGCTGGAGCTCACTCTCGCCGTCGTGGCCCAGCGCAGTGGACTGTCGGTTCCCTTCCTGAGCCAGATCGAGAACGACCGGGCACGCCCCAGCAGAAGCTCCCTGGAGAAGGTCGCCGACGCCCTGCGCACCACGGCCGTCGAACTCCTCGCCGCCGCCGACCCCGCGTGCAGCGTCGATGTCGTCCGCGCCGAGTCCGCCGAGCAGGACTTCGCACCCCGGGTGCGTTCCCTGGTGCGCGGTCATCACCAGTTGCACGCCTCGGAGTTCACCGGCGACCACGACGCGGGCCGCGAATTCCAGCACCGCAACGACGAGTTGATGTACGTCGCCGACGGCGCCGTGGAGATAGAGGCCGAGGGCCGCGCCTACCGTCTCGGCCGGGGCGACACCCTCTACCTCACGGGCGGGGTCCGCCACCGCTGGCGGGCGACAGTTCCCGACACCCGCGTGATCGTCGTGGCGGTGGCCGAACACATCGAGGCGGTCCAGGACCGGGCTCGCTGAGAGTTCGGCAGGAAGGTGCGTGATGGGCCGTCGCTGGTCTGCGGGTCCTCTGCGGCTGGTCGCGCCCACGCGGCGGAGCCGCACATCGACACAGTCCCGCGCCCCTTCGGGGCGCTGCCCAGGCCGGAGCCGATCAGTGCGAGTCGTTTCCCTGGTTCCCTCCCTCACCGAGGCCGTCGCCGTCACGCTGCCCGGGGTTCTCGTCGGTGCCACCGACTGGTGCAGCCATCCGGCCGACGTCGAGGTCACCCGCGTCCGTGGCACCAAGAACCCCGACCTCGACCGCATCCTCACCCTCGCCCCCGACCTGGTGATCGCCAACGAGGAGGAGAACCGCGCCCCCGACCTCGACGCCCTGCGCGCGGCGGGCCTGGAGGTGCTGGTCACCGAGGTGCGCGAGGTCCCGCAGGCCTTCGCGGAACTGGCCCGGGTACTGACCGCGTGTGGCGCGTCCGCACGCCCCCGCTGGCTGGACGAGGCCGAGGCGACCTGGACGTCGCTCCCGCAGCCCGCGCACCGTGCCACGGCGGTCGTGCCGATCTGGCGGCGCCCCTGGATGGTCCTGGGCCGCGACACCTTCGCGGGCGACGTCCTGTCCCGCCTCGGTGTGGACAACCTCCACGCCACCCACGCGGACCGCTACCCCAAGGTCCCGCTGGACGACCTGCGCGCGGCGGCCCCCGACGTGGTCGTCCTCCCGGACGAGCCCTACCGCTTCACCCGCGACGACGGCCCGGAAGCCTTCCCCGGCCTGCCCTGCGCGCTGGTCAGCGGACGGCATCTGACCTGGTACGGCCCGTCCCTGACCGAGGCGCCGCGGGTACTGGGCGAGGCTCTGCGGGCAGCTCGCCGCTGACCAGCCCGCGCACCGTGCCGACGGCTGCCGCGCCCCACGCGGCGACGAGAAGGGCGTACAGGCCGATCGCGAGCCATCCGTACACGGCGAGCCCCGTGTGCCGGGCCAGCGCGGCCGCGCCGGTGACGCAGGTGCCCACCGGGAAGGTGAACGCCCACCAGGTCATCGAGAACCGCATGCCCTCCCGCAGGGCCCGCACCACATGCGCCGAGGCGAGCCCCAGCCACAACAGCGCGAAACCCATGACGGGCACCCCGTAGAGCACGGCGAGCAGGCCGAAGCCCTGGTCGTACGGGGCGGGTACGACCCCGGGCGCGACGTCCGCGAAGTTCCCGACGGCGGTGGTGGACTGCCCGAGCGGCCCCAGGACCAGGAACAGCGTCGGCGTGAGCGCCAGCGGCAGCGGTCCCCTGGTGATCAGCCGGGCGAAGACGAGGGGCAGCATCAGCAGCGTGGCGAGCAGACTCACCCCGAACAGCGCTAAGCACGCCAGCAGCAGGGTCTCGCGGGGCTGCCCCGCCGGCAGATGCGGCACGAGCAGCGGTCCGAGCGCGGCGGACACCATCGGCGCGACGAGCGGCAGCAGCCATACGGGCGTAGCCTGCCCCGGCTCCACCCGATGCCGTACGGCCATCAGGTACGGCACGGCGACGGCGGACGCGAGCCCGACGGCCGTACCGGCGACGAACAGTACGGAGTCGACCGCGACGGCCGCCCCCGTGCCGATCCAGACCCGCCCGACGGTCAGGGCGCCGCCGCCGACGGCGAGCAGCGCCATGGCCAGGCAGCCGTAGAACGGGGCCATGCCCGGGTCGAGGAGATGAGCCACGGCCTGATCGCGATGACGAACCCAGTGCCGGACCCGCGAGCCCATGAGCATCAGGAGGCCCCCGGCAGACAAGGCCCACACAACCGCACACACGGGAACGGGAACACGACTCCCGGCGGGCAGCGCGGCACCGGCCGACCCGACGATGGCGGTGCCCATGACGGAGGCGTACCAGTTGGGGCCGAGATGACGCACACGGGAGGCGCGGGGGAAGGGCAAGGACTGGACAACGGTGACCATGCGGTCACGGTCCCGCGAACCGATCGGCTCGACCAGGGGGTTTGCCTCTATGGAGACATAAACTGGTCTTATGAGCAGGGTGGAGGAACCGAAGCAGCCGGACGATCGACGTGGCCCCGGCGGCACCCTGGCCCACCGGGTGCCGGACCTGGGCGCGCTGGAACTGCTGCTGGCCGTGGCACGGCTGGGCAGCCTGGGTGCGGCGGCGCGGGAACTGGGCATCACGCAGCCCGCGGCCAGCAGCCGCATCCGCTCCATGGAACGCCAGTTGGGCCTGGCCCTGGTCGACCGCTCACCCCGCGGCTCCCGGCTCACCGACACCGGCGCCCTGGTGACCGACTGGGCGCGGCGGGTGGTGGAGGCGGCGGAGTCCTTCGACGCGGGCGCACAGGCACTACGGCACCGACGCGACTCCCGGCTGCGCGTGGCGGCGAGCATGACGATCGCCGAGTACCTCCTCCCCGGCTGGCTCCTGGCCCTGCGTGCGGAACGCCCCGACACGGCGGTCTCCCTGCACGCCGGGAACTCGGCGGCGGTGGCGCAACGCCTGCTGGCCGACGAGGCGGACCTCGGCTTCGTGGAGGGGCTCACGGTGCCGACCGGCCTCGACTCCGTGGTCATCGCCCACGACCACCTGATCGTCGTGACGGCCCCAGGCCACCCCTGGAGCCGCCGCCGACGCCCCCTGGAATCCTCCGAGTTGGCCGCGACGCCCCTGATTCTGCGCGAGAAGGGCTCCGGCACCCGCCAGGTCCTGGACACCGCGCTCGGCGGCCTGGCCCGCCCGCTGATCGAGCTCTCCTCCACTACGGCGGTGAAGGCGGCGGCGGTCAGCGGTGCGGGGCCCGCGGTGCTCAGCGAACTGGCCGTGCGCGAGGAACTCGCGCTGCGGCGACTGGTGACCGTGCCGGTCGAGGACGTCACCCTCGCCCGCGACCTGCGCGCGATCTGGCCGACCGGGCACCGGCCGGTGGGGCCGGCGAGGGAGCTGCTGTCGCTGACTCGGGGTTAGCTCAGGCTTGCCGTTGGTCCATACACGGGGTTGCGGCGGGGCGCCGGCCCCGGCTCAGGAAGTGGCCGGCCCGGCCGCCTTCACGAGCGCCCGCATCACCCGCACGTCCTCCCCCATCTCCGGATGCCACTGCACGCCCAGCACCCACGGCGCACCGAGCGGCAGCTCCACCGCCTCCACGGTCCCGTCCGCCGCGTGCGCCGACGCCACGAGCCCCTCACCGAGCCGGTCGACGGCCTGGTGATGGAACGTGGGTACGGAGGTCTCCTCCGGTACGACTGCGGCGTACCGCGACCCCGGCACCGGCTTGACCGGGTGTCGGCCGAACTGCCCGATCACCCCGGCGTGCCCGTCGATGTGCTGGAGCAGCGTGCCGCCGAGAGCGACGTTCAGCAGCTGCATGCCCCGGCAGATGCCCAGCAGCGGCAGTCCCGCCGCCAACGCCGCCTCGACGAGCGCCAGTTCCCACGCGTCCCGCGCCCGCGCGGGGGGTCCCGTTCGGGCGTCGCGCTCCGCGCCGTACCGGACCGGCTCGATGTCCGGTCCACCCGCGATCACCAGCCCGTCGAGCCGGGCCACCGCCGCAGCCGCGTGCTCGGGTGCGTCCGGCGGCAGCATCGCGGCGAGCCCCCCCGCCCGCTGTACGAGCCGTGGATAACCGGCCGGCAGCAACGCCGCCTCCAGCTCCCACGCGCCCCACCGCGCCCCGGACTCCAGATACGTACTGACACCGATCAGCGGCCTGCTCGTCATATGACCGTCCTCCCGTCAATGGCCTCAACGCATACCTTTGCTCAGGGTGCCGCGTCCGGCAGGCCCCACCACCCACGCCTCACGCCAGGAACCCCCGCAGCAGCGCCGCCGTCCCCGCGCAGTGCTCGCGCATCATCTCCCGTGCCCCGTCCGCGTCCCCGTCCAGCACCGCCTCCACCAGCGCGGTGTGCTGCCGCTGGGAGTGCTCGAGGTTGCGCACCAGCAGCGGGATGCAGTCGAGGAGGTCGTTCACCGTCGCCCGCACCGCCGCGTACTGCGCTGTCAGCGTCGGGGAGCCGCACAGCTCGGCCAGGGTGAGGTGGAGCAGCGTGTCCAGGCGCCGGTACTCGGCGAGCGGCGCGTCGTGCGTGCGGGCCAGCGCCTCCCGCAGCCGCCCCTTCTGCTCCTCGCTCAGCCCGTGCGTCGCGCACAGCCCGGCCGCACCCACCTCCAGAACCTCCCGGAACCGCAGCACGTCCTCGATGTCCACCTCGGCGATCCGCCGCCGCAGCTCGTCCTCGCCGCCGGCGTCGGCCCGCGGCAGCACGAACGTCCCGCCGTACCGCCCGCGCCGCGACTCGACCAGCCCCTGGTCCTGAAGCACCTTCAGCACCTCGCGCAGCGTCACCCGGCTGATCCCGAGCCGCTCCGCCAACTCCCGCTCGGCCGGCAGCCGTTCACCGCCGGGCACCAGGCCAAGGCGTACGACCTGGAGGATCTGCTCCAGCGCCTCCTCGAAGCCGTTGCCCGCCCGCACCGGTCGCAGCACCGGAGTGAGCCGGTCGCCGAGACCGCCCTCGGCATTCGGTGGCATCCGGCCGCCACCCCCTTCCCAAGCAATGGTTCTCGGCAATACCTTATGGCTCCCGGCCCGGACGAAAAAGCGCGCAGAAGCCGAAGGAGCACTCCCGTGGCAGACCGCACACCCCCGCTCAGCGTCGAGGAGCTGCACGCCCTCGTCGCGAGCGGTGAGATCGACACTGTCGTCCTGGCGTTCCCCGACATGCAAGGGCGTCTCCAGGGCAAGCGCTTCGCCGCCCGCTTCTTCCTCGACGAGGTCCTTCACCACGGCACCGAGGGCTGCAACTACCTCCTCGCCGTCGACGCCGACATGAACACCGTCGACGGCTACGCGATGTCCTCCTGGGACCGCGGCTACGGCGACTTCGCCATGCACCCCGACCTGGCCACCCTCCGCCGGGTCCCCTGGAACGCCGGCACCGCCCTGCTCATCGCCGACCTCGCCTGGAACGACGGCTCCCCGGTCGTCGCCGCGCCCCGGCAGATCCTCCGGCGCCAGCTGGAGCGTCTCGCCGAGCTCGGCTACACCGCCCAGGTCGGCACGGAGCTGGAGTTCATCGTCTTCAAGGACACCTACGAACAGGCCTGGGACGCGAACTACCGGGGCCTGACCCCGGCCAACCAGTACAACATCGACTACTCCGTCCTCGGAACCGGTCGCATCGAGCCCCTGCTGCGCCGCATCCGCAACGACATGGCCGGCGCCGGCCTCACCGTCGAGTCCGCCAAGGGCGAGTGCAACCCCGGCCAGCACGAGATCGCCTTCCGCTACGACGAGGCCCTGGTCACCTGCGACCAGCACGCCATCTACAAGACCGGCGCCAAGGAGATCGCCGCCCAGGAGGGTGTGTCCCTGACCTTCATGGCGAAGTACAACGAGCGCGAGGGCAACTCCTGCCACATCCACCTCTCGCTCGCCGACGCGGCCGGCGGCAACGTGATGGCGGGTGACGGTGGCATGTCGGACGTCATGCGGCACTTCCTCGCGGGGCAACTGGCCGCGCTGCGCGACTTCTCCCTCCTCTACGCCCCCAACATCAACTCGTACAAGCGCTTCCAGCCCGGCTCCTTCGCCCCCACCGCCGTCGCCTGGGGCCACGACAACCGCACCTGCGCCCTGCGCGTCGTCGGCCACGGACGCTCCCTGCGCTTCGAGAACCGGCTGCCCGGCGGCGACGTCAACCCGCACCTCGCCGTCGCCGGTCTGGTCGCGGCCGGGCTGTACGGCATCGAGCACAAGCTGGAGCTGCCCGAGCCCTGCCCGGGCAACGCCTACACCGCCGAGTTCGCGCACGTCCCCACCACCCTGCGGGAGGCCGCCGACCTCTGGGCGAACAGCCCGATCGCCCGGGCGGCCTTCGGCGACGAAGTCGTCGCGCACTACGGCAACATGGCGCGCGTCGAACTCGACGCCTTCGACGCCGCGGTCACCGACTGGGAGCTGCGCCGCTCCTTCGAACGCATGTGAAAGGTCCTTTCGTGTCGAACGAGTCCGAGCTCCAGGTCCTCAATCCGGCCACCGAGGAAGTCGTCGCCACTGTCCCCGCCGCCACCGCGGCCGACGTGGATACCGCCGTCGTACGGGCCGCGCGCGCCCAGGCGAAGTGGGCCGCGCTCCCGCCCGCCGACCGCGCCCGTCTGCTGCGCCGCTTCGCCGACGCCGTCGACACGCACGCCGAGGAACTGGCGCAGCTGGAGGTCCGCGAGGCCGGCCATCTGCTCGGCAACGCCCGCTGGGAGGCCGGCAACGCCCGCGACCTTCTCCTCTACGCGGCCGGCGGCGCCGAACGCCTCCTCGGCAAGCAGATCCCCGTGCCCGGAGGCTGGGACGTCACCTTCCAGGAACCCCTCGGCGTGGTCGGCGTGATCGCCCCCTGGAACTTCCCGATGCCCATCGCCGCCTGGGGCTCCTTCCCGGCCCTGGCCGCGGGCAACGCCGTCGTCCTCAAGCCCGCCGAGACCACCCCGCTCACCGCGCTCCGACTCGCCGAACTCGCCCTGGAGGCGGGCCTGCCCGAGCACCTCTTCCAGGTGCTGCCCGGGTACGGCCACATCGCGGGCCGCGCCCTCGTCGACCACCCGGACGTGGCGAAGATCGTGTTCACCGGCTCCACCCGCACCGGCCGCGAGGTCATGGAGCGCTGCGCCCGCCACGTCAAGCCCGTCACCCTCGAACTCGGCGGCAAGAGCCCGAACATCGTCTTCGCCGACGCCGATCTGACGGCGGCGGTGGACCCCTTCTCGTTCCTGGACAACTCCGGCCAGGACTGCTGCGCCCGCACCCGCATCCTCGTCCAGGAGACGGTGTACGACGAGGTCCGCGACCTGCTTGCCGACGCGCTGGCCGCCGTGGTCGTGGGCGACCCGGCCGACGAGAAGACGCAGATGGGTCCGCTGATTTCGCGTCAGCAGCTGGACCGCGTACGGTCGTTCGTGCCCGACGACGCGCCCGCCCTGCGCGGCGGCGCGCCCGACGGGCCCGGCTTCTGGTTCGCGCCGACCGTGCTCACGGGGGAGCGGCCGGACTCCGAGGCGGCCCGCGAAGAGGTCTTCGGCCCGGTCGCCGTGCTGCTGCCCTTCACCGACGAGGCCGACGCGATCCGCCTTGCCAACGACACCCCGTACGGCCTGGCCGGCTCCCTGTGGACCCGTGACCTGGGCCGTGCCCTGCGCGTCTCCCGGGCCGTCCGCGCGGGCAACCTGTCCGTCAACTCCCACTCCAGCGTGCGCTACTGGACCCCCTTCGGGGGCTTCAAGCAGTCCGGACTCGGCCGGGAGCTGGGCCCGGACGCCCTGACCGCCTTCACCGAAACCAAGAACGTCTTCATTAGCACGGAGGGTCCCGCACAGTGAGCGCAGAGAACATTTGCCGGCGTCTCGTCGGCCGTACGGTCGTCATCACCGGCGCCGGCAGCGGCATCGGCCTCGCCACCGCCCGTCGGCTCGCCGCCGAGGGTGCCCACGTCGTCTGCGGCGACGTCGACGAGGCCCGCGGCAAGGCGGCCGCCGAGGAGGTCGGCGGACTCTTCGTCAAGGTCGACGTCACCGACGCCGAGCAGGTCGAGGCCCTGTTCAAGACGGCGTTCGACGCCTACGGCAGCGTGGACGTCGCCTTCAACAACGCCGGCATCTCGCCGCCCGACGACGACTCCATCCTGGAGACCGGTCTCGAGGCCTGGAAGCGGGTCCAGGAGGTCAACCTGACCTCCGTGTACCTGTGTTGCAAGGCCGCCATTCCGTACATGCGCCGCCAGGGCAAGGGCTCCATCATCAACACCGCATCCTTCGTGGCGCGGATGGGCGCGGCCACCTCGCAGATCTCGTACACCGCGTCCAAGGGCGGCGTGCTCGCCATGTCCCGCGAACTGGGCGTCCAGTTCGCGCGGGAGGGCATCCGCGTCAACGCACTGTGCCCGGGGCCGGTCAACACCCCGCTGTTGCAGGAGCTGTTCGCCAAGGACCCGGAGCGGGCCGCGCGCCGGCTCGTGCACATCCCGGTCGGCCGGTTCGCCGAGGCCGACGAGATCGCCGCCGCGGTCGCCTTCCTGGCCAGCGACGACTCGTCCTTCGTCAACGCCACCGACTTCCTGGTCGACGGCGGAATTTCGAGCGCGTACGTCACGCCGCTGTAGGGACGTCCTACAGTGCCGGAGTGAGCATGACACCCCCACCGGGCTGGTACCGCGACCCGCACGCCCCGTACCTGGAGCGCTGGTGGGACGGCACGGTTTGGACCGAACACCGGCGCGCACCGGGCGAGACGCCCCAGCCCCCGCCCAAGGACGGCGCCGGCCGCGCGAAGGTCGTCGCGCTCGTCGCCGCCGGGGCCGTGCTGGTCGCGGCGATCGTCGTCAGCGCGCTGGTGCTCCGCACCGACGACGGGGGCGACGGCGCCACGGCCGTGGACACTGCGTCCGCGGCCACGACGACCAGCCCGTCGCCCTCGACGCCCGCCCCCTCGCCCTCCGGCGATCCGAACCGCGTCGTCGACCAGCTCAACGGCATCACCCTGCCGCTGCCCGACGGCTGGATCCGGCCCCAGTACGTCGCGCAGCACGACGTCGTCATGACCACGGACGGCACCTACGACTGCCCTGCGGGCGTCGGCCTGTGCCGGCACGGCCTCGTCAGCACGAGCACCGCGAGCGCGGCCGACGGGACGTCACCCGAGACCCTCGCCAAGCAGGACATCGAGGACGCGGCCGACCTCGCCTACGACGAGGACTTCGCCGGACAGCGCCCCTTCGGGGGCATCAAGTCCCACCATCTCGTGGGGTCGGGGCAGGTCGCGGTCGCGGGCCGTGCCGGGTACTTCGTGCGCTGGCGGGTCACCACGGCCAAGGGGCCCGGCGGCTACGTCCAGTCCCTCGTCTTCCCCTCCAGCGTCGGCAGCGAGGCGCCCGTCGTCGTCCGCTTCGTGTTCGACGCGGGCCCGGACGGACCGCCGCTGTCCGATATGGACACCATCACCCGCGGGATCCGGCCTGTGGGCGACGCGGCCACCGGCGGCGGAGTCGGCAGCAGCATCGGCCCGACCGGCTAGCCCCTCAGCTCACAGGAACGTGCGGCCCTCGCCGCGGTAGGTCGGCACCGTCGCCGTCACCGCGTCCCCCTCGATGAGGTGCAACACGTCGAACCGCTCGCACAGTTCACCGGCCTTGGCGTGCCGGAACCACACCTTGTCGCCGAGCAGCAGATCGTCGGCGGGCGCGCCAAGCAGCGGCGTCTGCACCTCGCCGGGCCCCTCCTGCGGGTCGTACGACAGCCCCTCGGGCAGGTACGGCACCGGCAGCCGGTCGGCACCGGCGGCGCCCGAGGCGGGGTAACCGCCGCCGAGGACGGTCACCACGCCCACGCCCGGGCGCCGTACGACGGGCTGGGCGAAGAGGGCCGCCGGGCGACCGGTGAAGGATGTGTAGTTGTCGAAGAGCCGCGGCACGTACAGCCCCGAACCGGCCGCGATCTCCGTGACGGCGTCCTCGGCCGCGGTGTGCTGCACGCTGCCCGTGCCGCCGCCGTTGACGAACTCCAGGTCCTGCGCCACGGCCCGCACGGCCCGCACCACGGCCGCCCGCCGGTCGGCCAGCTCGCGCCTGGCGGCGGCCTGCATCAGCCGTATCGCACGCGAACGCAACGGCCGGCCGGCCACCGCGTCCCCGACACCGGCGATGTGCCCCTCGTACGCCATGATCCCCACGAGCCGGAAACCGGGCCGCCGGGCCACGGTCCGGGCCAACTCGGCGACCTGACCAGGGGAGTGCAGGGGGGAACGGCGCGCCCCCACGCGCACCCGGCCGCCCAGCAGCTTCAGCGAGGTGTCCAACTCCAGGCAGACACGCACCACTTCACGGCCCCCGGCGCGCGCGGCGTCGATCAGATCGAGCTGGGTCGGGTCGTCGACCATCACCGTCACCGCGGCGGCGAGCTTGGGATCACCGGCCAGCTCGGCGAAGGCGGCGCGGTCGGCGGACGGGTAGGCGAGCAGGACGTCGTCGAACCCGGAGCGGGCCAGCCACAGCGACTCGGCCAGCGTGAACGACATGATCCCCCGGAAGCCGTCCTTCGCGAGCACCCGCTCCAGCAGCGCACGGCAGCGCACGGACTTGCTGGCGACCCGGACCGGCTTGCCCGCCGCACGACGCGCCAGATCGGCCGCGTTGGCGTCGAAGGCGTTCAGGTCCACGATCGCGAGAGGGGCGTCGAGAGAGGCGGTGGCCTTGTCGTACCGAGCCCGGTCGGCGGCGCGCGCAGTCATGAACGAAGCCTGCCAGACAGGATTACCGCAGGGTAGGGGGACGTTCCGGGCAGATGCCCCGGGGTCGCGGACTGGTTCCCGTTCGCCGCGGAACAACCCGTAGAGTGACGCGCACGCACGACGGGACGCCCCCGGCCGCAGCACCTGCGCCGGGACGCCGTCCCGCGCGCACGAGCAGACGGCCCGGGGACGAGGAAACGGGGGACGAATGACCACGGACTCCCGCCACGCCCCGACGCCGTCCAGGGACACCGACCCACGACCGACCGACACGGGGACGGACGACGTCCCGGCGGGCGAGGTCTCGGAGGCCGAACCGCGGGCGGGGCTCAAGGGCGGCGGTGCTGGTGAGGCGGATGGCGAGTGCGCGGCTGCGGTGAACCCTTCGGCGGCCGGCAGGGCTGAACGGTCGGGTGCCGGTGGGACCGAGGCACCCCGTTCGGACGGGAGTGAGATGTCCGCCGATAGTGCCGCGCGTGCTGTGGCCGGGCCCCGGTTCCCCAGCCTTCGGCCCTCTCGTGCGCCGCACGCTGCCGGTCCCGCCGGTCCGCCCCCGCCGCCCGCCTCGGCGCGTTTCCCGGATACCCCGCCCACCGCCGGCCGCGACACCGCCCCCGTCGGCATGCCGCCCCGGCCCGCGCAGCGACCCACGGTCCCGCCCCGCCCCGCCCCCGCCGAGACCCCGTCGGAGACGACGACGCGCCTGCGTCCGGTACCCCCGGCGCCGAAGGCCGAGTACGCGCCGGGGCCCCGGTCCGGGACCGGCAGTACTCCCTCCCGTACTCCCGAGACCGGAACCGGCTCGAACCCCGACCCCGACTTCCAGGCATTCGCCCCGCGCCCCCGTGCCACCGTCCTCCCACCCGTCCCGCCCATGCCCGCCACCCGCCCCGGCCCTCCCGTCGGCGGTCACGTACCCGGAGCCGCTGCGCTGTCCCCCGACCCCGCCCTGTCCTGGAGCGCGCCTCCGCTGCAAGGGGCGGCGCGGCCCGTCGTGTCGTTCGGGGAGCCCGAGGGGTACGACGAGCGGATGCGGGCGCGGCCGTTGGGAGCGCGCATACGGCCCCGTACCGCCGCTGCCGCCGCCTGCGTCGTGCTCGGTCTCGGGCTCATCGGCGGTGCCGTGACCGGGAGTTGGCTCACGGGGGACACCGGAGGCAGCGGGAGCGGCGGTACCTTCAGCGCGGCTGCCGGACTCTGGCACAGCGTCCCCGTCGACGACCTGTTCCCGCCCACCGTGCAGGGCACCGGCGCCGGACCCGGCGGAGCCGACCGGACCTGGACCCGGATCGCCGTCGCTCCGGACAGCGGCTGCGCCCACGCCTTCGACCCCCTGCTGCGCAAGGCACTCGCCCCCGTCGGCTGCCACCGCCTCCTGCGCGCCACCTACACCGACGCCACCCAGAGCTATGTCACCACCGTCGGCCTCCTGTTCACCAAGGCCGACTCCGCCGCCATGGCCTCCCTCGCCGCCCGCTTCAAGGACGAGGCCCTGGACCGCCGTACCGATCTGATGCCCCGCCCGTACGCCACCAAGGACACCGTCGCCGAGCGCTTCGGCGACAAGCAGCGCGCCTCCTGGACCATCTCCGTGCTCACCGACGCCCCGATCGTCGCCTACGCGGTCTCCGGCTGGAGCGACGGCCGCAGCGTCGACACCCCCCAGCCCGCCGCAGTCGCCAGTGAGGCCGGCGCCACCACGGCCCCCGCCCAGGCCGGTCTCGGCCAGGAGGCGCAGGGCCTCGCCGACCGTATCGAGCGGCGCCTGCGCAAGACCGTCGGCTCGGCCACGGAGACGCCCTCATGAACCGCACCATCGGCGGCGCCCTGAGCCTGCTGCTCGCCGGCTCCCTCGCCCTCCTGCCCGCCACCGCCGCGCACGCCGACGGCATACGGGCCCAGCAGTGGGCCCTGTCCGCCCTGCACACCCAGGACGCCTGGCGCACCACCCAAGGCAAGGGCATCACCGTCGCCGTCCTGGACACCGGCGTCGAGGCCGACCACCCCGACCTCGACGGCAACGTGCTGCCCACCAAGGACTTCATCGGCTTCGGCGCCAAGCAGGGCGACCGCTCCTGGGCCCGGCACGGAACTGCCATGGCCGGCATCATCGCCGGGCACGGCCACGGCCCCGGCAACGCCGACGGCGTCATGGGCGTCGCGCCCGAGGCGAAGATCCTCCCCGTACGCGTGATCCTGGAGGACGGCGACTCCGCCCGCGGCAAGGCCCGCAGCACCCGCGGCAACGCCCTGGCCGAGGGCATCCGCTGGGCCGCCGACCACGGCGCCGACGTCATCAACCTCTCCCTCGGCGACGACTCCGACTCCGCGCACCCGGAACCGAGCGAGGACGAGGCCGTCCAGTACGCCCTCAAGCGGGGCGTGGTCGTCGTCGCCTCGGCCGGAAACGGCGGCGACAAGGGCGACCACATCTCCTACCCGGCCGCCTACCCCGGCGTCATCGCCGCCACCGCGGTCGACCGCTACGGCACCCGGGCCGCCTTCTCCACCCGTCGCTGGTACGCCACGGTCAGCGCGCCCGGCGTCGACATCGTCATCGCCGACCCCGACCACAAGTACTACGAGGGCTGGGGGACCAGCGCCGCCTCCGCCTTCGTGTCGGGTGCGGTGGCCCTGATCAAGGCGGCCCACCCCGGACTGACCCCGGCCCAGATCAAGAAGCTCCTGGAGGACACCGCCCGCAACCCCCCGAGCGGCGGCCGCGACGACTCCCGGGGCTTCGGCTTCATCGACCCCGCCGCCGCCATCAAGGCGGCCGGCCGCCTCAAACCACTGGACCTGCACTCGGCGGCGTACGGCGAGAAGTACTTCGGCTCCGGCCCCGACATCCAGGAGGCGTCCTCTGGCGCCGCGGGCTGGGCCGGCCCCCTCGCGGGCAGCGCGGGCGGAGTCCTGCTCGTCGCGGCGGTGGTCCTGTGGCGCAGCCGCCGCGAGCCGGGCGACTGAGTCCCTGCGTCAATCGGTCGCGGATGCGGAGGGCTCGCTCGGGGTGAACGCCTTCACCGCCGCGCGAGCCGCCGCCTCGACCAGGGTGATGCCTCGCTCCTGCGAGACGGTGCCCTTCGAGAGCACGGCCACCAGATAGCCGCTGCCGTCGGCCGTCACCCGCCCGATGCTGTTGACGTCCCACAGCCCGGTCGTACTGCGCGGCAGCCAGCCGTTCTTCAGGGCCCAGGCGGAACCGTCGGTCACGGCCGAGACCCCCCACGCCTGGCCAGCCGCTATGGACTCCATCAGCCCCCGCAGATACGCCCGCGAGGGCGCGCTCAGATTCGAGTCGTCCCCGAACACCTGCTGGAGCAGCGTGAGTTGGTCGGCCGCCGTGGTCTGCGTCAGCCCCCACAGGTCGCCGGTGCCGCCCGCCGTGTCGGTGAGTCCGAAGCGCCTGTTCGCCGCGTCGAGCCCCTCCGCACCGCCGATGATCCGCCACAGCGCCGTCGCCGAGTCGTTGTCGCTGTTCTCGATCATCTTCGTGGCGTACGCCTTCTCGGTCGCCGCGAGACGCCGGTCCGCGTCCTGCGCCCGCAGCAGCAGCGTCGCCAGGATGTCGACCTTCACGATGCTCGCCGTGTCGAACGTCCCGCGGCCGTACGCGGCGCTCGCACCGGAGTCCAGGTCCAGCACCGCCACAGCCACCTTCGCGCCCGACGGCACGCGCACGTCCGCCATCGCCCTGCTCAGCAGCTCGTCCGGTTCCACGGTCGGCTCGGTCACCGGTTCCACCGATTCCTCCTCGCTCGCCGAGGCCGAGACGGAAACCGTCGGCGACAGCGACGACGACCGCGACGCCGTCGAGGATACGAGGCCCGGACCGGAGTGCGCTCGCGCCTTCACGTACACGGTCCCGGCCGCCGTCACCCCCACGACGGCCACGGCGGCGACCATGGCGTGGACAAGCTGACGGCTCGCTCCGGAAGGCTTCATGCCCGCGATGCTCGAGGCGGGGACTGTGCGCTCCGTTAGGCCGACGTTAGATCTGTGTCAGGGAAATCTGAGATTCCCGTGAAGCGCGTGTCCCCCTGGTTTCGGGGGCCGCACAAGCCCAGCAGCATCCCCCCTATAGGGTCGGTGACCGTGGCGAACAAGAACATTCCCGACCCCGGCTTCTCCGACGACGACGGCTCCGCCGACCCCCGGCTGAGCGCGGCGCTCGCCGCGTGGGCCGAGGACCGCACCGCCGTGGGCCCGGTCCTGGACGCCCTCAAGGGCGCCCGGCTGCTTGTGCCTGTCGTGGCCGTGCTCGGCGAGGTGGAAATGGACGAGAACGGGCTGCGCCGCGAGAAGACCAGCGACATGGCCGTACCGACCCTGAAGGCCGGGAACCGGACGGCTCTGCCGGCCTTCACGTCCACCGAGTCCCTCGCCCGCTGGGATCCGGCGGCCCGTCCCGTCGCCGTACCCCTGCACCAGGCGCTGCAGGCGGCCGCGCACGAGAAGGCGGACACGGTCGTCCTGGACATGTCGGGGCCGGTGCCGTTCGAGCTGACGGGCCCGGCCCTGCTGGCGCTCGCCGAGGGCCGTACGACGACCGACCCGCTCGCCGACCCGGCCGTCGTCGAGGCCGTACGCGCCGTCGTCGCCGCCGAGCCCGCCGTGCTGCGCGCCCACCTCGGCCCCGGGCAGGCGGACGGCACCCTCGCCCTCGTGCTCGACCCGGCCACCGTGCCCGCCGACGCCGCCCGCGCCGTGGCGCAGCGCCTCGCGGGCGACGACATGCTGAGGGCCCGCCTGGTGCGCGGCCTCGACCTGGCAGTGCTGCCGGCCGGGACCACGCCTCCGGGCGAGCCCTTGTTCGTACGCGGCTGAGCCGTACGCCGATGTACTGGCTGTACTAGCCGTAGATCGGCCCCGTGTACTTCTCACCGGGGCCCTGGCCCGGCTCGTCCGGGACGATCGACGCCTCGCGGAACGCCAGCTGCAGCGACTTCAGGCCGTCGCGCAGCGGCGCCGCGTGGAAGGAGCTGATCTCGGTCGCGCTCGCGTCCAGCAGTCCGGCGAGGGCGCTGACCAGCTTGCGGGCCTCGTCCAGGTCCTTGTACTTGTCGCCCTCCTCGGTCAGACCGAGCTTCACGGCGGCGGCGCTCATCAGGTTGACGGCGACCGTCACGATCACCTCGACCGCGGGGACCTCGGCGATGTCGCGGGTCATCTCGTCGAAGTCGGGCTGCCCGTCGGCGCCGGAGGGGGTGGTCTCACTCATGCGGGACACGATAGGCGCCCGAGGCGGTGAGTCCCCAGCTGGCCTCGGTTAGCCCTTCCCGTCCCGAGCTGCTAGCCTTGTTCAGCGACCGGTCGGACACCTGCGTGCCCGGCCCACAAGTGGAGGCTCCGATCTCCCACCTGACCGTCCCCCGGGGCGGCGGGTCACCGGTCAGACGACGACCACCGTTCCGTACGGACGGTGGAGTCGTCCGAATCGCGCCCCGCGGGCTCACCGCGGCGGTGCTCCGGAGGCTTCGGAGTCCCGCCTGTGTCCCGTCCGGGGCATTTTTCATGTGCCGGGATGGTTGGTCTCCATGTCAACCAGACATAAGTGGTCGTCCGCCAGGCGACCGCATGGTGCTACCGAGGAGGATCCATCAGCACCGAGCCCCGCATCAACGACCGGATTCGCGTTCCCGAGGTGCGACTTGTCGGTCCCAGTGGCGAGCAGGTCGGCATTGTGCCGCTCGCGAAGGCCCTGGAGCTTGCGCAGGAGTACGACCTCGACCTGGTCGAGGTCGCGGCGAACGCCCGTCCGCCCGTGTGCAAGCTCATGGACTACGGGAAGTTCAAGTACGAGTCGGCCATGAAGGCCCGTGAGGCGCGCAAGAACCAGGCGCACACGGTCATCAAGGAGATGAAGCTCCGGCCGAAGATCGACCCGCACGACTATGACACCAAGAAGGGTCACGTCGTCCGGTTCCTCAAGCAGGGCGACAAGGTCAAGATCACGATCATGTTCCGTGGTCGCGAGCAGTCCCGGCCCGAGCTGGGCTACCGACTGCTGCAGCGTCTCGCGGAGGACGTCCAGGACCTCGGTTTCGTGGAGTCGAACCCGAAGCAGGACGGCCGCAACATGATCATGGTTCTCGGTCCGCACAAGAAGAAGACCGAGGCGATGGCCGAGGCTCGTCAGGCGCAGGAAGCCCGTAAGGCGGAAGCGAAGGCCAACCCGGGCCGTTCGCAGAACCCTGCCGAGGCCGAGGCCGAGGCTGAGGCTGAGGTGCCCGCCGAGGAGCACGCCGAGGCGTGATCCACGGGACGCGAGTCCCATGGACGTAACCGAAACAGCAGCGACGCTCCACCGTGCCCGGTTCTGACGACCGGGCACCGGAGCGCCACCGACGAGGAGATAACGGCGCTATGCCGAAGAACAAGTCGCACAGCGGTGCCAGCAAGCGCTTCAAGATCACCGGCTCCGGCAAGGTGCTCCGTGAGCGCGCCGGCAAGCGCCACCTGCTCGAGCACAAGTCGTCCCGCGTGACGCGTCGCCTCACCGGCAACGCCGAGATGGCCCCGGGCGACGCCGCGAAGATCAAGAAGCTTCTCGGCAAGTGACGCACGGGCGCGCATGAGCGCCCAGCGCCAGGACCGGGACCCAGTCGTTTCCGGGCCGCGTGAGTCCAACCGCGGCCCCGCTACAAGGAGTTAACAAGTGGCACGCGTCAAGCGGGCAGTCAACGCCCACAAGAAGCGCCGGGCGATCCTCGAGCAGGCCTCCGGCTACCGCGGTCAGCGTTCGCGCCTGTACCGCAAGGCCAAGGAGCAGGTCACCCACTCGCTGGTCTACAACTACAACGACCGGAAGAAGCGCAAGGGCGACTTCCGTCAGTTGTGGATCCAGCGCATCAACGCCGCTGCCCGCGCCAACGGCATCACGTACAACCGCTTCATCCAGGGTCTGAAGGCCGCGAACATCGAGGTCGACCGCAAGATCCTGGCGGAGCTCGCGGTCAACGACGCGAGCGCGTTCGCCGCGCTCGTCGAGGCCGCGCAGAAGGCGCTGCCGGCGGACGTCAACGCGCCGAAGGCGGCGTGACGCTGCGCCGGGCTTAGGCCGACGTGAGTGGTCGGACCCGTGGGTTTTTTGCCTGCGGGTCCGTTGCGTTGTGTGGTGGCGGCCGGTTCGGCACCTCCCCCACTGCCTTGAGGGCGTGGGGGGACCCCAGGGTCCGCCGTCGTGGTGGATCGCCGCTGCGGCGGAGATGAGTTGCTGCGGCTGAAATCCGGGCTGCGGTGGAAAATTGGTAACCGAAGGTGAGTTGTATGGCCCCCGCCAGCCCCGAGCTGATCTCCCCCCGTTCCGCCCGCGTCTCCGCCGCCCGGCGGCTGGGGCGGCGGAACTTCAGGAGCAAGGAGCGGCTGTTTCTCGCCGAGGGGCCGCAGGCCGTACGGGAGGCGGCGGGGCATCGGGACACGCTCGTCGAGCTGTTCGCCACCGTCGAGGCCGCGGAGCGGTACGCCGACATCGTGGGCGAGGCACGCGACGCCGGCGCCCGGGTGCACCTTGCCGACGAGCAGGTCATCGCCGACATCTCCACCACCGTCACCCCGCAGGGCCTGGTCGGTGTGTGCCGGTTCGTGGACACCCCGTTCGAGGACATCCTCGCCGCGCGGCCCAGGCTCGTCGCCGTCCTCGCGCACGTACGCGACCCCGGGAACGCCGGCACCGTCCTGCGCTGTGCCGACGCCGCCGGTGCCGAGGCCGTCGTCCTCACCGACGCCTCCGTCGACCTCTACAACCCGAAGGCCGTGCGCGCCTCCGTCGGCTCGCTCTTCCATCTGCCCGTCGCCGTCGGTGTCCCCGTCGAGCGGGCCGTCGCCGGGCTCAAGGACGCCGGGGTGCGCATCCTCGCCGCCGACGGGGCCGGCCAGGACGATCTCGACGACGAGTTGGACAAGGGGACCATGGGCGGGCCCACCGCCTGGGTGTTCGGGAACGAGGCCTGGGGGCTCCCGGAGGAGACGCGCGCGCTCGCGGACGCCGTCGTACGCGTCCCCATCCACGGCAGGGCCGAGAGTCTGAACCTCGCGACCGCCGCCGCCGTATGTCTCTACGCGTCGGCCCGTGCACAGCGCGCCTCCGGAGGGTGCCGTTCCGTCACCGAGAGCTAGTAAGGTGACCAGCTCGGGGGCCCACGGCAGCTGAAGGGTGGGGTTACGGGGATGAGCGGCACGAGCAGTGCCCCGGGCGGGCGGGACGCACGGCGTGTGCCCGCGCCCCGGCACCATGATCCCGCCGGACCCGGCATCGACCCCGAGGAACTGCCCGACGGCCTGGTGATCGCCGACGAGGACGGGCAGGTCGTCTACTTCAACTCGGCCGCCGCCCGCATCACCGCCGTACGCCCCGAGGACGCCCTCGGACAGTACCTGGAGAAGGCCCTGCCGCTGGAGGACCTGGAGGGGCGGCGCTGGTGGCAGCTCACCGACCCCTACGGCGGGCTCGCCACCCGGGTCAGGCAGCCCGAGCGCAACCTGCTGCTGCCCGGCGGGCGGGAGGTCCTGGTGTCGGCGCAGTACATCCGCGGCGAGCCCACCGGGCCCGTCCGCCGTGTCGTCGTCTGCCTGCGTGACACCGAGGCCCGCCGCCGCACCGAGCGCAGCCACGCCGAGCTGATCGCCACCGTCGCCCACGAGCTGCGCTCCCCGCTCACCTCCGTCAAGGGCTTCACCGCGACGCTGCTCGCCAAGTGGGAACGGTTCACCGACGACCAGAAGCGGCTGATGCTGGAGACCGTCGACGCCGACGCCAACCGCGTCACGCGGCTCATCGCCGAGCTGCTCGACATCTCCCGCATCGACTCCGGGCGCCTCGAGGTGCGCCGCCAGCCCGTCGACATGGGCGCGGCCGTCGGACGGCACATCCAGGCGTACGTCGCCGCCGGGCAGCTCGCCGACCGGTTCCTGCTGCGCATCGAGCAGCCGCTGCCCGCCCTGTGGGCCGACCCCGACAAGGTCGACCAGGTCCTCAGCAACCTGCTGGAAAATGCCGTGCGGCACGGCGAGGGAACCGTCACCATCGAGGTCACGCCCGCGGCGTCCCCGCGCGAGACGGAGAACGCGGACAGCACGGACGACACGGCCACGTCGGTCACAGTGAGCGACGAGGGGTCCGGCATCCCGGAGGAATCCATGAACCGCGTCTTCACCCGCTTCTGGCGGGGCAGCAAACGCGGTGGCACGGGCCTCGGGCTCTACATCGTCAAGGGCATCGTCGAGGCCCACGGCGGCACCATCACGGTCGGCCGCGCCCCCGGCGGCGGCGCCGAGTTCCGATTTACGTTGCCCGCGGGCACCCCGGCGTATCTCGCCTGAGGCCCGCGGGCGCATTCGTCCACCTCAACCCCGTTAGACTCGGCCTTTGGCACCTATGTGTCCTGCACACGGCGCTGTCAGTCGGTGACGGGGACTTCAGCCAGCCAAACGGAAGCACGGGAAGAGATGTCGGCACCCAATAAGTCGTACGACCCTGTCGAGGTAGAGGCGTTGAAACCGGAAGAGATCGAGCGCATGCGGGACGAGGCGCTCGCCGCCTTCGCCGCCGCGACCTCCCTCGACGCGCTCCACGAGGCCAAGGTCGCCCACACCGGCCCCGCCTCTCCGCTGGCCCTCGCCAACCGCGAGATCGGCGCCCTGCCTCCGCACGCCAAGGCCGCCGCCGGAAAGCTGGTCGGCCAGGCCCGCGGCACCGTGAACAAGGCCCTCGCCGGCCGCCAGAGCGAGCTGGAGGCCGAGCGCGACGCCCGTGTCCTGGTCGAGGAGGCGGTGGACGTCACGCTGCCGTACGACCGTGTACCGCCCGGCGCCCGGCACCCGCTGACCACGTTCATGGAGCGGGTCGCGGACGTCTTCGTGTCCATGGGGTACGAGGTCGCCGAGGGCCCCGAGGTCGAGGCGGAGTGGTTCAACTTCGACGCCCTGAACTTCACCCCGGACCACCCGGCCCGGCAGATGCAGGACACCTTCTTCGTCGAGGGCCCCACGGGCGACCACGGCGAGTCCGGCGTCGTGCTGCGCACGCACACCTCGCCCGTGCAGGCCCGCTCCATGCTGGACCGCGAGCCGCCCGTGTACATCGTCTGCCCGGGCCGCGTCTACCGCACGGACGAGCTGGACGCCACGCACACCCCGGTCTTCCACCAGATCGAGCTGCTGGCCGTCGACGAGGGCCTGACCATGGCCGACCTCAAGGGCACCCTCGACCACATGGTCCAGTCGTTGTTCGGCTCGGACATGAAGACCCGGCTCAGGCCGAACTACTTCCCCTTCACCGAGCCGTCCGCCGAGATGGACATGCTCTGCTACGTGTGCAAGGGCGCCTCCGTCGGCAACCCCGACCGGCCCTGCCGCACCTGCTCCAGCGAGGGCTGGATCGAGCTGGGCGGCTGCGGCATGGTCAACCCGCGGGTGCTCGTCGCCTGCGGTGTCGACCCCGAGAAGTACAGCGGATTCGCCTTCGGGTTCGGCATCGAGCGGATGCTGATGTTCCGCCACAACGTCGAAGACATGCGAGACATGGTCGAGGGTGACGTCCGGTTCACCCGGCCGTTCGGGATGGAGATCTGATGCGGATCCCGCTTTCTTGGCTGCGGGAGTACGTCGACCTGCCGGCGACTCGGACCGGGCGCGACGTCCAGGAGAAGCTGATCTCGGTCGGCCTCGAGGTGGAGACCGTCGAACAGCTCGGCGCCGACCTCAAGGGCCCGCTCGTCGTCGGCCAGGTGCTGACCATAGAGGAGCTGGAGGGCTTCAAGAAGCCGATCCGCTTCTGCACCGTCGATGTCGGCCAGGCCAACGGGACCGGTGAGCCCCAGGAGATCGTCTGCGGCGCCCGCAACTTCGCCGTCGGCAACAAGGTCGTCGTGGTCCTCCCGGGCGCCGTGCTGCCCGGCGGCTTCGAGATCGCCGCGCGCAAGACGTACGGCAAGACCTCCCACGGCATGATCTGCTCCAGCGACGAGCTCGGCATGGGTGACGACGGCACCAAGGGCATCATCGTGCTGCCGCCGGAGACCGAGGTCGGCACCGACGCCATCGAGCTGCTCCAGCTCGTCGACGAGGTCCTCGACATCGCCGTCACGCCCGACCGCGGCTACGCGCTGTCCCTGCGCGGTGTCGCCCGCGAGGCCGCCACCGCCTACGGCCTGCCGCTGCGTGACCCGGCGCTGCTCGACGTACCGGCCCCTAACGCCTACGGCTACCCGGTCGAGGTCTCCGACCCGCTCGGCTGCGACCGCTTCACCGCCCGCACCGTCACCGGCCTCGACCCGGAGGCGCGCTCCCCGATCTGGCTGCAGCGCCGTCTGCAGAAGGCCGGCATGCGCCCGATCTCGCTGGCCGTGGACATCACCAACTACGTGATGCTCGAGCTGGGCCAGCCCCTGCACGCGTACGACCGCAATCGCGTCCAGGGCGCGATCGGTGTGCGCCGGGCCGAGGCGGGCGAGAAGCTCACCACCCTCGACGGCGTCACGCGCACGCTGGACGCCGAGGACCTGGTCATCACCGACGACCGCGGCCCGATCGGTCTCGCGGGAGTCATGGGCGGTGCCAACACGGAGATCGACGAGACGGACGGCACGACCACCGAGGTCGTCGTCGAGGCCGCCCACTTCGACGCGCTCTCCATCGCCCGCACCGCCCGCCGCCACAAGCTGGCCTCCGAGGCGTCCAAGCGCTTCGAGCGCGGCGTCGACCCGCAGGCCGCGTCCGCCGCAGCGCAGCGCACGGTGGACCTGCTCGTTCTGCTCGCGGGCGGCACGGCCGACGCCGGCGTCACCGAGGTCATCGCGCCCTCCGCACCGCACACCATCACCATCCCGGCCGACCACCCGGACAAGGTCGCGGGCGTCGCCTACGGCCGCGAGACCGTCGTACGCCGCCTCCAGGAGGTCGGCTGCGACGTCTACGGGCAGGACGAGCTCATCGTCACCGTCCCGTCCTGGCGGCCCGACCTCACCGACCCGAACGACCTGGCCGAAGAGGTCATCCGGCTCGAGGGCTACGAGAACCTGCCCTCCACGCTGCCCAAGCCCCCCGCGGGCCGGGGCCTGACCGACCGGCAGCGTCTGCACCGCCGCATCGGCCGCGCGCTGGCCGGCGCGGGCTACGTCGAGGCGCCGAACTACCCGTTCATCGGCGAGCAGATCTTCGACCAGTTCCACTTGGCCGCCGACGACCCGAAGCGCCGAGTCGTCAAGCTGGTCAACCCGCTCTCCGACGAGGAGCCCGCGCTCCGTACGACGCTGCTGCCCGGACTCCTCGGCGCCCTGCGCCGCAACGACGGCCGTGGCTCGCACGACCTGGCACTGTTCGAGACCGGCCTGGTCTTCCACCCGCGCGAGGAGCTGAAGGTCGCGGCACGTCTGCCCGTCGATCGCCGGCCCACCGACGAAGAGATCGCCTCCCTCGACACCGCGCTGCCCGAGCAGCCCCGGCACGCCGCCGTCGTCCTCGCGGGCGCCCGCGAGCAGGCCGGCTGGTGGGGCAAGGGCCGCCCGGCCGACTGGGCCGACGCCATTGAGGCGGCGCGTGTTCTCGCCCGCGAGACCGGCACCGAACTGACCGTCCGCAAGGGCCAGTACGGCCCCTGGCACCCCGGCCGCTGCGCCGAGCTGGTCGTCGTGCTGGACGGCGCGGAGCGGGTCATCGGGTACGCCGGTGAGCTGCACCCCGGCGTCCTGAAGACCCTGGGCCTGCCCGCGCGCACCTGCGCGATGGAGCTGGACCTGGACGTGCTGGAAGCGGCGAGTGCGGGACTGGTGAAGGGGCCGCACATCTCGACGTTCCCGGTGGCCACGCAGGATGTCGCGCTCGTCGTCGACACGGTCGTGCCGCACGACGACGTCGAGGCCGCGTTGCGTGAGGGTGCGGGTGAACTCCTCGAGTCCATCCGGCTGTTCGACGTGTACGAGAACGTGGAGCAGTTGGGCGAGGGGCGCAAGTCGCTCGCGTATGCGCTTCGCTTCAGGGCCGGGGACCGGACGCTGACGGTGGATGAGGCGTCGGCGGCTCGGGATGCGGCGGTTGCCCTTGCGGGCGAGCGTACGGGAGCTGTTCTGAGGGCCTAGTCGCCGCGGGGAACGGCTGGTCTACCTGCATAAATGCAGGGTGGCTCACTCGTTCGGGTGGCAACTTGGGATGATCCGGTCCTGCCGGGTCACGCCATCGACAGAATCGGACCGGCCTTTCGGGGTCGGTCCGATTCTGTTGTGTCAGGGCCTGTATGGGGGCATTGGCATGATCCGCATCAAGGCACGGGCACCCACCCGGCGTCTTCTCTCCCTGGGGCTCCCCACGGCCTGGGGCAGTGTGGCGATCACGTACAAGCTGGCCTGTCCGCTCGCCCAGCAGAACGGGCTCGGCGCGCGGATCGTCACCAGTGCCGTGTTCTTCGCCGTCGGCACCGGGCTCATCGTCCACGTCCGGCGCACCCTGCTGCGCGAGCTCCGGCAGATGCGCAAGGTCGCCGGCGCCGCGCAGAGCGTGCTGCTGCGGCCCCTGCCGCCACGGCTCGACGGCCTGGGCGTCGCCGCGGCCCAACTGTCCGCCGACCGGGGCGCGGCCATCGGCGGCGACCTGTACGAGGCGATAGCCACCGAACACGGCGTGCGGGTCGTGATGGGCGACGTACGCGGCCACGGCCTCGCCGCGCTCGGCACCGTCGCCGCCGTGCTCGGCAGCTTCCGCGAGGCGGCCCACGACGAGCCCGAACTCGCCGGTGTGTTACGGCGCTTGGAGCGGGCGCTCGCCCGGCACCTGCGCGAACGCGCTCGCGCCGAACACCCGTCGAGCTGCCGGGACCCCGACAACCCGGTGGCCGAGGAGTTCGTCACGGTACTGCTCCTGGAGATCGGCCGCGACGGACAGGTGAGCGCCCTCAACTGCGGCCATCCGTGGCCGTATCGGCTGGGCGGCCACGGAGTCGAGCCGCTGGCGCACACCGACCCCCTGCCACCCCTCGGCCCGTTCCCACTCCCGGCCGACCTGACCGCCGCACCCCGCGGTGAACTGCGCCCCGGCGAGTCACTGGTCCTCTACACGGACGGCGCGGAGGACGCACGGGACGCGCGGGGCCGTTTCTTCTCCCTGCCGGAAGTCCTGGCGGAGGCGGCACGTCCTCCCGCGATCTCACCGCAGACGATCCTGCGCAAGGTCTTCGCGGCCCTGCTCCATCACACGCGAGGCACCCCGACAGACGATGTCGCTGTTCTGATCCTCCGGAACGAACGGCAGAGGGCGAAGCGCAGCGAGCCCTCCAGGGGCGCGGGGCTGTCTCGATATGCGGCTCCGCCGCGTGGGCGCGACCAGCCCCCGCAACCCGCAGCCGACGACGCATCCTTAGCGGCACCCCCTTAGTCGCACGGCCAAGCCGCCGCTGTACGAGGGGGAGCCGGCGGCCCGGCCGGCCTCTTGCGAGGCAGTTCAGTCAAGCCGTTTCGACACTCTCCGCGACAGCGCGCGCACAGCGCGGATTCGCGTACTTCGTTCACACCCCGTGTGAAGGCGCTCGCACTACTCTGACGACACCAGGCCATTCGGGGGGCATCATGCAGCCCAACACTCTGCTCGACGCGATCCTGGACGAGGCGGGGATCTCGCACGCCGGTCTCGCCGCGCACGTCAACCAGGCGGGCCGGGCCCGGGGCCTCGCGCTTCGCTACGAACACACCGCCGTGGCACGGTGGTTGAAGGGACAGCGGCCCCGCGGTCAGGTGCCCGACCTGATCTGTGAGGTGCTCGCGGGTCGCCTGCACCGGCCCGTCACGCTCGACGACATCGGCCTCGGCATCCCGGGCGAGCCCTCGACTCCGCACGCCACTTCGCTGTCCGGCTTCGTCGAAAGGGCCACCGCCCTGTGGCGCTCCGACGAGCAGCAGCGCCCGCACATACTCGGCGCGCCCGCCGTCACCGGCACGCCCGCCGTGATGCCCGTGTGGGAGTGGGAGAACCCGCCCGAGGACGTGGACGTCTCGCGCGGCGGCCGGCACCGGGTCACCCCGGCCGACCTCGAGATGCTGCGCTGCGCCCGCACCCACTACGAGCAGATGTACCGCAAGGCCGGCGGCATGGCCACCCGCACCCGCATCGTCGGCTTCCTCAACGCCGAGGCGGCGCCGCTGCTGCGCGGCAGCTACACCGACGCGACCGGCCGTCAACTGCACCGGGCCACGGGCGGGTTGGTGGCGATCGCCGGCATCTGTGCGTACGACTCGGACGCGCACGGACTCGCGCAGCGCTACTTCCACCAGGCGCTCAGGCTCGCGAAGGCCAGTGGGGACCGGGGACTCGGTGCGTACGTCATCGCGCTGCTCGTCAACCAGGCGCTGTTCATGAAGGAGTGGCGGCAGGCCGTCGCCTTCGCGGAGGCCGCGCTGCGCGCCGCGGGCAAGCACATCACCCCGGCGCTCGCCTCGGACCTGTACGCGATGCAGGCCAAGGCGTACGCCCACCTCGGCGACGGCACGAGTGCGCTGTCCTGCATCCGGCGGGCGGAGACGGCGGCCGAACGCATCCGGCGCGGTTATGAACCCGACGAGACCGGCTATGTCCAGCCGGGCCTGGTCAACGTCCAGGTGGCCGAGGCGCTGCTCAGTCTCGGCGAACTGGCCGCCGCCCGGGAGCACGCGGCTGCCGCCGTGGACAACCCGGCGCACGATCGGGGCCGGGTGCACCGGCTGGCCATGCTCAGCACGATCGAACTGCGGCAGGGCAACGCCGACAAGGCGGTGGCCACGGCGGTGCAGATGGCCGAGCAGGCCCGGGGAATGGAGTCCCAGCGCCTGCGCGACAGACTGCGCGCGGTACGCGAGCACCTGGTGCGCAGCGGCTCGGCCGGAACCGCCGAAGCCGCCGAACTCATCGACGGGGCACTGCGCGTACCGCTGTAGGACACACAAGGCTGCTGCTGCGATATTGCCACTTACTCGGCGGAAGGTGGCAGAACCGTGCAGTGGACGAAACTGAACGAACAAACCGTGTATGCAAATCGCTGGTTCAGCGTCAATCTCGCAGATGTCGAGCTGCCGGACGGCCGGCACCTCGACCACTTCCTGATACGGCTGCGGCCGGTGGCCGTGGCCACGGTGGTCAACGACGCCAACGAGGTACTCCTCCTGTGGCGCCACCGCTTCATCACGGACAGTTGGGGGTGGGAACTTGCCGCGGGCGTCGTGGAGGACGGCGAGGACATCGCGAGCGCGGCCGCGCGGGAGCTCGAGGAGGAGACCGGCTGGCGGCCGGGGCCCCTGCACCACCTGATGAGCGTGGAGCCGTCCAACGGCCTCACGGACGCCCGGCACCACATCTACTGGGCCGGCGAGAGCACGTACGTCGGGCATCCGGTGGACGACTTCGAATCGGACCGCCGGGAATGGGTCCCCCTCAAGCTCGTCCCCGACATGGTCGCGCGTGGCGAGGTCCCGGCCGCCAACATGGCAGCCGCGTTACTTCTGCTGCACCATCTCAGGCTCGCCGACGGTTAGCGGGCCAGCGCCTGCCAGATCGTCACGACGAGTGCTCCGACAGCCGTGAGGGCGGCGACGGACGGGAGCGGCCAGCGCGTGTGCTCGAGCGAGTGCATGCGGCTGTTCAGCTCGTCCAGTTCCTTGGCGGCCTCCTCGGTGCGATGGTTGAGCAGGGCCAGTCCTCCCTCGACTCGGGCGTACGCCACGTCGAGGCGGCGACGTAACTCTGCGAGTTCTCCATGGGCCACGAGATGCTCGGGATCGGCGGTCACGGGTCCACTCCTCTCTGTAGTCACATGTGGTTGTTCCACATCCCTTGCATGCGCATCAGGAGTCAACTCGCCTGGTGGGCGCGAGGGGAGCGTGTGCGAGCGGCATATGCGGGCCCGGCGCGCACACGGCGTGTGAAACGCGTGGACCCGGCACCGAATGCGGTGCCGGGCCCACGGAGCGTCGCTTCTCGTAATCAGCCGTAGGTGTAGAACCCCGAGCCGGTCTTGCGGCCGAGCCGGCCGGCCTCGACCATGCGCTGGAGCAGCGGGGGAGCGGCGTACAGCGGCTCCTTGTACTCGGCGTACATCGAGTTCGCGATGGAGACGATGGTGTCCAGGCCGATCAGGTCGGACAGCTTGAGCGGGCCCATCGGGTGGGCGCAGCCCATCTCCATGCCGTTGTCGATGTCCTCGCGGCTGGCGATGCCCGACTCGAACATGCGGATCGCGGACAGCAGGTAGGGCACGAGCAGCGCGTTGACCACGAAGCCGGAGCGGTCCTGGGCGCGGATGGCGTGCTTGCCCAGCACCTTCTCGGCGAAGACCTGGGCGCGGCTGAGCGTGCCCTCGGACGTGGTGAGCGCCGGGATCAGCTCGACGAGCTTCTGCACCGGGGCCGGGTTGAAGAAGTGGATGCCGACCACGTGGTCCGGGCGGGAGGTGGCGACAGCCAGCTTCACCAGCGGGATGGAGGAGGTGTTGGAGGCCAGGATCGCGTCCGCGCGGGTCACCACCTGGTCGAGGACCTGGAAGATCTCGGTCTTGACCTGCTCGTTCTCGACGACGGCCTCGATCACCAGGTCGCGGTCCGCGAACTCGCCGAGGTCGGTGGTGAAGCTGAGGCGCGCCTGCGTGGCGTCGCGCTCCTCCTCGCTGATCTTGCCGCGTTCGGCGGCCTTGGCCAGGGAGTTGAACAGCCGGGTACGGCCGAACTCCAGGGCCTCGCCGGTGATCTCGGCGACTTTCACGTCCAGGCCGGCGCGGGCGCACACCTCGGCGATGCCGGCGCCCATCTGGCCGGAGCCCACCACTCCGACGCGCTCGATGTCGGTCACATCGTCCCCTTCGCTGGTCTACGGCTCGCAGGTCCTCCGGATCCGGTGCCTGCTCCGATCGTGCACGTTACTCCCAAGTATCGATGATCGATCGTCCGGGTCGGGGCATCCTGGGGCGCGGAACGATCCGTGACGGAGCGGATCCGGAGCGTATGGGGTGTGCGGATGGGGCGAATGTCACGCCGGGCGTTCACGGTGGCGGGGCTGTCCACGCTGATGATGGCGCAGGGCGCGACGGCCGTACCGCGGCGGCGGGCGGCGGCCGAGATGCGGGGCGTGTGGGTCGCGACGGTCAACAACCGCGACTGGCCCTCGCGCACCGGTCTGACCGCGGCCCAGCAGCGCACGGAGCTGATCGCCCACCTGGACCGGGCGGTCCGTGGCCGGCTCAACACCGTGATCTTCCAGGTCCGCCCCACGGCCGACGCCCTGTGGCCCTCGCCGTACGAACCGTGGTCCCAGTTCCTCACCGGCACCCAGGGCAGATCCCCGGGCTGGGACCCGCTGGGCACCGCCGTCACGGAGGCCCACGCACGCGGGCTCCAGCTGCACGCCTGGTTCAACCCGTACCGCATCGCCAACCACACCGACCCGCGGCGGCTGGTCGCCTCGCACCCCGCCCGCAAGCACCCCGACTGGGTCGTGCCGTACGGCGGCAAGCTCTACTACAACCCGGGGCTGCCGAAGGTCCGCGCGTTCGTGCAGGACGCGATGCTCGACGCGGTGGCCAGATACCCCGTCGACGCCGTCCACTTCGACGACTACTTCTATCCGTATCCGGTCGCGGGACAGAGCTTCGACGACGACGCCGCGTACGACACCTACGGCGGGTCCTTCACGAACCGGGCCGCCTGGCGGCGCGACAACATCAACCGGCTGGTGAAGGAGACCGCCGCGCGCATCAGGGAGGTCAGGCCCGGCACGCGGTTCGGGATCAGCCCCTTCGGGGTGTGGCGCAACGCCGCGACCGACTCACGGGGCTCGGACACCCGGGCGGGCGTCCAGACGTACGACGATCTGTACGCGGACACCCGTGCCTGGGTTCGCGACAACGTGATCGACTATCTCGTCCCGCAGGTGTACTGGAACATCGGGTTCGCCGCCGCCGACTACACGAAGCTCGTGTCCTGGTGGGCGGGCGTGGCGAAGGGCACGGGGACGAGGCTCTACATCGGCGAGGCGCTCTACAAGGCGGGCGCGGCCGGGCAGCCCGCCGCCTGGAAGGATCCGGCGGAACTGTCCCGGCACCTCACCCGTGCCGCCGCTCACCCCGAGGTGAGCGGGCACGTCTACTTCGCCGCGCAGGACGTGGCGAAGGACCCGATCGGTGCGATGGCACGGGTCATCGCCGACCACTACGGGCAGCCGGCGACTGCCCCGCGCTGATCTACTGGGCCTGGGTCTGCTGTTCCCGGTGCCGGACCTCGCAGTCGGCCCCGGGGGACATCACGGCCTCGTGCCCGTCCGGGAAACGGACGCGGTAGGGCGGGTTGCCCTCCGTGCCCATCACTTCGACGACTTCCGTGACCTGGTCGTGCTGGCCAACCACCCTGCCGTGCTGGACAAGGCGGTCGCCCACGGTTGCGCGCATCTGGGGGCCTCCTCACGAACGCGATCGTTGCGTGACGGCGATGCACACGAGCACTGCGGCGGCGGTCAGGGGAGCGGCCGCCGTGAGGTGCTCGCCCAGGAGCAGCACCGACCACACCAGTGTGAGCAGCGGCTGGGCCAACTGCAACTGGCTGGCCCGGGGAATGCCGATTGCGGCCATGCCCCGGTACCAGACGACCAAGCCGAGGAACTGGGAGCCCGCCGCCACCCACAGCAGTCCGGCCACGGCGTGCCCGGTCAGCCGTACGGGTTCGTACGACAGGGCCAGCGCGGCGGCCGGGACGGTCAGCGGCAGGCACAGCACCAGCGCCCAGCCGATGACCTGCCAGCCCGGCATGACCCGGGCGAGCCGGCCGCCCTCGGTGTATCCGCCCGCACACACCAAGAGGGCTGCGAACAGGAACCCGTCGGCGGCCGTGAGCGCGCCGCCGCTCTGCCGCACGGTGAAGGCCAGGACCGCGGCCGCGCCCGCCAGGGCCGCCGTCCAGAAGGTGCGGGAGGGGCGGGTCCCCATGCGCAGGGCGGAGAGCAGCGCGGTGGTCAGCGGGAGCAGGCCCACGACGACGGCGGCGTGCGCCGTGGTCGAGGTCTCCAGAGCGAGCGTGGTCAGCAACGGAAAGCCCAGGACGACGCCGGAGGCCACGACGGCGAGGGCCGCCCAGTGCCGGCGCTCGGGCAGCGGGACGCGCAGGACGAGCAGGCAGCCGCCCGCGATCAGCGCCGCGAGGACACCGCGTACGGCCACCAGGGTCCAGGGGCCGAAGCCCTCCAGGCCCCAGGCGGTGGCCGGGAAGGTGAGGGAGAAGGCGATGACGCCGAGGGCGGCCTGGAGGGTGCCGACGCCGGTGTGCTCGCGGCGGGGGCCGGTGACCGCTATCGGGGTCGCGGTAGTAGCGCTACTCTGTGCTCTCATGCACGAGCGTAGCAGTGTGGGCGAACTGGCGGACC
Organism: Streptomyces sp. NPDC002619; assembly: GCF_042889305.1. NCBI lineage: Bacteria > Bacillati > Actinomycetota > Actinomycetes > Kitasatosporales > Streptomycetaceae > Streptomyces > Streptomyces sp. NPDC002619. Next base: position 75,904 of record NZ_JBIAQV010000006.1, on the reverse strand, counting down.
GGCTGCGAGTGGAACTCGACCGCTACTCACCGGGTGGAAAGCTCCCGTCGAGCCGCGTGCTCGTCGAGCGGTTCCGGGTGAGCCCGGTGACGGTCTCGCGGGCCCTGGCGCGGCTCGCGGCGGAGGGGCTGGTGGTGACCCGGCCCGGCGCCGGGGCGTTCCGTGCCCGGCTACGCGCCACGCCCGCGCCCGCCGGGGACACCTCCTGGCAGGAGGTCGCGCTGAGCGCCGACGGCGCCGCCGATCTCGTCCCGCGCACGGTCGACGCGTCCGGGGTCACGGTCTCGCTGGCCGCGCCGCCGCCCGGGGTGCTGGAGTTCAGCGGCGGCTATCTGCACCCCTCGCTGCAGCCCGAGCGGGCGATGGCGGCGGCGCTGGCGCGGGCCGGGCGGCGGCCCGGTGCCTGGGGGCGGCCCCCGATGGAGGGGCTGCCGGAGCTGCGCGAGTGGTTCGCGCGCGGCATCGGCGGCCCGGTGAACGTGGCCGAGGTGCTGATCGCCGCGGGTGGCCAGTCGGCGCTCGCCACCGCGCTGCGCGCCCTCGCCCCGCCGGGGGCGCCGGTGCTCGTGGAGTCGCCCACGTATCCGGGCATGCTGGCCATCGCCCGCGCGGCCGGTCTGCGCCCCGTGCCCGTCCCCGTGGACCCCGACGGGGTGAGGCCGGACCTGCTCGCCGACGCGTTCCGGGCCACCGGCGCCCGGGTGTTCGTCTGTCAGCCCCTGTTCCAGAACCCGACCGGCGCCGTGCTCGCCCCCGAGCGGCGCGGTGAAGTGCTGCGCATCGCGCGGGAGGCGGGCGCGTTCCTGGTGGAGGACGACTTCGTACGGCGCCTGGTGCACGCGGACGCCGGGCCGCTGCCGCGTCCGCTGGCCGCCGACGATCCGGACGGCGTCGTCGTCCACGTCGGCTCGCTCACGAAGGCGACCTCGCCGAGTTTCCGGGTGAGCGCCCTGGCCGCGCGCGGGCCGGTACTGGAACGCCTGCGCGCCATCCAGGTCGTCGACACCTTCTTCGTCCCGCGCCCCCTGCAGGAAGCCGCACTCGAACTGGTGGGCTCACCGGCCTGGCCCCGCCATCTCCGCGCCGTATCAGCGGAGTTGAAGAACCGCCGCGACGCCCTGACCACCGCGCTGCGCCTCCACCTGCCCGAACTGGCCCTGCCCCACGTCCCGTCCGGCGGCTACCATCTCTGGCTCCGCCTCCCGGACGGCACGGACGACTCGGCACTGACGGCGGCGGCCCTGCGCACCGGGGTGGCGATCACCCCCGGCCGCCCCTACTTCAGCGCCGAACCCCCGGCCCCGCACATCCGGTTGAGCTTCGCGGCGGTCGCCGGGACGGGAGAGCTCACGGAAGGAGTACGACGCCTGCGGACGGCGTACGAGGAACTGCTCTGACGCGCGGTGGCGGTGGGGCGGAATCCGTTCGACCGGCGGCCGATCCGGCTGGCAGGATCCCGGCATGAGTGACACACCTGATCTTCCCGAGGGATACGAACTCTCCGCCGACACCGGGCGGGTCGACGTGGAGCGAGTGCACCGCTGGCTGTCGACCGACGCCTACTGGGCGATCGGGCGGGACCGTGACAAGCACGAGCGGGCCATGGCGGCGTCGCTGAACTTCGGGGTGTACGACACGGCCTCGGGGGAGCAGGTGGCGTACGCGCGCGTCGTCACCGACCGGGCGCTGTTCGCCTGGCTCGCCGATGTGTACGTCGATCCGTCGGTGCGCGGGAAGGGCGTCGGCACGGCGCTGGTCGGCGGTGTGCGCGAGTATCTGCGGGCGTACGGGCTGCACCGCGTGCTGCTCGCCACGCACGACGCGCACGGTGTGTACGAGAAGCTCGGCTTCGCGCCGCTGGAGCGCCCGGACCAGTGGATGGCGCTGTACTACGAAACCCAGGACGAAACCCCGGAAAAAGCCTCGGGTGAACCCCGACCGACCCCGACTGACACCGTTTTCGGATGACTTGTCCGGCAGTTCCTGACTTACGAGTAAGGTTTCGTACACCCCCGGTAACGCAGCGTCAAAGCCCCTTGACCTGTGTTCTCGCGCGGCACACCATCACCGCATGCAACTTCGGGTCACGTTCGTCGCCGCCGCGCGCAGCTCACCGCTGCTCGCGGAGCGCTTCGAGGACGACCGGCCGCTGGACGAGGCGGGCTGGGGGGAGGTGCAGCACGCCGCGGGGGACCTGCTGCCGCTGGCCGCCGCCGAACTGCGCTACTGCTCGCCCACCCCGCGCAGCCGCGCGACCGGCGACGCCCTGGGCTACGCACCACTGGTGCAGCTCGCCCTGCGCGACTGCGACATGGGCCGCTGGCGCGGGCTCACGCTCGGCGAGGCGATGGCCCGCGAGCCGGCGTCGGTGGACGCCTGGCTCGCCGACCCGCGCTCCACACCGCACGGCGGCGAGTCGCTGCTGGCGTTCATCTCGCGGGTCGGCGGCTGGCTCGACACCCGCCCCGCCGACGACGGCGGCTGGATCGTCGCCGTGGCGGAACCCTCCGTGATCCGCGCCGCCCTGGTCTACGTCCTCAAGGCCCCGCCGGCGACGTACTGGAACATCGACGTCCGCCCTCTGTCCACGACCACCGTCACCGGCCGGACGGGTCGCTGGAACCTGCGCTTCGACGGCGCCCGGCCTCAGCGCACGCGCGCGTAGTCCGTGACGAGCACGAGGTCCTTCGCGGGACCGGCCACGCGCCACACCGTCCGCCAGTGGTCCGCGTCCCGCACGATGAACTCGCCCCGGTAGAGGTCCGCGGAGCACGGGTGGTCGGCGACATACCGCCCCGAAGTCAGGTCCAGGTCGTGGAAGTACCGCCCGTCGGCAAAGCGGACGTCGGCCGTGCCCACCGCCGCCCCCGGCAGGAAGCGCAGCGTGCGCTCGGCGGGCCGGGACACACCCCGCCAGGTGAACGAGCCGGACTCCTCGTGCAGCAGCCCACCGCCGGGCAGCGCCCGGAAGTCGGTGGCACCCGTGAAATACCCCTCGTCGCCGCTCATGAGATCCCGCACGACACGCGCCACGCGCCACCGCCCGGCCAGATGCGCCAGCACGTCCGGTACGGGCCAGAACTCCTCGCCCGTCGTCACGCCCGGCCGTCCGGAGAACCGGTGACGAACCCCAGGACCACGGTCGGCCCGCCGAACAGGGCCGAAGAGGGCAGCAGCACACGCATACGTCGACTTTACGTCCACGGACGCGGGTCCATACCGGCGGACGCCGGCACCGTCCGGGGGATCAGGCGGAGGCCGCCGCGTCCGGTGCGGGCCGCTCTCCCACCGGCAGTAGTCCGCGCTCGGCGAACACCTTCTTCGCGGCGAAGGTGGCGTTCAGCGCCCTGGGGATGCCGCAGTAGACGGCGGAGTGCAGCAGCGCCTCGGTGATCTCCTCGGGGGTGAGACCCACGTTGAGTGCCGCGTTCACGTGCACGTCCAGCTGAGCCTCGCAGCCGCCCAGCGCGGTGAGCATGCCCAGGGTGACCAACTGGCGGTCGCGCGGGGCGAGTCCGGGGCGGGAGTAGATCTCGCCGAAGGCCCAGGCGACGGTCTGGTGGCCCAGCTCGGGATTGATGTCCGCGAGCGAGTCGACGACCCGTTGTCCCGCCTCGCCGTCCACTGTCCGCAGAACCTCCAGGCCGTGCGCGAAACGCTCTTCACGCGTGGTGCTCTCGCTCACGTCGGTCCCCTTCGGGTTCGGGAGAGATCAATCCGTTCGGACAAGGACCGTAGGACTTGGAGAACGCTCCAGGTCAAGCCCGCTCGTCGATCATCCTCGGAAGGACTTCTGGGCCGCGCTGATGTCGTTTTACTTTTCGGACACTCTTACGACGTCTGTTGTTTTCCTGAAAGTCGCCATTCCTCTTCCGAAAGTGCGCTCTTGCGGAATTCGGTCCACCACTTTTCGGCACGTGGACAACCATTCGGAAAGCTGGCCCGTCTAACTCGGCGAATCGGAGAAACGCGGGGAGTGACACCCCCGGACGAGACGCCATGCGTCGCGATGTCGCTGGGGGCACGGAAAGAATGGAACGTACGGCCGCGCCCGGACAGGAACAGGGTGTGAAAGCCCCCGTCCGTCCGGAGCCGAAGACCGTAGTCGCCGCAGTCGTACCGCGCGCGCCCGGCCGCCCCCCGTGGGTCGCCGGCCTGCTCGCGGCGGTCATCACCGTCACCGCGTTCTGCGCCGCCGACATCGTTGCCCGCAGCTACCCCTTCGGCCCCCGCACCCGCAGCGTCAACGACCTGGGCAACCAGTACGTGCCGTTCCACGCCCACCTGTGGGACCTCCTGCACGGCAGGGCCGACGGCGGTCTCCTCGTCAACTGGCAGTCCGGGTACGGGTCCTCCTTCCTCCCCGACCTCGGCACCTACCTCGGCAGCCCCTTCGCCCTGCTCGTGGCGGTGTTCCCGCGCGACGAGATCGACCTCGCCGTGTATGTGATCACCGTGCTCAAGACGGCGTGCGCCGCTGCCGCCATGGCCTGGCTGCTGCTCACCCTGCGCCGGGGCCGCTGGTGGGCGGCCGGCCTGCTGGGCGCCTCGTACGCCCTGTGCGGCTGGAGCGTGGCCGTCGCCGCGTACAACCCGATGTGGCTCGACGGTCTCGTCGCGCTGCCGCTGCTGTGCCTGGTCGGTGAATGGGCGCTGCGCGCACAGCGCCCGGTGCTCGGTGTGCTCGTCGTCGCGCTCTCCTGGACCGCGAACTTCTACACCGCCTACATGGCCACCCTCGGCGCGGGCCTCGTCCTGCTGCTGCGACTGCTGCTCGCCGACCTCCCACGCCGCAGGGCGCTCGCGGCGGCGGGCCGGGCCGCCCTCACCGTCGCCCTGGGGATGGGCCTGGCCGCACCGCTCGTTGCGGTGGTGTTCTTCGGCACCGGGCACGCCTACCCCGGCCGGGAGGGCCACTTCGTCCCGGTGGCCGCCAAGGACCTGCTGGCCCGGCTGCTGCCGACGACGTACAGCTACGGCTCGCCGGCTGTGTACGTGGGCCTCACGGCCCTGCTCCTCGCCCTCACCCTGCCGTTCCACCGGGCGGTGCCCCGGCGGGTGCGCGCCGGGTGGACGCTGCTGGTGGCCGGGGTGCTGCTGTCGATGCAGTGGGCGCCGACCCAGCTGGTCTGGCACGCCTTCGCCACTCCGCAGGGCAGCCAGTACCGGCAGGCGTTCGTCCTGTGCGCACTGCTGGTGATCGCCGCCTGGCACGCGCTGGCATACGGCCCGCCGGACCGGCGCGCGCTGGGCGCGGGTGCCGCGCTGCTCGTCCTGATCGTCGCCGGCGCGAGCCGCAGCACCTTGGTACACCGGTACACCTGGCTGGTGCTGCTGCTCGCGGCGGCGGGCGCACTGGCCGGGCTTGCCCTGCTCGGCCTGCGGGACAGAGGGAGCCGGACCGCGCCGGTCCCCTCCTGGCTCCGGGGCGGCGGACGCCGTACCGCACTGACCGCGATCGCTGCCGTACTGCTCGTCGGCGGGCAGCTCGGCGAGACCGTCGCCACGTCCGCCGTGGCCACCCGGCTGCGGCTCGGGCACATGGACGACTACGCGCCCTGGGGGGAGCGGCAGGAGGTGCAGGCGGACGCGATCGCGAGGGCCGACGGCTGGCCCCGGTACCGCACCGACCCGGGCCGCGAGCAGACCGTCTCCAACGATCCGCTGATGGTCGGCGGCCAGGGCGCCCAGTACTACAGCAGCCTCACCTCCGATGTCCTCGGCCGCACGCTCACCGCTCTCGGTGACGGCTGGACCTCGCACGGCCGCAGCCTGCAGAGCCTGGACAACCCCGTCACGGACGTGATCTTCTCCGTCGGCGCCCGGGTGCACTCCCCGCCGGACCCGCACCAGACCTGGCAGCCCCGGGACAGTGGCCCGGTGACCGTGTCCCGGCAGGACGTACCGCCCCTGGTCACGGTGCACCCGGCCGCCGGGAGCACCGCCGCCTTCGGCCCGTCGCCGTACCGCAACCAGGAACTGCTGCTCGGCGCCCGGGTCTACACCGTGCCCCGTGCGACGGTGCGCACGAGCGGCGGAAAGCCACCGCAGCGCGGCGACGCCCAGCACCCGGGGCTGCTCGTCACCGCCGCCGCGACCGGCGCACAAAAGCCGACGATCACGGCGAGCTGCCCGGCCGGAACCGACGTATACCTGTGGGCGCCGCATTTCTCGGGCTCGGCGCGGCTCGCGGGCGGCGAGGACGGGAAGTTCCGGTCGGACGCCCTGGGCGCCAAGATCGCCGTGATGCGGCGGCTCGGCACCGTCCCGGCGTCCGGGCGGGTGCGGATCGAGCTGTCCCCGGACCGCTCGAGCCGCGTCCCGGACGGCGCGGTCGGCTGCCTGGACACCGCCCGGCTGCACACCGCCGCCGCCCGGCTCGCGGCCACCGGCGCCACGAAGGTGACCGTCTCCGACGGCACCCTCCACGCCGAACTCCCCGCGGGCAGCAGGGGAACCGCGGTCGTCGCGGCACCCCGGATCGCGGGCTGGCGCTGCGCCACGGGCGACGCTCCCGCCGTACCCGCGGCAGACCGCCACGGGCTGATCGCCGTCCCCCTCGACGGCTCCTCGACCAGTCTGACCTGCACTTTTCATCCACCGGGACTGCGGCTGGGCGGGGCGGTCGGCGCCGCCTCCCTGCTCGCCCTGATCCTGCTCGGCACGCTCACCGCCGTCCGCCGACGGCGGGCGACCGGGCCGCCCACCATCGCCTGACCGACACCCGCAGACCGCCCCAAGGGAAGAACCGTGCTGATATCGATCGTCGCGCCCTGCTACAACGAGGAAGACGTCATCGAGCGCTTCCACGACCAGGTCCAGCAGGTCGCGGAGGAACTTCTGCCGCTCGGCCACGACATGGAGTTCGTGTACGTCGACGACGGCAGCAGCGACCGGACGCTCGCCGCCCTGAAACGCCTCGCCGACCTCGACGCGCGCGTCCGCTACGTCTCCTTCAGCCGCAACTTCGGCAAGGAGGCGGCCCTGCTCGCCGGACTGCGCCACGCCTCCGGGGACTCCGTGGTCGTCATGGACGCCGACCTCCAGCATCCGCCCGAACTCATCCGGCGCATGGTGGACCTGCGCACCCAGGGCTACGACCAGGTCATCGCGCGGCGCAGCAGGAGCGGCGAGCGGATCACCCGAACATTCACCGCCCGCCTGTACTACCGGTTCGTCAACCGGCTCGTCGACGTGGAACTCGTGGACGGCGTCGGCGACTTCCGGCTGCTGTCGCGCCGTGTGGTGGACGCGGTGCTGTCCCTCAGCGAGTACAACCGCTTCTCCAAGGGGCTCTTTGCCTGGGTGGGGTTCCCGGCCACCACCTTCGAGTACGAGAACGCCGTGCGCGAGGCCGGCCGCAGCTCCTGGTCCTTCCGCAGCCTGCTCAACTACGGTCTCGACGGAGTGCTCTCCTTCAACAACCGGCCCCTGCGCGCCGCGCTCTACCTCGGCATGGCGCTGCTGCTGTGCGCGGGCGTGTACACGGCGTGGATCGTGGGCGCCGCCCTCATCAACGGTGTGGACACGCCCGGCTATGTCACCATCGTCACCGCGGTGACCGCGCTCGCCGGCGTCCAGATGATCATGCTGGGCGTGATCGGCGAGTACACGGGCCGGATCTACTACGAAGTCAAGCGGCGACCGCACTTCCTGGTGAAGGCGACCAACGTCGAACGAGCGAAGGACCTCATTCCCTGATGTCGAGGCAACTGCTCACCTTCGCCGTGGTCGGTGTGATCAACACGGCCACCTACTACGGTCTTTACCTGTTGTTCCTCGGCTGGCTGCCTTATCTCGGTGCCCATATTCTCGCGTTCGCGCTCAGTATGACGGGGTCCTTTTTCCTCAATGCGCGATTCACCTACCGGACACGTCCCACCTGGCGGAAATTCCTGCTGTTCCCGCTGACCAATGCCGCCAATTTCCTGATCACCACGGCGGGTGTCTATGTGATCGTCGACGTCCTGCACGGCGGGAGCCGGTTCGCCCCGCTGCTCGCGTCCGCGGCGGCGATCCCAGTGACGTTCCTCGTCTCCCGCATGGTCATGCTGCCCAAGGACCAGGAGGATTGCATAAAAGTGCAGGAGTACGTATAGTCATGCCCTCCAGGAGGAGGGTGACATGGCGGTACGTGCGGCGGTGGCCGGTGCGAGCGGATACGCGGGCGGAGAGGTCCTGCGGCTGCTCCTGGCACACCCCGAGGTCGAGATCGGTGCCCTGACCGGCAACTCCAACGCGGGCCAGCGGCTCGGCGCGCTCCAGCCGCACCTGCTGCCGCTCGCCGGCCGAGTCCTGGAGGAGACCACCCCCGAGACCCTCGACGGGCACGATGTCGTCTTCCTCGCCCTGCCCCACGGCCAGTCTGCCGCCGTGGCCGAACAACTCGGCCCGGACGTGCTCGTGGTCGACATGGGCGCCGACTTCCGGCTCGAGGACGCGGCCGACTGGGAGAACTTCTACGGCTCCCCGCACGCCGGGACCTGGCCCTACGGCCTCCCCGAACTTCCAGGTGCCCGCGCCCGGCTCACGGGGTCCAAGCGCATCGCGGTGCCCGGTTGCTACCCCACCGCCGTCTCCCTCGCGCTCTTCCCGGCGTACGCCGCGGGCCTCGCCGAGCCCGAGGCCGTGATCGTCGCCGCCTCGGGCACCTCCGGCGCGGGCAAGACGCCCAAGCCGCATCTGCTGGGCAGCGAGGTCATGGGGTCCATGTCGCCGTACGGCGTCGGCGGTGGCCACCGGCACACCCCGGAGATGATCCAGAACCTCAGCGCGGCCGCCGGCGAGAGGATCGGCGTCTCCTTCACGCCCACCCTCGCGCCGATGCCCCGCGGCATCCTCGCCACGTGCAGCGCGAAGGCCAGGCCCGGCGTCACCGGCGAGAGCGTGCGCGCCGCCTACGAGAAGGCCTTCGCCGACGAACCGTTCGTCCACCTCCTGCCCGAGGGACAGTGGCCGGCCACCGCGTCCATCCACGGTTCCAACGCCGTTCAGGTACAGGTCGCCTTCGACGCCGCCGTGGGCCGCATCATCGCGATCAGCGCCATCGACAACCTGACCAAGGGCACCGCGGGCGGTGCCGTCCAGAGCATGAACATCGCCCTCGGACTCGACGAGACCACCGGGCTTTCCACGATCGGAGTCGCACCGTGAGCGTCACGGCAGCACAGGGGTTCCGGGCGGCGGGCATCGCCGCCGGAATCAAGGAGAACGGCAACCCCGACCTGGCCCTCGTGGTCAACGACGGGCCCCGCCGCGCCGCCGCCGGTGTCTTCACCTCCAACCGTGTGAAGGCCGCGCCCGTCCTGTGGTCCGAGCAGGTCCTGAAGAGCGGCGAGGTCTCCGTCGTCGTCCTCAACTCCGGCGGCGCCAACGCCTGTACGGGACCGAAGGGCTTCCAGGACGCTCACGCGACCGCGGAGAAGGTCGCCGACGTCCTCGGCAGGGGTGCCATCGAGGTCGCCGTGTGCTCCACCGGCCTCATCGGCGTGCTGCTGCCCATGGACAAACTGCTCCCCGGCGTCGAGACCGCCGCCGGGCAGCTCTCCGAGCACGGCGGCGAGAAGGCCGCCATCGCCATCAAGACCACCGACACCGTCCACAAGACCGCCGTGGTGACCTGGGGGTCCCCCCGGACGGAGTCCGGGGGAGGCTGGACCGTCGGCGGCATGGCCAAGGGCGCGGGCATGCTCGCCCCCGGCCTCGCGACCATGCTGGTCGTCCTCACCACCGACGCCGCCCTCGACAGCGACGTACTCGACAAGGCGCTGCGGGCCGCCACGCGCACGACCTTCGACCGCGTCGACTCCGACGGCTGCATGTCCACCAACGACACCGTGCTGCTGCTCGCGTCGGGCGCATCCGACGTCACCCCCGAGTACGACGAGTTCGCCGAGGCCGTACGGCAGGTCTGCGACGACCTCGGTCAGCAGCTCATCCGGGATGCCGAGGGCGCCAGCAAGGACATCAAGGTCGAGGTGATCGGCGCCGCGACCGAGGACGACGCCGTCGAGGTGGGCCGCTCCATCGCCCGCAACAACCTCCTCAAGTGCGCGATCCACGGCGAGGACCCCAACTGGGGCCGCGTCCTGTCCGCCATCGGCACCACGAAGGCCGCCTTCGAGCCCGACCGGCTCAACGTCGCCATCAACGGCGTCCGGGTGTGCAAGAACGGCGGCGTCGGCGAGGACCGCGAGAAGGTCGACATGCGCTACCGCGAGGTGCACATCGTCGCCGACCTCGCCGCCGGCACCGAGACCGCCACCATCTGGACCAACGACCTGACCGCCGACTACGTCCACGAGAACAGCGCGTACAGCTCATGAGCACGCCGACGAGGAAACACACCGCGCTGCCCAAGGCCCAGATCCTCATCGAGGCGCTGCCCTGGCTGACCCGGCACCACGGCAAGACGGTCGTCATCAAGTTCGGCGGCAACGCCATGGTGAACGAGGAGCTGAAGGCCGCCTTCGCGCAGGACGTCGTGTTCCTGCGGCACGCCGGGCTCCGCCCCGTCGTCGTGCACGGCGGCGGCCCGCAGATCAGCGCCGCCCTCGACCGGCACGGCATCGTCAGCGAGTTCAAGGCGGGCCTGAGGGTCACCACCGACGACGCCATGGACGTCGTTCGCATGGTGCTGGCCGGACAGGTCCAACGCGAACTGGTCGGGCTGCTCAACCAGCACGGACCGCTCGCCGTCGGACTCACCGGCGAGGACGCGCACACCATCACCGCCACCAAGCACACGCCCGAGATCGACGGCGAGTTGGTCGACATCGGGCGGGTGGGCGAGATCACCGACATCGACACGGGCGCGATCGAGGCTCTGCTCGCCGACGGCCGTATCCCGGTCGTCTCCTCCATCGCCCGCAGTCAGGACGACGGACATGTCTACAACGTCAATGCTGATACGGCGGCTGCGGCACTCGCTGCGGCACTGGGCGCCGAAACCCTCATGGTCCTCACCGACGTCGAGGGCCTCTACGAGGACTGGCCGAACTCGGACGAGGTGATCAGCCGCCTCACCGCCACCCAGCTGGAGAAACTGCTGCCGGAGCTGTCCTCCGGCATGGTGCCGAAGATGGAGGGCTGCCTGCACGCCGTACGGGGCGGCGTCACCACCGCCCGGGTCATCGACGGCCGGGTCCAGCACTCGATCCTGCTGGAGATCTTCACCGACGAAGGCATCGGCACGATGGTCGTGCCCGACGAGCACGAGGGGGACGTGGCATGACCGCCAACCAGGAGCTCACCCAGCGCTGGCAGGGCGCGCTCATGAACAACTACGGCACCCCGCGACTGCCCCTCGTCCGCGGCGCGGGCACGAAGCTGTGGGACGCCGACGGCACGCAGTACCTCGACTTCGTCGGCGGCATCGCGGTCAACGCGCTCGGCCACGCCCATCCGGCCGTCGTAGAGGCGGTCAGTACGCAGATCGCGTCCCTCGGCCACGTCTCCAACCTGTTCGTCGCCGAACCGCCCGTCGCCCTCGCCGAACGGCTCCTCCAGCTCTTCGGCCGCAGCGGCAAGGTCTTCTTCTGCAACTCCGGCGCGGAGGCCAACGAGGGCGCCTTCAAGATCGGCCGGCTGACCGGGCGCACACACATGGTCGCCACCGAGGGCGGCTTCCACGGCCGCACGATGGGCGCTCTCGCGCTCACCGGGCAGCCCGGCAAGCAGGAGCCGTTCCTGCCGCTGCCCGGCGACGTCACCCATGTGCCGTACGGCGACGCGAAGGCGCTGGCCGCCGCGGTGACCGGGGAGACGGCACTCGTGATCATCGAGCCGATCCAGGGCGAGAACGGAGTCGTGGTCCCGCCGGCCGGCTATCTGAAGGCGGCCCGTGCGATCACCGCCGCCACCGGTTCGCTGCTGGTCCTGGACGAGGTGCAGACCGGGGTCGGCCGCACCGGGAACTGGTTCGAGTACCAGGCCCACGAGGGCGTCCTGCCCGATGTCGTCACGCTCGCCAAGGGCCTCGGCGGCGGGCTGCCGCTCGGTGCCACCGTCGCCTTCGGACGCGCCGCCGAGCTGCTCCAGCCCGGCCAGCACGGGACGACGTTCGGCGGCAACCCCGTCGCCTGCGCCGCGGGACTCGCCGTGCTCGACACCATCGCGCGCGACGGGTTGCTGGAGAACGTCAAGCGGCAGAACGAGAGGCTGCGGGAGGGAGTCGAGTCCCTCGGCCATCCGTTGATCGCCCATGTCCGGGGCGCCGGCCTCCTCCTGGGTATCGTGCTCACCGAGCCGCTCGCGCCCCAGGTGCAGCAGGCGGCTCAGGAGGCCGGTCTCCTGGTGAACGCGCCCGCTCCCGACGTCGTACGGCTGATGCCGCCGCTGAACCTCGGCGACGACGAGACGGAGGCGTTCCTCCGTGCGTTGCCCGGCATCCTCGACGCTGTGCAAGGGGACGGACGAGCCGGGGAATGAGACGACGATGAGCCAGCAGGACCAAGGGCAGGCCGGGCCGGCCCTGCCGCAGACCCGCACGGCACGCCACCGCCGGATCGTGGACATCCTCAACCGGCAGCCGGTGCGGTCGCAGAGCCAGCTGGCGAAGCTCCTCGCGGACGACGGGCTGAACGTCACGCAGGCGACGCTCTCCCGGGATCTGGACGAGCTGAACGCGGTCAAGATCCGCAACACCGACGGCGACCTGATCTACGCGGTGCCGAGCGAGGGCGGATTCCGCACGCCGCGCGCTCCGCTGGGGGAGTCGGCGAAGGAGGAGCGGATGCGGCGGCTCTCCCAGGAGCTGCTGATCTCCGCGGAGGCCTCAGCGAATCTCGTGGTCCTGCGCACGCCTCCGGGGGCCGCGCAGTTCCTGGCCTCGGCGATCGACCAGGCCGAACTGCACGACATCCTCGGGACGATCGCCGGCGACGACACCCTTCTGCTGATCAGCCGGAACCCGACCGGGGGGCAGGCGCTGGCGGACCATCTGCTGAGGCTGGCGCAGAACGGGCACTGAGCCCATGCACGGCCCGGCCCGACGGCGGACAATGGGAATGTGATCTTCCGCGGTGAGCGGGCAATCCCCTGGCGGCGACTGACCGTATACAGAGGTGTGTCGGGTTTCCGGTTCCCCGAGGGTCGCCTCCCGGACGAGGCGCTGCTTTCCGGGCTGGCCACCGGAGATCCGGAGCTCGCGGTCACCTTTGTACGGAGGTTCCAGGACACGGTGTTCGGTGTGGCCATGGCCGTCACCGGGGATCAACAGCTGGCCGAGGACATCGCCCAGCAGACATTCGAGCGTGCGTGGCGGCACGCCCAGATCTACGACTCGCGCCGCGGCTCGGTCGCGACCTGGCTGACGACCATCGCGCACAACCTCGCCATCGACGCCGTCCGGACACGGCGGACGGAGCCGGTGGCGCCCGAGGATCTCGACGCCATGCTCGGCACTGTCACCGAGACCCCCGAGCAGTGGGCGCTGGCCGACGAGACCTCGTCCCGGCTGAGGGCCGCGGTGGCGCGGTTGCCGAGGGAACAGGCCCGTGCGCTGGTGATGGCGGGCATCTACGGAATGACGGCCCAGCAGGTCGCCGACTACGAGCACATCCCACTGGGTACCGCCAAGACGCGGATCAGGACGGCGATGGCGAAACTACGGACCACGCTCGCTTCTCCGAAGCGAGGCTGAGGCGATCATGTCCAGTGACGTGAACTGCGACAAGATGCGAGAGCTCGGCGCCGAGCTGGCGCTGGGCGTCCTGCCCGGCCGGGAACGGGCCGAGGCGGTCGCGCATCTGGACCAGTGCGCGGACTGCCGGGAGTACGTCGAGCAGCTGACCCTCGTCGGCGACCGGTTGATCGGCCTGCTGCCGGACCGCGAGGCTCCGTCCGGGTTCGAGGCCCGGGTGGCGCGCCGTCTGGCCGAGGACGCGGCGGCGCACGAGGGCCGCACGCACGCGTCCGGCCCGGCGCGTCAGGGTCTGCGCGGTCGCGTCCGCCGGGCCCGGCTGCGGTTCGCCGCGGTCGCGACCGCGTTCGCCGTCGCCTTCGGGCTCGCCGGCTGGGGGATCGGCACCGCCGTCGAGACGATCACGGCCTCGCCCCCGCCCGCCGTCGAGACCGAGCCCATTCTGCTGGGGGACCTGACCTCGGCCAGGAACCAAGGGCGGCCGGTCGGCGAGGTCTACGCCAACCCCGGGACCCCCGGCTGGATCTTCATGTCCGTCGATCTCACCGGCCCGGGCACCCCGTACTCCGGCCAGGTCACCTGCCTGCTCGAACACCGGGACGGTACGACGTCCCGCGTCGGCGACTTCACTGTGCGCGACGGGCACGGCGACTGGGCTGGGCGGGCCACCGTCGACCCCCATGCGCTGTCCGGCGTCCGCCTCACGGCCTCCGACGGCACCGTTCTCGCCACGGCCGACCTGGAGACGGGCCACGTCGTGGCTCCGGAGCAGTGAACCCGCCGGGCCTCAGGCGCGGGGTGGCGGGCCGGGCAGCGTCGCCTGGAGCGCGGCGGCCAGCCCGTCGACCGTGGGCCGGGAGGCCGCATCCGCCCGCAGACAGCCGTCGACTGCAGCGGCGAGAGCGGCGGGCATACGGCGGCGGGACGCGATAGGCGGGGCGCTCCGCGGGGGCCGGTCCTCCTGGCGACCGGCGCGCTCGTCCCCGGCGTGGGGCTCGTCGGGGGTCTCGCCGCGGTCGAAGGGCAGGTCACCGCAGGCGACCTCGAACAGCGTGATGCCGATGCCCCACACGTCGGCGGCGGCCGTGAGCGGTCCGCCGCGGTCCTGTTCCGGAGCGCGATGGCAGAACGTGCCCACCCCGGCGGGCGCGGGCCCGGGCGGCCGCGCGACGCTCAGGTCCAGCACCTTCGCATGACCGCGGTCCACCACCACGTTGGCCGGCTTGAGATCCAGGTGCAGCAGGCCCCGGCCGTGGAGGTAGTGGACCGCCGAACACAGCTGTACACCGAGGAGCGCCACGTCGGCGGCGCTGGGGCGGCGCCGCAACCGCCGTACGAGATGGGACAGCGTCTCACCGGTCAGCGTCTCCAGCACGACGAGCGGCTCGGGCGACTCGAAGGTCTCGTAGGCGCGCACCAGATGCGGATGGGTGAAGTCCCGCAGCAAACGACCCTCCCTCAGCAGCCGCTCGCCCAGCCGCTCCTCGTCCCGGCGGTCGGGACGCACCACCTTGAGCACGCAGCGGCAGGCCCGTTCCTCGCTCCAGGCGTCGTGGACGTCCAGCCAGCCGGTGCGCGTCAGATGCGCCAACACCTCGTAACCCGGCACCGGTTGCGTGCCCGGTGCGAGGGGCGGCGGGCCCCTGGAGCCGCTCACGACAGGACCTTCCCCTGAGGCGTGGACCCGGTCGTGGCGTTCAACCGGTGCAGCCTGGCGTACGTCCCGTCGCGCCCGAGCAGGTCGTCGTGGGCGCCCTGCTCGACCACCCGGCCGTGGTCGAGCACCACGATGCGTGTGGCGTCCCGGACGGTCAGCAGATTGTGGGAGATGACGATGGTCGTCCGCCCGGCCATGAGCCGACGCAGCGGGTCCATGATCCGCCGGCCCGACCGGACGTCGAGCCCGGTGGTCGGCTCGTCCAGCAGGAGCACGGGTGCGTCCCTGATCATCGCTCGGGCGATCGCCAGGCGCTGGCACTGGCCGCCGGAGAGTGTCCGGCCGCGCTGGCCCACCAGCGTGTCGTAGCCCTCCGGGAGCAGCTCGATGAACTCGTGCGCGTCCGCGGCGCGCGCCGCGGCGACGATCTCGGCCTCGGTCGCGTCCGTCCGGCCGTAGGCGATGTTGTCCCGCACACTTCCGTGGAAGACGAGCGTCTCCTGCAGCACCACTGCGACGTTCTCCCGCACGTCCGACAGGCGCAGGTCCCGCAGGTCCGTCCCGTCGAGACGGACCGCGCCCCGGTCGGGGTCGTAGAAGCGCAACTGCAGTTTCGCGACGGTCGACTTGCCGGCCCCGCTGGCCCCGACCAGCGCCAGTGTCTCGCCCGGTTCGACATGGAACGAGACGTCCGACAGGGCCCAGGACGAGGTGCCGGGATAGCGGAAGCCGACGCCGTCGAACTCCACGTCACCCCGCGCACGGCCGATCCGCCGGGCGCCCGGGGGCTCGGCGACCTGGGGCTGCTCGTCCAGCAACTCGATGATCCGCTCGGCCGAGGCGGACGCCGCGTAGAAGCTGGTGCCGAGGCGGGACAGGTCGCGGACCGGGCCGTACAGCTTGCCGATCAGCGCCAGGAAGACCAGCAACCCGCCAAGGGTGAGCTGGCCCTGTGCGAGTTTCCAGGTGCCCAGGCCCATGACCGCGAGGCCGCCGGACACCTCGATGAACTCGACGATCGGCCCGTAGACGCCCCGGATCCGCGCCGAGGCCATCGCCGCCCGGAACCTGCCGAGGTTCTCCCGCTCGAACCGGCGCTCCTCCCATCCCTGCCGGTTGTAGGCCTGCACGAGGGCGACATTGCCCAGCGACTCCTCGGCGATCGCGCTGATCGAGCCGCCGCGGCGCCGGCGCTCCCGCGACGCCTGCTTGACCAGCCGGGAGAAGCGCCGGGCCGTCCCCCAGAACAGCGGCACGATGACCAGTGCGAGGACGGTGAGGTCCCACTGCAGGTAGAACAGCAGGCCGAGGTAGATGCCCAGACTGATCAGGTAGTAGAGGGCGTCCGCCACCCCGGAGAGCAGGAACGTCTCGACCGCGTCGACGTCGCCCGTGACGCGCGACAGCACGTCCCCGAGCCGCCGACGTTCGAAGAATCCGAGCGACAGCCCCTGGACGTGCCGGAACACGGCGGAGCGGAGCGTGAGCAGGAAGCGTTCGCTGACCCAGGTGGACGTCACGTCGTCGGCGAACCCCAGGACGCCGGAACCGACGATGAGCCCCAGATAGGCCGGAGCGATCCACAGGAGCGGTCCGACGTCACGGGGGACGAGGACGTCGTCCACCACGATCTTGAAGAGCCAGATCTCCCCGGCGTCGATGGCGGGACCGACCAGGCTGAAGATCACGACGGGCACGAACCAGCGGCGGCCACCGCGGGTGTACGGCCAGAAACGCCGGAACACCTCGCGCGGCGCGACCGGGGGAGCGGCCGCGACCACGGCGTCGGACGTCTCACCCACCGACAGCAGACGCCGTAGGACGTGCGTCATGGCACCGGTTCCTCGTGAATGAACGGCGAGACGGACCGGGGCCTCCCGTCTCCGGTCCGCTCAGCCTTCGTGGGCGATCAGTACCCGTTGTGTCCGTGTCCGTGGCGGTCGCCGTGGTCGTGCCCGTGACGGTCGCCATGGTCGTGGTCGCCGTGCCCGTGGTCATGCCGGTGCCCGTGGCGGGACCTGTCGTCGTGATCCGACGTGTCCCACCAGTCGTCCCGGTGACTGGCCGGCAGCAGACTGCTGAAGATTGCCATGTGTTCCTCCTGAAACTTGCTGCACAGGGGATACGTCTCAGGACGGGAATTGGATGGCGTTTGTGGGTGAAGGTTCATATATGTGCTGACTTGCGGTCGTACTCTCAGCCACCCCGGCCTGCTGTCACCCCAGCCGCGCCGCGAGCCCCCCGGTGCACCGCACCTCGTCCCCCGCCGTGATCAGCAGAGCCTCCACGTCCGGCAACGACTCCAGCCACGCCAGCCCCTCCCGCGACCCCATCGCGAACGCCGCTGTGGCCCAGCAGTCCGCCCAGGTCAGCCGGGGCGCCACCACCGTCACCGCCACCAGGTCCGTGACCGCCGACTTGCCCGTGCGCGGGTCCACGATGTGCGCGCCCCGCTCGGTCGTACCGGACGTCGCCACCGCCAACCGGTCCACCCCGGCCGCCGAGACCACCGCCGCCAGGCCCCCCGGACGGAGCGGATCCGCCACGCCCACCCGCCACGGCCGCAGCCGCTCCGGCGTGCCGAACATCTGGACGTCCCCGCCCCCGTTCACACTCACGCCGCTCACCCCGACCCCCGCGATCGCCCGGGCGGCGCGCTCCGCGGCCCAGCCCTTGACGATGCCGGTCGGATCGAGCCACCCCCGGTACGTCGTGCTGAACCACCCCTCGCTCACCCGCTCCGCCTCGGCCGCCAGCTCCAGCACCTCGGCGACCTCGGGAGCGCACTCGGCCACGGTCAGCTCACCGCGCGCCAGCCGGGACACCTGGCTGTCCTCGCGGTACGTGCTGAACACCTCGTCGACCCGGTGCAGCCCTGCCACCGCCTCGTCCAGGGCGCCGCGCACGGCTCCGGGTTCCCCGCCGCGCACGTCGAAGGAGAACACGGTCCCCATGACCTCCTCCGCGTGCCGCAGCGTGGCGGGTGCCTCCGCCGGCTCCGCCACGGCGTCAGCCACCGGCCTGGTCCAGCGCCGACTGGAGCGACTGCTTGTAGCCGTTGCTCGTGTACGTCGCTCCGGAGACGGAGTCGATCTGCGCGTTTCCGGCCGTGACCGCTGCCTGGTTGAGCTTGGGTACGGCGAGTGCGGTCTTCTGGTCGCTGGTGGCGCCCTTGGGCGCCTGGACCGCCTCGGCCTTGGTGATCTTGCCGTCGCTGACCGAGATCCGCACCTGGACCGGCCCGTACTGGGTCTGTGCGACCTTGCCGGTGAGGGTTCGGGGCGCCGGTGCCGACGCCGCGTCGCCGGCCGCCTTCACCTTGTCCAGCGCCGACTGGAGCGACTGCTTGTAGCCGTTGCTCGTGTACGTCGCTCCGGAGACGGAGTCGATCTGCGCGTTTCCGGCCGTGACCGCTGCCTGGTTGAGCTTGGGTACGGCGAGTGCGGTCTTCTGGTCGCTGGTGCCGCCCTTGGGCGCCTGGACCGCCTCGGCCTTGGTGATCTTCCCGGCGCTGACGGTCAGCCGTACCTGCACGGCCCCGTACTGCGTCCGGGCCACGTCACCGGTCACCGTGTTCGACCCGGCGGCCTGCGACCCGCCCTGCGGTGACTCCCGCCCGGCCGCCGTCTGCTGCGGGGCGGCGGCCGACGCGGAAGCCGGGTCCGAGGCCGGCTTGAGTGACAGCAGCAGGACGACTCCGGACACGGTGGCGGCGGTGGCCAGCACGATGCGCCGTAGGGGATGGCTCTTCCTCATCCGACCGATCTCCTGATCTCGCGTGGTTCCCGTGGTGTCCCGTCGTTCACATCTCGAACGACTCGTGATGGATACGGCGGGCGGGGACCCCCGCGCCGCGCAGTGCTTCGTACACCGACTGCGCGAACCCGGGCGGGCCGCACATGAACACGTCGTGCCGGTCGATGTCCGGGATCTTGCGCTGGAGGCTGTCCGCGGAGATGTCCGGCCGCTCGCCCTCCGGGCTGTTCACCGCGTACATCAGTCGGGCCCCGCGCTCCGTGGCGATGGCCGCCAACTCGTCCCAGAGGGCCAGGTCCTGCGTGGTGTCGGCCCGGTAGAGCAGGGTGAGGTCGCCGGACGCTCCGGGCAGTGTCTCGAACAGCGCCCGCATCGGGGTGATGCCGACGCCGCCCGCGACCAGGAGCACCTTGCCGCGGCTGCGCCGGGACGCGGTCAGCGCGCCGTACGGGCCCTCGGCCCATACTCGCGTGCCCGGCCTCAACTCCCGCAGCCGGGTGCTGTGGTCGCCGATCGCCTTCACCGTGATCCGCAGCATGTCCGGGCGGGGCGCCGCCGACAGCGAGTAGGGGTGCGAGCTGAACCGCATGCCCGGCGCCAGGAACCGCCACCGGAAGAACTGCCCGGCCTCCGCGCCCATCCGGTGCAGCCTGCGGCCACCGATCAGCACGGACACGATGCCCGGCGTCTCCTCGATGACCGCCTCGACGCGCATCCGGTGCCGCAGGTTGAGCCGGATCGGGGTGAGGATCCGGTACCAGACCACCAGCGCGGTCACCGCGCCGTACAGCCCGTACCAGAAGGTCTTCGCCAGGGGCTCGACCGCGAAGTCGTTGCCGGTGGTGATCTGGTGCCAGAACGTCAGGAACACCGCCGCGTACGTCATCAGATGGACGTGGTACCAGGTGTCGTACGACAGCCTGCGGCGGACCCCGCCGATCGACGTCAGCCCGATCAGCACGAAAAGGCCCGTGCCGATGGCCGCCTTGCCCATGTCCGGCAGCTGGTTGATGGAGTCGATGGTCTGCTGGACGATGTCGCCGAGCGACTTTCCCGCCTGGAGCGCGTAGCCCCACATGATCAGGAACACATGCGCGAAGACCAGGCACAGGGTGTAGCGGCCGCTCATCGCGTGCCAGCGCGCCACCCGGTCCGAGCCGACCCGCCGCTCCAGGGCGGGCACCCGGGCCATCTGGAGCACGACAAGGGCCATCACGTATCCGGCCAACAGACCTGTGATGCGGCCCGCATTGAGGATCCTGCTGTTGTCGTCCGCGATGGACGGCGTGTTGTGCCACCACAGCCCCAGCACGCCCACCGCGCCCGCCCACACTGCGAGCAGCAGCGGGACGGCCGGGGAGCGGCGCGGGCGGATGCGGCGCATCGTCTGGCGGCGGGCGGCACGTCCGCCTGCGAGCGTGGTGGTCACGGTTCCTCCGTGGGGACGGGACCCTTGGCCCACAGATACGTGCTCCGCTTCACGAGTGTTCAGCTGCCTGCCGAGTCGAGTGCGGACTGAAGTGACTGGCGATAACCGTCACTTGTGTACGTCGCTCCTGACACGGTGTCGATCTGCGCGCTCTGCGCCGCCAGCGCCTCGCGCCGCAGTTGGGGGAGGGCGTAGCTGTTGATCTCCTGGTCGCGCGGGTTCTCCTGCGGGTAGACGACCGGGGTGACGTCGGTGAGCTTGCCGTTCTTGAGGGTGATGCGGACCTGGACGGGGCCCCAACGGGTGTCCACCGAGTTGCCGGTGACGGTTTTGCTGCCGGTGGCGGGGGCAGCGGCGGAGGCTGAGGCGCCGGCGCTGCCGGCGGGCGTGGGTATCGGGACACCGGCTGCCACCGCCGGGTTCGTGTGCGGCTTCAGCGCAAGGAGCAGCACTATCCCGGAGACGGTGGCGGCACTGGCCAGCACGATACGGCGCAGGGGGCGGGTCTTCTTCAACGCGTGCACGGCGGCCTCACAGCTCGAACGACTCGTGGTGGATACGGCGGTCGGGCACCCCGGCGGCGCGCAACTGCGTGTAGAGCTCCTGGGCGAAGGCGTGCGGACCGCAGATGTAGACGTCGTGCCCGGCGAGACGGGGGAACGTCGCGCGCAGGGCCTCGGCACTGATGTCCGGGCGCTGCCCCTGCGGTCCGTTGAGCGCGTAGAGCACCTTCGCGCCACGCCACCGCGCGATCGCCTCCAACTCGCCGCCCAACGCAAGGTCTTGGGCCGTCCGCGCCCGGTACAGGAGCGTGACGTCCCCGGGCAGCGTCTCGAACAGCGCCCGCAGCGGGGTGATGCCGACGCCGGCCGCGATGAGCAGGGAGCGGTGCCGGGTCGCCCGGTCGGCGGTCAGTGAACCGTACGGGCCCTCCGCCCACACCCGGGTGCCGGGGCGCAGCAGGGGGACGGCCGCGCTGTGGTCGCCGAGCGCCTTGACCGTGATGCGCAGCCGGTCCGGGCGCGGCGGAGCCGACAGGGAGTACGGCGTCGACGTCCAGCCCATGCCCTCGCCGAGGAACCGCCAGCGGAAGAACTGCCCCGGCCGCGCGCCCAGTTCGGTCAGCCGCCGGCCGCGTACGACCACCGAGTAGACGCCGGGCGCCTCCTGGCGCACCGACTCCACGCGCAGCCGGTGCCGCAGGTTGAGCCGCATCGGCACGAGCAGCCGGAACCACACCACCAGGGCCGCGACACCCAGGTACAGGGCGTACCAGGCGGCGGTGGGCACGGGCTTGCCGTTGAAGTCGTTTCCGAGGGTCAGCTGGTGGAAGAAGGCGAGGAAGACGGCGGCGTAGGTGAGCAGGTGCACGTAGTACCAGAACTCGTAGCTGGTGCGGCGGCGCACGGCACGCGCCGAGGTGATGCCGACCGAGAAGAGGATCACCGTGCCCGCGGTGGCCTTCAGCATGTCCGGATAGTCCAGGACCACCGTGAGCGTCTCGTGGACCAGGGAGGCGTGGTCCTGGGCGGCGTACCCGGCGAGGATCAGCACGATGTGCGCGACCAGCAGGCACACCGTGTACCGGCCGGCCATCGCGTGCCAGCGTGCCACCCGGTCCGAGCCGATCCGGGACTCCAGCAGCGGAACCCGCGCCATCAGCCCCACGAGGACCGCGCAGGCGTACCCGCAGAGCAGCCCGGCGATCCGCCCGGCCCCGGTCAGCCAGCCCGCCGCCCCGACCACCGTGCCGGTGTCGGCCCACCACAGCGCGACCACGGCCGCCGCGCCCGCCCACAGCAACGCCAGCAGCGGGCCCGCGGGGGAGCGGCGCGGAGCGAGCGGAACGGGCGGCGCCGTCCGCTGCTCGTACACGGTGGTCATGGGTACGTCCTCTCTCCCGCCAGGCCTGCCACTGTGCTGTGCGAACCTCTGAGACCCCTCTGAGCGGGCGCCCGGCCCGGCGGACTCAGAGGAAACTCAGAGCGTTCCCGGAGGACCGCGGCCCTCGCGCCGGGTGATGCTGGAAGACGACATGAACACCACTCGCTCCGGCCGCCCCGCCCTGACCCGCCCCGACGGCACACCCCTGCGTGTCCTCGTCGTCGACGACGACCCCGACCTCGCCGAGGTGCTCACCGGCGCCCTGCGCTACGAGGGCTGGGAGGTCCGCGCGGCGGGCGACGGCGCCACCGCCCTCGCGACCGCGCGCGATCTGCTGCCCGACGCCGTCGTCCTCGACGTGATGCTTCCGGACACCGACGGCTTCGCCGTGCTGCGCGACCTGCACGAGGTGAAGCCCGACGTCTGTGTGCTCTTCCTCACCGCCCGGGACGCGGTCGAGGACCGGATCGCGGGCATCACCGCGGGCGGCGACGACTACGTCACCAAGCCGTTCAGCCTTGAGGAGGTCGTCGCCCGACTGCGCGGACTGCTGCGCCGCGCGGGCATGGCCCGGCAGCTGGAGGAGGGGCCGAGCCTGGTCGTCGGCGACCTGGTCATGGACGAGGACGCCCGCGAGGTGACGCGGGCCGGCGAGCTGGTGGAGCTGTCCCCGACCGAGTTCGAACTGCTCCGCTTCCTGATGCGCAACCCGCGCCGGGTCCTCAGCAAGGCACAGATCCTCGACCGGGTGTGGTCGTACGACTTCGGCGGCCAGGCCCATGTGGTCGAGCTGTACATCTCCTACCTGCGCAAGAAGGTGGACGCGGGCCGCGAGCCCATGATCCACACTGTGCGCGGCGCCGGGTACGTCCTCAAGCCGGGGACCCGATGAACGTCGTACGGCGCCTGCCCCGCCCCCAGACCCTGCGCGCCCGGCTCACCTTCGGGCTTGTCGTGCTGCTCGCGGTGAGCTGCGCGGCTGTCGGGATCGCCGCGGTGGTCGGCGTGAACGGGTTCCTCACCCAGCGTCTCGACCAGCAGCTGAGCGAGGTCGGCACACGGCTCCCCGCGAGCCTGGAGCACAAGGGCCCGGTGCCCAGCGACCACGACGGCGACGAGTACGGCGACACCCGCCGCCAGGCCACCGACACCTTCGGCGCCCGTCTGGTCAATGGCACGGTGACCAACAAGGCACTCGTCCGCTCCGACGACCTCGCCGCCGACCTGAACGTCGACCTCACGGCCACGGACGAACAGCGGCTGGCGGCGGTTCCGGTCGACGGCCGGGCCCACACCGTCGAGCTCTCCGCGCTGGACGACTACCGGGTCGTCGCGTCACCGGGCAAGGACGGGGACGTACTGATCGTCGGACTCCCGCTGGAGCCCATGCAGGCCACGGTGCACCGGCTGGAGCTGGTGGCCGCGATCGTCTTCGGGCTGGCCCTCGCCGTCACCGGGGTCGCGGGCGCGCTGTGGGTGCGCTGGTCGCTGCGTCCGCTGAGCCGGGTCGCCGCGACGGCCACCCGGGTCAGCGAGCTCCCGCTGGCCAGCGGCGAGGTCGTCCTGCCGCCGCGCGCCCCCGAGTCCGACCCGCGCAGCGAGGTGGGCCGGGTCGCCGGCGCCTTCAACCGCATGCTCGGCCATGTCGAGGACGCCCTGACCAAGCGGCACGCGAGCGAGGAGCGGCTGCGCCGGTTCGCCGCCGACGCCAGCCACGAGCTGCGCACGCCCGTCGCCTCGGTGCGCGGCCACGCCGAGCTGGCCCTCCTCCACCCGGGCCCGGTACCGCCGGAGGTGACCCGTGCCCTGGAACGCATCGCGGCCGAGTCCTCCCGTATGGGCGAGATGGTCGACGAGATGCTGCTCCTCGCCCGCCTGGACGCGGGCCGCCCCCTGGAGCGCCGCCCCGTCGACCTCACGCGACTGGTCCTGGACGCGGTCACGGACGCCCGCGCGACGGGCCCCGGCCACCGCTGGACCCTCGAGCTTCCGGAGGAACCGGTCACGGTGACGGGCGACGCCCACCGCCTCCAACAGGTGCTGGCCAACCTGTTGGCCAACGCCCGTCTGCACACGCCCGTCGGCACAGAGGTGGCGGTGTCCCTGGAGACCGACGGCACGACGGCCTCCCTCAAGGTCCACGACGACGGCCCCGGAGTGCCCGAGGAGATCCGGCCGGGAGTCTTCGAACGCTTCACGAGAGCCGATCACCGCCGCCACGCGGACGCCTCCGGCGGGGGTGCGGGACTGGGGTTGTCGATCGTGGCAGCGGTGGTGGAGGCCCACAGGGGAAGCGTGGGCCTGGAGAGCCGGCCGGGGGCCACGACGTTCACGGTGCGGCTGCCCGCGGGCGACGTCAGTAACGCGTGATCGCGGTCGCCCCGCTCTCCGTCCCGATCGCGATGTGCGGCTTCGCCGCCGGTTTCACCCAGCCGAGGATCCGCCGCATCGCGTCTCCGGGTACCGACACACAACCGGCCGTCGCCGCACGCCCGTTGACGTGCAGGAAGATCCCCGCACCCCGCCCCCGCACCGGCTTTTGGTAGTTGAACCCGATGACCAGCGCGTGCGCGTACTGCGTCGGGTACGAGATCAGATGCTCGGACTCGGCGGCCCGGCAGTCGGCGGGCCGGGGCTCGGTCCACCGGTTGTAGGAGCGCGAGTCGTTGTCCTGACACCACCACGAGTCCTCGTGCACGCGGCGGTAGTCGACGCCCGTTCCACCCGGCGCCGCCTCGACACCGAACGCGAACGGCAGGTCGTACAGCCCGGTCGGCGTCGTGTTCGTGCCCTGCTTCCGCTCGGCGCCCTCGACGAGCCCGTTCGCACCGAAGCGGGCCGCGGCCGAACCGGCCTGCACCCACTTTCCGCCCCGCAGGTCCCACCAGGTGACCGTCCCCGATGTGGTGCCGGCACGCGGCGCCTGAGCGGTGATCAGCTGGCTGCCGCCACCCGTGTCCGCCATCCGCGAGGGCAGCGGGTCGCCCTCGAAGCCGCCGGCGGGCGCGGCACCGAGCACGAGGAGGGACGCGGACACGAGGGTGACGACGACACGGGGGCGCATGGCTCAGACGGTAGACGGCGGCAGCGGCAACGGCAGCCCGGGTAGGCCATCCAGGCTCGTCGCCACGTGGTCCTTCTTCTGGAAGTAGTCGCTCAGTGAGGCGTCGTCCTCGCGCGCGAAGCGCCGCCCGTGCAGGTCGCGGTCTTCCTCGTACGCCATGTGGGGCACGGCGTAGCCGCAGGAGTCCCGGACGAGTTCGGCGTGCACGACGATGACCGCGCGTAGGCCGTGCGGGGTCGGGTCGATGTCCGGGAAACGCGTGAGCAGTTCGTTGAAACGCGGGTCGTCGCGGAAGACGGGCTCGCCGCGCCCGTGCACGCGCACGATGTTGGGCGGTCCCTGGAACGCGCACCACATCAGGGTGATCCGGCCGTTCTCACGCAGATGGGCGATTGTCTCGGCGTTCGACCCGGCGAAATCGAGGTACGCCAGGGTGTGCTCGTCGAGCACGGCGAAGGACCCCTTGAGGCCCTTGGGGGAGAGGTTGACCGTGCCGTCGCCGGACAGCGGCGCGGTGGCGGTGAAGAAGAGGGGCTGTTCCTCGATGAACGTGCGGAGCCTGCCGTCGATGCGCTCGTAGGTCTGTCCCATGGCCACCGATTATCGGCGCCGACGGCGGCACACGTCACGCATCCGGTCGGATTGACGAATCATGCAGAGTGCTGCATACTCATGCATATCAGCGAATGCACTGTGAGGAGAAACCCGTGACCGAGCGCGTCGTACTCGCCTACTCAGGCGGTCTGGACACCTCCGTCGCCATCGGCTGGATCGCCGAGGAGACGGGCGCCGAGGTCATCGCCGTTGCGGTCGACGTCGGCCAGGGCGGCGAGGACCTGGACGTCATCCGCAAGCGCGCCCTCGCGTGCGGCGCCGTCGAGGCCGAGGTCGCCGACGCCAAGGACGAGTTCGCCGACGAGTACTGCCTCCCGGCGATCAAGGCCAACGCCCTCTACATGGACCGCTACCCGCTGGTCTCCGCCCTCTCCCGGCCGACGATCGTCAAGCACCTCGTCGCCGCCGCCAAGAAGCACGGCGCCACGACCGTCGCCCACGGCTGCACCGGCAAGGGCAACGACCAGGTCCGCTTCGAGGCCGGCATCGTCGCTCTCGCCCCCGACCTCAAGTGCATCGCCCCGGTCCGCGACTACGCGATGACCCGCGACAAGGCGATCGCCTTCTGCGAGGCCAAGCAGCTCCCGATCGCCACCACCAAGAAGTCCCCGTACTCCATCGACCAGAACGTCTTCGGGCGCGCGGTCGAGACGGGCTTCCTGGAGGACATCTGGAACGCCCCGATCGAGGACATCTACGAGTACACCTCCAACCCGGCCGAGCCCCGTGAGGCCGACGAGGTGATCATCACCTTCAAGCAGGGCGTCCCCGTCGCCATCGACGGCAAGGCCGTCACCGTCCTGCAGGCCGTCCAGCAGCTCAACGAGCGTGCCGGCGCCCAGGGCATCGGCCGGATCGACATGGTCGAGGACCGCCTCGTCGGCATCAAGTCCCGCGAGGTGTACGAGGCTCCGGGCGCCATCGCCCTGATCACCGCCCACCAGGAGCTGGAGAACGTCACCGTCGAGCGCGAACTCGCCCGCTACAAGCGGCAGGTCGAGCAGCGCTGGGGCGAACTGGTCTACGACGGCCAGTGGTTCTCCCCGCTCAAGCGCGCCCTGGAAGGCTTCATCAACGAGGCCAACCAGCACGTCAACGGCGACATCCGGCTGACCCTGCACGGCGGCCGCGCCGTCGTCACCGGCCGGCGCTCCGAGTCGTCGCTGTACGACTTCAACCTCGCCACCTACGACACCGGCGACACCTTCGACCAGGCCGCGGCCAAGGGCTTCATCGACATCTACAGCCTGTCGTCGAAGATCGCGGCGCGGCGTGATCTGCAGGCATAGCCCGACGCAGACCTGGTGTGACCCCGTCCGGGTCACCTCGCACGCATCAGACTGACAACCGCCTCCTCACCTGCAAGGGTGGGGAGGCGGTCGCACAGAGACATCTTCCGAGGAGCAACGCAGTGAGCAGCAACAGCGGTGACGTACGGCTCTGGGGCGGCCGTTTCGCCGACGGTCCCGCCGAGGCCCTGGCAAAGCTGTCCGCGTCCGTCCACTTCGACTGGCGCCTCGCGCCCTACGACATCGCCGGTTCGCGTGCCCACGCGCGCGTGCTGCACAAGGCGGGACTGCTCACGGACGACGAGCTGACCCGGATGCTCGCCGGGCTCGACCGGCTGGAGTCGGACGTGGCCGACGGCTCCTTCGTCGGCACGATCGCCGACGAGGACATCCACACGGCGCTCGAACGCGGCCTCCTCGAACGCCTAGGCCCCGACCTCGGCGGCAAGCTGCGCGCCGGCCGCTCCCGCAACGACCAGGTCGCGACCCTCTTCCGCATGTACCTGCGCGACCACGCCCGTACGATCGGGGGCCTGATCGCCGAGCTCCAGGACGCCCTGATCGGCCTCGCCGAGGCCCACCCGGACGTGGCGATGCCCGGCCGTACCCACCTCCAGCACGCCCAACCGGTGCTCTTCGCCCACCACGTGCTGGCCCACGTCCAGTCGCTGTCCCGGGACGCCGAGCGGCTGCGCCAGTGGGACGAGCGGACGGCCGTCTCGCCGTACGGCTCGGGCGCGCTCGCGGGCAGCAGCCTCGGCCTCGATCCCGAGGCGGTGGCCAGGGACCTGGGCTTCGAGCACGGCAGCGTCGGCAACTCCATCGACGGCACGGCCTCCCGTGACTTCGTCGCCGAGTTCGCCTTCATCACCGCGATGATCGGGGTCAACCTCTCCCGGATCGCTGAGGAGATCATCATCTGGAACACGAAGGAGTTCTCCTTCGTGACCCTGCACGACGCGTTCTCCACGGGCTCGTCGATCATGCCGCAGAAGAAGAACCCCGACATCGCGGAGCTGGCGCGCGGCAAGTCGGGCCGCTTGATCGGCAACCTGACGGGCCTGATGGCCACGCTCAAGGCCCTCCCGCTCGCCTACAACCGCGACCTCCAGGAGGACAAGGAGCCGGTCTTCGACTCCATCGACCAGCTGGAGGTCCTGCTCCCGGCCTTCACCGGCATGATGGCCACGCTGACCGTGCACCGCGAGCGCATGGAGGAACTGGCCCCGGCCGGCTTCTCGCTCGCCACCGACATCGCCGAGTGGCTGGTCAAGCAGGGCGTGCCGTTCCGGGTCGCACACGAGGTCGCCGGCGAGTGCGTCAAGGCGGCCGAGGCCGAGGGCAAGGAGCTGGACGAGCTGACGGACGACCAGTTCGCGAAGATCTCCACATACCTCACCCCCGAGGTCCGCTCCGTCCTCAACGTCCCCGGCGCCCTGGCCTCGCGCAACGGCCGCGGAGGTACGGCGCCCAGCGCGGTAGCGGTCCAGCTGACGGAGATCAAGGCGGACGTGGCACAGCAGCACCAGTGGGCGGACGCCAACAAGAAGAGCTGAGGGCAGCGCCCCTGAAAGGGGTGCGGGGAACTGCGCGACAAGCCACGACGCACCCGCACTCGCCGAAGCGCCGTATGAACCGTGCTCTGAGGCGAAGGCCATCACGGGATACGTTGGTCAGGAGTCGTACCGGAGCCGACCGAACGGAGCCCGCGATGCCCTTCGCCCGTCTCGCGACCGCCACGACCCCGACCTGCCACATCGGACTCGGTCTCGCCGCCGTCGGCCGCCCCGGCTACATCAACCTGGGCCGAGAGCACGACCTCGGAGAGAACCGCAGCGTCGACGCCCTGCGCGACCGTACCCATGAACTCCTGGACGCCGCCTACGCCCAGGGCGTCCGCTACTTCGACGTCGCCCGCTCGTACGGCCGTTCCGAGGAGTTCCTCGCCGACTGGCTGAACGCCCGGCCCGACATCGACGACGTGGTCGTCGGCAGCAAGTGGGGCTATACCTACACCGCCGGCTGGACCACCGACGCCGAGCAGCACGAGGTCAAGGACCACAGCGTTCAGACGTACGAGAGACAGCGCGCCGAGACCGATGCGCTCCTCGGCGACCGGCTCGACCTCTACCAGATCCACTCGGTGACCCCGGACAGCCCGGCGCTCACCGACAAGGAACTCCACGCCCGGCTCGCCGAGGCCGCCGCCGGGGGCCTGTCCCTCGGTTTCTCCACCAGCGGCCCCGCCCAGGCGGAGGCGATCCGCGCCGCCCTCGAGGTCACCGTCGACGGCGAGCCCCTCTTCCGTACCGTCCAGTCGACGTACAACGCCCTGGAGACCTCGGCCGGCCCCGCCCTCGCCGAGGCGCACGACGCCGGCCTCACAGTCATCGTCAAGGAGGCCATGGCCAACGGACGGCTGGCCGAGCCGTACGCGCCGGACGCGCTGAAGGAGGTGGCCGAGGAAACGTCTCTCGGGGCCGACGCCGTCGCCCTCGCCCTGGTCCTCCGCCGGCCCTGGACCGGGGTCGTGCTCTCCGGCGCCGCGACCGTCGGCCAGCTCGCCGCCAACCTGCACGCCGCCGTGGTCGACCTGGACGAGGACCAGCTGGCCCGCCTCGCCGCGCTCGTGGAGGAGCCGGGCGCGTACTGGCAGCGGCGCGGGCAGCTGCCCTGGCACTGAGCCACCTCCTGAGCAGGGGTTTCTGAGACCTCCATGCCTATGATGAGACATGAGTGTCTCATCTGGGCTACGATTGTCTCATGGCCCTCGACCGTGACCACGTGCTGCGCAGTGCGGCCGCCCTGCTGACCCGCAAATCCACCGCAACCATGGACGAGGTCGCCAAGGCGGCCGGGATCAGCCGCGCCACACTGCACCGCCACTTCGCCGGACGCGACGCGCTCGTCCGGGCACTGGAGTCCCTGGGCATCGAGGAGTGCGAGGCCGCCCTGGATGCGGCCCGCCTGGACGAGGGCCCGGCGGGCGACGCCGTACGCCGCTTGGTGCGTGAGATCGAACCGGCCGCAGGTCTGCTGGCCTTCCTCTACACCGAGAATCAGCTGTTCGAGGGCGAGGAACAGAACCAGGGCTGGACCCGGATCGACGAACGCATCGCCGCCCTGTTCCGACGCGGCCAGGCGGCGGGCGAGTTCCGGATCGACCTCACCCCGGGCTGGCTCACCGAGGCGCTGTACGGCCTGCTGGCCTCCGGTGCCTGGGCCGTGTCGGAAGGCCGCGTCGCCCCGAAGGACTTCACCCACATGATCGTCGAGCTGCTGCTCGGCGGCGCGCTACGGAGAGAGGAATCATGACCAGCACCCTGCGGCCGGCCGTCGCGACGGAGGCGGAGAAGCGCCCGGGCCGTTGGCTCGCGCTCTCCGTGCTCGTCCTGGCCGTGCTGCTGGTGGCCGTCGACGCGACCGTCCTCGGCCTCGCGACCCCCTACATCAGCGAAGACCTGAAGCCCTCCGGCACCCAGCTCCTGTGGATCGGCGACGTCTACTCCTTCGTCATCGCCGGTCTGCTCGTCTCCATGGGCAGCCTCGGCGACCGCATCGGCCGCAAGCGGATCCTGCTCTGCGGCGCCACGGCGTTCGGCGCGATCTCCGTCCTCAACGCCTATGCCACGACACCGGAGTTGATGATCCTGGCGCGAGCGCTGCTCGGTGTCGCGGGTGCGACTCTGATGCCCGCCACGCTCGCCCTGATCCGCAACCTCTTCCACGACCCGCGCGAGCGCAGCCTCGCCGTCGGCATCTGGGGCGCCACCGCCTCCGCCGGTACGGCCGTCGGCCCGATCGTGGGCGGCTTGCTGCTCGAACACTTCTGGTGGGGCTCGGTCTTCCTCATCAACCTCCCCGTGATGGCGGTCCTCGTCCTGGTGGGGATCCGCACCCTCCCGGAGTCCCGCAACCCGAATCCGGGCCCGTGGGACCTGACCAGCGTCGTCCTGTCCCTGGTCGGCATGATCGCCGTCGTCTACGCGGTCAAGGAGGCCGCCACACACGGCTTCACCTGGACCACGCTCGCCACCGGCGCGCTCGGCGCGGCGGCCCTGGTCGGCTTCGTCCGACGCCAACTCACCCTGCCGACCCCGCTGTTGGACATGCGGCTGTTCCGGGGCCGTGGCTTCAGCGGAGCGGTCCTGGCCGACCTGCTGACCGTGCTCGGCATGTCCGGGCTGGTGTTCTTCCTCTCCCAGTACCTGCAGCTCGTCCAGGACAGGCGCCCGTTCGAGGCGGGTCTGGCCGAACTCCCCGCCGCCGTGGGCGCGGTGGCGGCCGGCCTGGTCGCCGGCCGCACGGCCCGTCGCTACTCGGTCCGGGCGGTGGTCTCAGGTGGGCTGGCGGCGGTGGGGCTGGCCTTGGCCGTACTCATGACCCTGAGCCAATCGACCGGATACCCGCTGCTCGGTACCGCCCTGCTGGTCGTCGGCATGGGCGCCGGCTTCTCGTTCACGGTGACCGCCGACGTCATCCTCTCCAGCGTCCCCAAGGACCAGGCGGGCGCGGCCTCGGCGGTCTCCGAGACGGCGTACGAACTGGGCGCGGCGCTGGGCATCGCCCTGCTGGGCTCGATCGTGACGGGCGTCTACCGCGACTTCACCGGCCCGGCGGGCACCCCGGCCGAGGCCCACGAATCACTGGGCGGCGCGGTGGAGGCGGCGAAGACCCTGCCACCGCACACGTCGGACGCACTGCTGACGGCGGCTAGGGATTCCTTCGTCCACGGCCTGCAACTGGCGTCGGGGGCGGGAGCAGCGGTCTTGCTGGCAACGGCGGCAGCGGCATGGTTCATGCTGAAGGGACAGCGCCTGGAAAGCGCGGGGTAACTGTCCCAACCTCAGGGCGCGGGGCTGTATCGATTTGCGGCTCCGCCGCGTGGGCGCGAGCAACCACGACGCACCCGCACCCGACAACGATCCCTTACGCAGCCTTGGCCTTCGTGGCGTACATGTCCACGTACTCCTGCCCGGACAACCGCATGACCTCAGCCATCACGGAATCGGTAACGGCCCGCAGCACATACCGATCCCGGTCCATCCCCTCGTACCGAGAGAACTCCATCGCCTCACCGAAGCGGACCGTCACCCGCCCGGGCCGCGGCATCCCCGCCCCACCCGGCTGCAACTTGTCCGTACCGATCATCGCGAACGGCACCACGGGAGCACCCGTCATCAGCGTCAGGCGGGCGATGCCGGTACGGCCCCGGTACAGACGGCCGTCGGGCGACCGCGTGCCCTCGGGATAGATGCCGAAGACCTTGCCCTCCTCCAGCACCCGGCGCCCGGTCATCAGCGCGGCGACACCGCCCCGGCCGCCGTCGCGGTCCACGGGGATCATGCCGACGCCGGTGAAGAACCACGCCATCAGCCGGCCCTTGAAACTCCGGCCGGTGACGTACTCGTCCTTGCCGATGAAGAACACCTGCCGGTCGCACACCAGCGGCAGGATCATCGAGTCGATGAACGTGAGGTGGTTGCCCGCCAGGATCACCGGACCGTCCCCCGGGATGTGCTCCACGCCCTCCACCCGAGGGCGGAACATCAGGCGCATGATCGGTCCGAGCACTGCCTTGATGAGCGCGAAGCGGGACAACGGGTCCTCCGATGCCGAGGGTCGATATGTGTCTGTGCAGGTGAGGACATTACTCGCGGCTCAGGGGGAAGCGCACATCAGGTGCGGGCGATTCACCGAGGTCTTACGCACTGTTGACTCGGCTTAACCTGCGGTTGCGTCCCGTCGCCCGCCGGTAACCCGCCCGGAACGATGTGACCGACATCGCGCCCGGAGCCCGCACACCCCCGCCGACGGACCGTCAGCTCCCGGTGTCCGTCCGGGTGTCAGATGACATCCGGCGTCACCCCCGTGTTCCGGCCGAGGTCTCCCGGCCGCCATGCACACGCCCCTACGATCGGCGCGCAACGACGGCGCGGAGCCGGAGGGGCCCCCTCGACACCGGCTGAGGCGCCCCGGAGGCGGAGCGCGACAAGACATGTCAGGACGGCTGGAGGCAGTCATGGGATCGCAGGTGTCGGACGAGCAGGGACGCGGAACCGGACGGCGGGCGCTGCTCGGCGCCGCGGTGCTCGGTGCGAGCGGAGCGGTCCTCGGACTGCCGGGTATGGCGCGAGCCGCCGAGGCCCGGACCGCAGGGTACGGCGGCGGCCTGAAGAGCCTGCCGGTACCGACGATCATCGGGCACCGGGGCACCAGCGGCTACCGCCCCGAGCACACCTTCGGCTCGTACAACCTGGCCCTCGACCTCGGCGCCGACATCGTCGAGGCCGGTGACCTGGTCCCCACCAAGGACGGGCACCTGGTCTGCCGGCACGAGCCGGAGATCGGCGGCACCACGAACGTCGCGGACCACCCCGAGTTCGCCGACCGCAAGACCACCAAGGTCCTCGACGGCGTCTCCACCACCGGCTGGTTCACCGAGGACTTCACGCTCGCCGAGCTGAAGACCCTGCGCGCCATCGAGCGCATCCCGGCCAACCGTCCGCACAACAACCTCTACAACGGGCGCTGGGAGATCCCCACGTTCGAAGAGGTCCTGAAGTGGCAGGACGAGGAGACCCGCAAGCGCGGCAAGCAGGTCTGGATCTACCCCGAGACCAAGCACCCCACCTACTTCCGCAAGCTCGGCCTCGGCCTCGAGGAGCGGGTCGCCAAGCTGCTGCGCAAGTACGGCAAGGACAAGCGGAACTCGCCGGTCATCCTGCAGTCCTTCGAGCCGACCAGCATCCAGCGGCTGAACA
Source organism: Streptomyces sp. NPDC002619 (assembly GCF_042889305.1). Taxonomy (NCBI): domain Bacteria; kingdom Bacillati; phylum Actinomycetota; class Actinomycetes; order Kitasatosporales; family Streptomycetaceae; genus Streptomyces; species Streptomyces sp. NPDC002619. The sequence goes on along the minus strand of NZ_JBIAQV010000006.1, from coordinate 41,804 downwards.
AGCTGGTCGACAACAACCTCGCCGTCCTGCTCTCGACCGCCAACAGCCGCCCCTGGGACTTCGTCGACTCGGGCGACCCGCGCACCGTCGCCGACCTCATCTCGCCCGCCGGACTGCGGGAGATCGCCGGCTACGCGCAGGGCATCGGCCCGACCCTCGACCTGATCATCCCGAGGAACGCCGACGGCAGCCTGGGCACGCCGAGCAGCCTCGTCGCCGACGCGCACAAGGTGGGGCTGATCCTGCACCCCTACACCATGCGCAACGAGAACCCCTTCCTGCCGACGGAGTTCCGCAAGGGCACCGCCGCGGACGCCTACGGAGACGCCTTCGGCGCCTTCAAGGCCTACTTCGCCACCGGCATCGACGGTGTCTTCACCGACAACGCCGACACCGGCCTGCTCGCCCGCGAGGACTTCGTCAACGGCTGAGCCCGTCCGACCCGTTCGGGTCGACCCACGGCCGCCCCGGCAACCGCCGCCGGGGCGGCCGCGTCGTTCTGCACATGACGCACGACCTGGTGACCGCCCTTGGTCCCCTGCTCACCGCCGAGGCCTCGGCGGAGGCATACGCGTCGGGTGCCGAGCCCGGTGACCTGGAGCAGGCCGTCTGGCTCCGCCTCCTGGAGCGGGTCGACTCCGCCGGCCCACCGCACGACCCGCAGGACTGGCTGCGTAGGGCCGTTCGCGCAGAGGCCCGTCGCAGCCGCCGTACGACCCGGATCGAGCGGCCGTACGACGGCGAGCCCGCCGACGATCGAGGACCCGACCCGGAGCAGACCGCACTCACCGCCGCCCGGCACCGCGCCCTGCGCGACGCGGTCCGCCGGCTGCCGGGCCGCTGCCCCCGTCTCATGACGGCCCTCCTCTCCCCGAAGGACCTCACATACCGGGAGATCGCGGGGGAGTTGGGTATCTCACAGGGCAGTCTTGGCCCGGAACGCTCCAAATGTCTTGAATGTCTACGGCGATTGCTCACGCCGGAGGTTGCGGCCCGCGAAGCGCGGGGATAGGAGTGAGGAACAACAGGCGATCAGGTGAGCGGGAGGCGTGCGCACATGGGCATGAGCGTGACCATCTCGGTGGCGACCGAGCAGGATGCAGAGCAGATCTTCAGGCTCCAGTACCTGTGCTTCCAGAGCGAGGCGGCGCTGTACGGCAACTACCGCATCGACCCGCTCGTCCAGAGCCTCGACTCCGTCCGCCAGGAGGTCGCCTCCGACTGCGTCTTCGTCGCCAGGCTGGGCGAGGAGGTGGTCGGGTCGGTACGGGGCTCGGTCACCGAGGACGGCGCGGCCGCCATCGGCAAGCTCTGTGTGCACCCGCGCCTGCAGGGCCACGGCATCGGAGCACGACTGCTGCGCGCGGCCGAGACGGCACTGGCGGACGAACACGGCGCCAAGCGCTTCCGCCTCCACACGGGCCACCGCAGCGAGGGCAACCTCCGCCTGTACCGCCGCGTCGGCTACGAGGCGGTGGGCAGGTCCAAGGGCAACGACGGCGTGGAACTGATCGTCCTGGAGAAGCCCGCGGGGACGTTTGTGACCACGGCCTGATGAACGCGCCCCGAAGGGGCGCGGGGAACTGCGCGACAAGCCACTACGCACCAGCAGTCGCGAACGCTCCTCAAGCGCCCCTTTGCGTCCGCGCCTTCCGCAACCAATACATGGCGGACAGCGGCAGCAGCACCGGAATGAAGACGTACCCCATCCCGTAGTCCGACCACACGGTCGCGTCGGGGAAGGCCGAGGGCTCCACCAGGGTCCACGTACCCACGATCAGCACGCCCGCCAACTCGGCGGCGCAGCACACCAGCGCCGCCTTGCGGGCCCTCTCTCCGCCCCGGACGAGCGTGTACGTGATGAACCCGTACACCACGCCGGCCACCGCCGACAGCGAGTACGCGAGCGGCGCCCGCTGAAAGTCCGTGGCGATCTGGTACGCCGAGCGCGACACCGCACCGACCACCATCACGCCGTAGAACCAGACGAGCAGCATTCCCGGCCCGCTGATCAGCCGGGTCGGCTTCTCCTCCGCCACGGTCACCTCAGCCTCCCCAGATGTCATAGAGCCGCACCTCGAGCACGGCGAGCACAACGCCACCCGCGGCCACCGTCACCGACCCCCAACGGGTCCGCTCCGCCAGCGACATGAACCCCGCCGCCGGCACGCACGCGAACGCGCCCAGCAGATACGCCACGAAGATCGTCGTCCCCTGCTCCGGCTTCTCGCCCCGCGCCAGCTGCACGACCCCGATCACCAACTGCGCCAGAGCCAGGACCGAGACCACGGCCATCCCGATGAAGTGCCAGTCCTTGGTCGGCTGATCACGGTAGGCCGCCCACCCGCACCAGGCGGCGAGCAGCAACGCGGCGACCCCGGTCACCAGGGTCAGGGCATTGAGCATGCGGTGACCCTATTACGCCCCAAACGCTCCCCGGAGATCGCCCCCGCCCAACACCGTAAGGTCGAGGCCATGACGATCCATGCACAAGCCATCTTGTTCGACAACGACGGGACCCTGGTCTCCTCCCTCGCATCCGTCGAGCGCTGCTGGACGCGGTGGGCCCGGGAGTACGGGATCACGGCCGAGGAGTTCGGGCGGGTGGAACTGCACGGGCGTACCGCGGCGGAGATAGTCGCCGACCTGCTGCCCGCCGACCTGGTGCCGGAGGCGGTCGCGCGGGTCGAGCAACTGGAGGTGGAGGACGTGCCGAACGGCGGCGTACGGCTGCTGCCCGGCACCCGCGACTTCCTCGACTCCCTGCCCGCCGACCGCTGGGCCGTGGTCACCTCCGCCACCCGGCGGCTCGCCGACGCCCGGCTCGAAGCCGTCGGGATCCTGCCCAAGACACTCGTCGCCGCCGACGACGTCACCCACGGCAAGCCCGACCCCGAGCCGTATCTGCTGGCCGCCCGGCAGTTGGGCGTCGACCCGGCCCACTGCGTCGTGTTCGAGGACGCCCCGGCCGGCCTCCGGGCGGGCCGCGCCGCCGGGATGACCACCGTGGCCTTGGCCACAACGCACCGGGCCGACGAGCTCGACGCCGACCTGGTGGTCGATGACCTCTCGGCCTTGTCCGCGCTGGTCACCGCCGGGGGAGTCGAGATCTCCGAGCGTCGCTGACCCCTGTCCGCCGCTGTCCAGCATGTGGACAGCGGCGGCTTGTAAGGACCGTACGTCTGGTTTACTGATCGCATGACCACGACGAGCTGCCGCACCCTTGCGACCGAGGCGACCATGACGCCCGGTGCTCGTTGTCTGTGTCGAATGTGCGCCTTCTAGAGGGCCCCCGCACCACCTGAGCCTCGCGCCCCGAAGCGAGACGCCCGTGGCATGTCCGTACGCCGTACCCGGTACGCGTATGTGACCGACGCCTCGCCGCGCACACGTTCTCCCACATCCGCGCCACCGCGAGAACCGTGCCGCGTCCCGAACGAACGCAAATGTGCCTGGGCACACCCACGCCCGGACACTCGACAGTGACGGAAACCCACGTGATCACCACATCGGGCCTGACCAAGGTCTACCGCTCGCGCGGCCGCGAGGTCACCGCCCTCGACGGCGTCGATCTGCACGTCCGCGAAGGCGAGGTGTACGGCGTCATCGGTCAGTCCGGCGCCGGCAAGTCCTCGCTCATCCGCTGCGTCAACCTGCTGGAGCGTCCGACGTCCGGCACGGTCACCGTCGCCGGTCAGGACCTCACGGCGCTCGCCGGACACGGTCCGCGCGCCGGGAAGGAACTCCGGCGGGCGCGCAGCCGGATCGGCATGGTCTTCCAGCACTTCAACCTGCTCTCCTCCCGCACCGTGCAGGACAACGTCGAGTTGCCGCTCGAGATCCTCGGCAAGTCGGGCAAGGAGCGTTCCCGCAAGGCGCTCGAACTCCTCGACCTGGTCGGCCTCGCCGACAAGGCGGGCGCCTACCCCGCCCAGCTCTCCGGCGGTCAGAAGCAGCGCGTCGGCATCGCCCGCTCCCTGGCCGGCGACCCCAAGGTGCTGCTCTCCGACGAGGCCACCAGCGCCCTCGACCCGGAGACCACCCGCTCGATCCTCCAACTGCTGCGCGACCTGAACCAGCAGCTCGGCCTCACCGTCCTGCTCATCACTCACGAGATGGACGTCGTCAAGAGCATCTGCGACTCCGCCGCGCTCATGCAGAACGGGCGCATCGTCGAGTCCGGCACCGTCAGCGAACTGCTCGCCACCCCGGGCTCCGAACTGGCCGCCGCGCTCTTCCCGGTGGGCGGTGAGGCCTCCGGCGCCGACCGCACCGTCCTCGACGTCACCTTCCAGGGCGAGGCCGCGACCCAGCCGGTCATCTCCCAGCTGTCGCGCACCTACAACATCGACATCTCGATCCTCGGCGCCGCCATCGACACCGTCGGCGGTCTCCAGATCGGCCGCATGCGCATCGAACTGCCCGGCCGCTACGAAGACAACGTCGTGCCCATCGGCTTCCTGCGCGAGCAGGGCCTCCAGATCGATGTCGTCAGCCACGAGGGCCAGGAGCCCACGCTGGTGAAGGAAGGTGCCAAGTGAGCTGGTCCGAGATGCAGCCGCTGCTGTCCCAGGCGTGTTGGGACACGCTCTACATGGTCGGCTGGTCCACGCTCATCGCCGTCGTCGGCGGACTCCCGCTGGGCATCCTGCTGGTCCTGACCGACCGGGGCGGACTGCTGCAGAACGTCCTTGCCAACAAGGTCATCGGGCAGATCGTGAACGTCGCCCGCTCGATGCCGTTCATCATCCTGATGGTCGCGCTGATGACGTTCACGCGCTGGATCACCGGGACCACCATCGGCCGCGAGGCCGCCATCGTGCCGCTCGCCATCGGTGCGATCCCGTTCTTCGCGCGCCTTGTCGAGACGGCTGTCCGCGAAGTGGACGGCGGGCTCGTCGAAGCCGTGCAGTCGATGGGCGGCAACACCTGGACCGTCGTCCGCAAGGTCCTCGTCCCGGAATCCCTGCCCTCCCTCATCTCCAGCACCACGACCACGATCGTCGCCCTCATCGGCTACTCCGCGATGGCCGGCACGGTCGGTGCGGGCGGCCTCGGCGACATCGCCATCCGGTACGGCTACCAGCGCTTCGAGACCGAACTGATGTGGATCACCGTGGCCATCCTCGCCGTCGTGATCTCCGTCATCCAGTTCGCCGGTGACTATGCCGCCCGCGGTCTCCACCGGCGCGGCGGCCAGTCCGGACCGGCACCGAGGCTGCGCCTGCTCAAGGCCGTGACCGCGACGAGCAAGACCGTCTGACCTCACCAGGACTCCCCGCCCGCCACCCCCCAACGACGGCGCTTCGCGTCGCACCCCTTGGTCCAAGGGGTCGCACCACCCTTAAGGAAAGGCACTTTTCGTGCGTAACACCGCCAAGATCACCGCCGCCGTCCTCGCAGCAGGAGCCCTCACCGTCGGGCTCACCGCCTGCGGCTCCGGCAAGGACAGCTCCTCCTCCGCCGACTACAGCGGACCGCTGGTCGTCGCAGCGAGCCCCGTCCCGCATGCCGAGATCCTCAACTTCGTCAAGCAGAACCTGGCGAAGAAGGCGGGACTCGACCTGGAGGTCAAGGAGTTCCAGGACTACATCGTGCCGAACACGGCGACCGAGGACGGCTCGGTGGACGCCAACTACTTCCAGAACCAGCCGTACCTCGACGACTTCAACAAGAAGCGGGGCACCCACATCGTGCCCGTCGTCACGGTGCACCTGGAGCCGCTCGGTCTCTACTCGCACAAGGTGAAGAGCGCCGACGCGATCAAGAGCGGTGCGACCATCGCCGTCCCGAACGACGCCGTGAACGAGGCGCGCGCCCTGAAGCTGCTCGCCGCCAACAAGCTCATCACCCTCAAGGACGGCACGGGCACCGAGGCGACCCCGCAGGACATCGCCGACAACCCGAAGAACCTCCGGTTCAAGGAGGTCGAGGCGGCCCAGACCGCGCGCTCCCTGGACGACGTGGACGCCGCGGTCGTCAACGGCAACTACGCCATCGCCTCCGGCCTCAAGCCCGCCAAGGACGCCCTCGTCCTCGAGTCGGCGCAGAACAGCCCGTACGGAAACTTCCTCGCCGTGAAGAAGGGCAACGAGAACGACCCGCGTGTGAAGAAGCTCGCCAAGCTCCTCACCTCGCCCGAGGTCAAGAAGTTCATCGAGGACAAGTACCAGGGCTCGGTCATCCCCTCCTTCTGACGGGGGCGTATACCCGCGTAACGCCACGCACGGGGCCCACTCCTTCAGTTGGAGTGGGCCCCGTGATGCGGTTCACTGCTTTCATGCTGCATGCTGGGCAGTTCAGGCAGTTCACCAGGCCCTGAGGGTTTCCGAAGGTTACGGAGCGGCGCATGACTAGCACCTTCCCCGACATCTCCATCAGCACGGAGCGGTTGGTGCTGCGTTCCTTCGAGGAGCCGGACATCGAGGCCTTCGCCGAGATGATGAACGACGAACTCGTCACCGCCTGGACGTCCGTCCCGCACCCCTACACCAAGGACGACGCCCGGACCTGGATCACCGAACTCGCGCCCGCCGAACGGACCGAGGGCAGGGGCATCGTCTTCGCCGTCACCGAGTTCCTCACTCAGCGCCTGGTCGGCATCGTGCATCTGCGCAACACCGACTGGCGCGTCCGCTCCAGCGAGATCGCCTACGTCGTCGCCCCCTGGGCCCGAGGCGAGGGCTATGCCTCCGAGGCCGCGCTGGCCACGGCCCAATGGCTGTTCCACGACCAGAAGTTCGGGCGGCTCGAGCTGCGCACCGCGGCCGACAACACCGCCTCCCAGCAGGTCGCCCAGAAGATCGGCTGCATCAGCGAGGGCGTCCTGCGGGGGGCCTGGATAGCACGGACCCGGACCGGGACCGGGGAATGGGTCGAGGTGCGCACGGACGTGATCGTCTGGAGCCTGCTGCCCGAGGACCTCGCCGGGGTCACCGACCCCGGCGGATTCACGGCGTTCTCCGACTGGAACTGAGCACACTGGTTTCACGGGTGACTGTGCTGGTCACGCGCCTGACAGCTCCACCGGGTACTCTCATGGCGCCCGCACCCTGACGACCTGCGAAAACACTGGAGACTGACGACGATGGCCGACCGCGTGACGGTGATCGGCTGGGACGGCTCGCCGCTGACCGCCGCGGCACGCGCCGCCCTGGGCGCCGCCACCCTCGTCGCCGGCGCGGCCCACCACCTGGCCCTCCCCGAAGTGCCGCACACCGCCGAGCGCATCCGCCTCGGCAGCGTCGCCCTGGCCGCCCGCCGCATCGCCGGACACCGCGGCACCGCGGTCGTCCTCGCCGACGGCGACCCCGGCTTCTTCGGCGTCGTACGGACCCTGCGCGCACCCGAGTTCGGCCTCGAGGTCGAGGTCGTCCCCGCCGTCTCCTCCGTCGCCGCCGCCTTTGCCCGCGCCGGAATGCCCTGGGACGACGCCCAGGTGGTCGTCGCACACCGGCGCACCCTGCGACGCGCGGTGAACGTGTGCCGCGCCCACACCAAGGTGGCGGTCCTCACCTCACCCGGCGCCGGTCCCGCCGAACTCGGCCTGCTGCTCGACGGCGTGCACCGCACCTTCGTCATCTGCGAGGAACTGGGCACCGAGCGCGAGCAGGTCACCGTCGTGACCTCCGACAAGGCCGCCGACCACACCTGGCGCGACCCCAACGTCGTCATCGTCATGGGCGGTCCGGTGGGGTCGGCCGAGGGCGGGGGCTGGATCGCCGGGCGCGACCCGGGCGCGGGCCCGCGCGGCTGGGTGCAGCCCGACGAGGCGTACAACGGTGAACTCGGCGAAGGCGAGACGCAGCTGCTCCGGGCGGCCCAACTCGCCCGCCTGGGACCGCGCGTCGGCGATCTGGTGTGGGACATCGGCTGCGGCGGCGGCGCGTTCGCCACGGAGGCCGCGCGGGCCGGCGCGGCCGTCATCGCCATCGACCGGGACCCCGGCGCGTGCGCCCGCACCGAGTCGGCCGCGCGTGGCTTCGGCGTCCACCTCCAGATCGTCCACGGCACCGCCCCGCACGTCCTGGAGAACCTGCCCGAACCGGACGTCGTACGCATCGGCTGCGGGGGAGCGGCCCTCGTCTCCGCCGTGGCCGACCGACGCCCGCAGCGCATCGTCACCCACGCCGCGACCCGCGACGCCGCCGAACTCGTCGGACGTGACCTGACCGAACACGGATACCGGGTCGAATGCGCCCTTCTGCAATCGGTCGAACTCGACACCAGGGCCTGGACGGAGACCGAGCGGAACGTCGTGTTTCTGCTCAGTGGAGTGCTCCCGGATCGCGCCCCGTGATCCTGTTGTCGTACCGCGCGCGGTAGGCTGGCCGATCGTTGTACCGCACCGGGTGGCCCGGAATTTCGTTCGTCAATGTCCGGAAAACCCGCCCCTTTTGGGGCGGGTGTGGTACGGCAGAACCGGAGGGCGAGCGCAACGTGGCGCAGCCCACAGCGGGCTGTCGCGGATCATGCTGTCGCGACGGGGGAACGGCCGGGACAATGCCACTGAATGGCTTTGTCGCTTTTCCGGCGGGTCGTTCGTGCCGCTGGGCACGCACGCTCGTTCTTCACGGCGGGGCGGTCGGTGCGCCGTTCCGGGTGAGCTGGTCGTAGAAGCACGAAACCGATGGGCGAGGGGTACGCATGACCGACACCGGCCAGGTCCCGGGCGAAGGGCTGCCGGAGAACGCAGGCATGGTGGAGCAGCCGGGCGTCCCCCCGCACGGCGCGTACACCTACCTCGCCGAGTCTCCCGCCGAGGACGACGAGCTGCTGCTGCCGGGTGCCCAGGGCGCGTGGGGCAACGAAGTGCCCCCGCCCGCCCCAGAGCCGGTCGTCGAGACCGTCCACCAGCCGGGTCCGCACGAGACGGCCGGCCGCGACAGCGGCTCCGTCGACCTCGGCGGTGTCCGGCTGCCCGACCCGATGCCGGTCTCGGTCCCGCCGTCCCCCATCCTCACCGCCCCGCACGACCAGTCGGCCCCGCAGACCCCACGCCGCCCGCTGCACCTCGGTCCGGCGATCCCCGACGCCTCCGCCAGCCCGGTGCGCTCCCTCGCCGACCGCGGCCCCGCGGGCGCGCCGGTACGGCAGCCTGGCCCGCCCACGACCGGCCCCGAGTACCTCGACGTCCAGCCGCTGCTCGACCTGGCCCCGCAGAGCGCGGCGCCCTGGGGTGCGGTGGAGGCACCCGTGGCCCAGGTCGCCGCGCAGGCACCGGCAGCGGAAACGGTTGCCTCGGGCGAGCCGTCCATCGTGGGCCTCGTGGCCGATGCCCAGGCGCACCCGCACCTCGACGTTCCCACGTTCCATGGTCACGACGGGACGTACGCGGCGCAGAGCCGTCCGGGTGCCGAGGGTCTGTACGGCCCGGAGGCCGGACAGCCCGCCATGGCCACGCAGTTCCCCGACGGTGCGCACGGTACGACGGGCGGACCGGTGACGGGGGACGCGAACGTCTCCGGGACACCGATCGCACCGCAGGCCGCCCAGGGCTCGGAAACCGTCCAGGGGCTGCCGGGCAGACCGGACGGGATCGCCCCGGCCACCGCACCGGAGGGCATGCCGGACGCGCAGGCCGCCCCGGCTCCGGAGGGCCTGCGCTTCCTTCAGGCGCCCTACGCGCCTGAAGGCATGCCGAGCGGAGACGCCGTCGCTCAGCAGGACGCCCACGCCTCCCAGGCCCAGCCGGAGGCACCGCTTCCGGACGCCCCGGCGCACCTTCAGCAGGACGGCCAGGATGCCTCCGTGCACATGCGGCACGGTGCGCACGACTCTCAGGGCGGCCGGAACGGCGCCGTACACATGCCGCAAGGCACCCACGCCTCCCACGGGAGCCCGGTGCAGCCGGAAGCACCGGCCCCCGACGCCGGCGCACCCGCGCAGCAGTCCGCCGCGATCGAGTCCCGCGCCGCCATCCCGATGCCGGGAGCCGCATCGGGCGCCATCGCGATGCCGGGCGCCGCACCGCTACCGGCCGCCCCGGACGCCGTACGGACGCACCCCGCCGGTGACGGCACGCCGACGCCCGCCCACGGCACCCCCGCACGCGGCGTCCCGCGGAACGCCGACGGCACTCCCGCCCATGGCGTCCCGCAGTTCGCCGAGGCGGACCCCGCCACGCAGGCCCAGGGACCCCAGCACACGCCCGACGCACAGCCCGAGCAGGGTCGGCAGACGCGGCGCGCCACCGGGCCCATCGCGCTGGGACCCGTGACTCCGACCGAGGGCGCTCCCGCCCCCACCGCGCCGCACGAGAGCATCCCTCCGGAGGCAGACGCGGCCGAGTCGCAGCGCCGACAGCCGACCCCGGACGCCGCCGAGCCGCAGCAGGCCGTACCCGCCCCGGAAGCCGCGTCCGCGCCCGAGGCGTCTCCGGCCGAACAGCCCCCCGGCTACCAGACCCCGCTGCCGAGCAGCGTCCCCCTCGAACCGCAACCCGACCAGCCGCTGGGCCAGTTCGTGCCGGTCGAGGGGCAGGTGCCGACGACCCCGCACCTGGCGCCCACCCCGCCGCAGCCCCTGATCCTCCCGACGCAGGACCAGGGCGAGACGCAGCTGCCGCCCGCAGGGCCGGAGGAAGCCTTCGTGACGGTCCCCGCACCTCGCGAGGCCGAGCCCACTCAGGTGTCGGACCCCGATGTCGTACAGCGGGCGGAAGACCTGGAGACCAGGGCCGCCGACCAGGAGGAGAGCACGGCCGCAGTGGCGGAAGCACGACAGTCCACCGGACCGGCCGCCCCCGGTTACGACGAGGCCGAGCGCGAGGCCGTCCTCAAGGTCATGCGCGAACGCCGCGACATCCGCAACGGCTTCCGCAGCGACCCGATCCCGCACGAGGTGCTGCTCCGCGTCCTGGAGGCCGCTCACACCGCGCCCTCCGTCGGCCACTCGCAGCCCTGGGACTTCGTCGTCATCCGGTCCGCCGAGACCCGCCGCACGATGCACGAACTGGCCACGCGCCAGCGCGAGGCGTACGCCAAGTCGCTGCCCAAGGGCCGGGCCAAGCAGTTCAAGGAACTGAAGATCGAGGCCATCCTCGACACCCCGGTGAACATCGTCGTCACCGCCGACCCGACCCGCGGCGGCCGTCACACCCTGGGCCGGCACACACAGCCCCAGATGGCGCCGTATTCCTCCGCGCTCGCCGTCGAGAACCTCTGGCTCGCCGCCCGCGCCGAGGGCCTCGGGGTCGGCTGGGTCAGCTTCTTCGACGAACGCGAGATGGTCCGCGCCCTCGGCCTGCCCGAGCACCTGGAGGCCGTCGCCTACCTCTGCGTCGGGTACGTCGACGAGTTCCCGGACGAGCCCGAGTTGATGCAGGCGGGCTGGTCCAAGCGCCGCCCGCTGTCCTGGGTCGTGCACGAGGAGACGTACGGCCGCCGCGCGCTGCCCGGCGAGGACCCGCACGACCTGCTCGCCGAGACTGTCGCCGGAATCCGCCCGCTGGACGCCAAGGCGCTCGGCGAGGCCTGGGAGCGGCAGAAGCGGATGACCAAGCCCCCGGGCGCGCTCGGCATGCTGGAGATCATCTCCGCGCAGCTGTCCGGGCTGTCCCGGCAGTGCCCGCCGCCGATCCCGGAGCCCGCGGCCGTCGCGATCTTCGCGGGCGACCACGGTGTCCACGCCCAGGGCGTCACCCCCTGGCCGCAGGAGGTCACCGCGCAGATGGTGGCCAACTTCCTCGGCGGGGGAGCGGTCTGCAACGCCTTCGCGGGGCAGGTGGGCGCCGAGGTCTGCGTCGTCGACGTGGGCGTCGCCACCGACCTCCCCGCCACCCCCGGCCTGCTGCCCCGCAAGGTCCGCGCGGGCACGTCCGACATGACGACCGGTCCCGCGATGACCCGCGAGGAGGCCAAGCAGGCCATCGAGGTCGGCATCGAGACGGCCCGCGACCTGGTGGCGGCCGGTAACAAGGGCCTGCTGACCGGTGAGATGGGCATCGCCAACACAACGGCGTCCGCCGCGCTCATCTCGGTGTTCACGGGCGCCGACCCGGCCGAGGTCACCGGCCGCGGCACCGGCATCAACGACGAGACCCTCGCCCGCAAGACCGATGTCGTCCGCCGCGCCCTGGAACTCCACCAGCCCGACCCGGCCGACCCGATCGGCGCCCTCGCGGCCGTCGGCGGCTTCGAACACGCGGCCATGGTCGGCCTCCTCCTCGGCGGCGCGTCCCTGCGTACGCCGGTGATCCTGGACGGCGTCAGCGCCGGCGCCGCCGCCCTGGTGGCCCGCGCCATCGCCCCCGAGGTCCTGGCGGCCTGCATCGCGGGCCACCGCAGCGCAGAACCGGGGCACGTGGCAGCCCTCAACAAGTTGGGCCTCCGCCCCCTGGTCGACCTCGACCTCCGCCTCGGCGAGGGCACGGGCGCGCTCCTGGCGCTGCCGTTGGTCCAGAGCACGGCGAGGGCGATGCACGAGGTGGCGACGTTCGATTCGGCGGGGGTAACGGAGAAGTAGGCGCCGACAACGGGGGCCCGGGACTGCGGTGCCGGGCTCCTGCGCATGTCCGTACGCGGGTCTGTGGGCAGTTGTTCCGCAGGGCGATGGGGGTCCCCCGCTCGAGCGAAGCCGAGAGTGGGGGGAGGGTGGGCACGGACCCACGCAGCCGCACCCGGCCACGATGCCCGGCCCCCGGACAGCGATGCCGCCCAAATCGCCCGCCCCGTAAAATCCGCACGTCAGGGCAACCGCACCGCCAAAGAGATGGAGCCGCACCCTCATGGCCGACCACCCCGCCTACCCCGTAGGCCTCCGCCTCTCCGGCCGCCGCGTGGTCGTCCTCGGCGGCGGCCAGGTGGCCCAACGCCGCCTCCCGGCCCTGATCGCGGCAGGCGCGCACATCACCCTCGTGTCCCCGGAAGCCACCCCCTCCGTGGAGGCCATGGCGGACGCGGGCGAGATCACCTGGGAAAGGCGCCCGTACGAAGAAGGCGACCTCACCGAAGCCTGGTACGCCCTGATCGCGACCAGTGACCACGAGGCCAACACCCACGCCTCCGCCGAAGCGGAGCGGACCCGCGTCTGGTGCGTCCGCTCCGACGACGCCGACGCGGCGACGGCCTGGACCCCCGCAACCGGCCACAGCGAGGGCGTCACCGTCGCCGTCCTCACCACCGACGCGCGCGGCCGCGACCCCCGCCACACCGCCGCCATCCGCGACGCGGTCGTGGAGGGCCTGCGCGACGGCACGCTGGTGGCGCCCCACCACCGCACCCGCACCCCCGGCGTCGCCCTGGTCGGCGGCGGCCCCGGCGACCCCGACCTCATCACGGTCCGCGGCCGCCGCCTCCTCGCCGAGGCCGACGTCGTCATCGCCGACCGCCTCGGCCCCCGCGACCTCCTCGCCGAACTCCCGCCGCACGTCGAGGTGATCGACGCGGCGAAGATCCCGTACGGCCGCTACATGGCCCAGGAGGCCATCAACAACGCCCTCATCGAGCACGCCAAGCAGGGCAGGTCGGTCGTACGGCTCAAGGGCGGCGACCCCTTCGTCTTCGGCCGGGGCATGGAGGAGGTCCAGGCGCTCGCGGAGGCCGGGATCCCGTGCACGGTCGTGCCCGGCATCTCCAGCTCGATCTCGGTGCCCGGCGCGGCCGGCATCCCGGTCACTCACCGGGGCGTCGCCCATGAGTTCACCGTCGTCAGCGGCCATGTCGCCCCCGACGACGAGCGCTCCCTGGTCGACTGGCCGTCCCTGGCGAAGCTGACCGGCACCCTCGTGATCCTGATGGGCGTCGACAAGATCGGGAAGATCGCCGAGGCGCTTGTCATGCACGGGAAGTCGCCGGACACCCCGGTCGCCCTGGTCCAGGAGGGCACGACGGCGGCGCAGCGGCGCGTCGACGCGACCCTGGCGACGGTCGCCGAGACCGTACGCGCCGAGGACGTGAAGCCCCCGGCGGTCATCGTCGTCGGCGAGGTCGTCGGCGTGGGCCCGCGCACCACGCCGCAGCCCTCCGAGTAACCGCGGGTAACGCAACCCGTTCCGAGCCGTTGGCACCACACCCAGGACAAGGCAGTATCACCCTGTGGCCGATCTCATCACCGTTGACGACCCCGACGACCCCCGCCTGCGTGACTACACGGGCCTGACCGACGTCGAGCTGCGCCGCAAGCGCGAGCCCGCCGAGGGCCTGTTCATCGCCGAGGGGGAGAAGGTCATCAGACGGGCCAAGGACGCCGGCTACGAGATGCGGTCGATGCTGCTCTCGGCGAAGTGGGTCGACGTCATGCGGGACGTCATCGACGAACTCCCCGCCCCTGTCTACGCGGTGAGCCCGGAGCTCGCCGAACAGGTCACCGGCTACCACGTGCACCGCGGCGCCCTCGCCTCCATGCAGCGCAAGCCGCTGCCCACGGCGTCCGAACTGCTGCGCTCTGCCCGCCGGGTGGTGGTCATGGAGGCCGTCAACGACCACACCAACATCGGCGCGATCTTCCGCTCGGCCGCCGCGCTCGGCATGGACGCCGTGCTGCTCTCGCCGGACTGCGCCGACCCCCTGTACCGCCGCAGCGTGAAGGTCTCCATGGGCGCGGTCTTCTCCGTGCCGTACGCCCGCCTGGACACCTGGCCCAAGGGCCTGGAGTCGGTCCGCGAGGCCGGCTTCACCCTCCTCGCGCTCACCCCGGACGAGAAGGCCAAGACCCTCGACGAGGCCGCCCCGCACCGGATGGACCGGGTGGCCCTGATGCTCGGCGCCGAGGGCGACGGCCTGTCCACCCAGGCCCTGGTCGCCGCCGACGAATGGGTCCGCATCCCCATGGCCCACGGCGTCGACTCGCTCAACGTGGGCGCCGCGGCCGCGGTCGCCTTCTACGCGGTAGCGACCGGCCGCCCCCAGGACTGACCAGCGACTCAGACCTTCGGCTGGGTGAAGCGGATGCCGTTGCCGAAGGGGTCGCGCAGGCCGCAGTCGATGCCGTAGTCGCGTTCCGTCGGTTCCTGGGTGAACTCGACGCCCCGGCCGCGCAGCGTCTCGTACGTCTTGCGGCAGTCGTCCGTGCTGAAGATGAGCCAGCCGCCCGTCGCACCCTTGGTGACCAGTTCGCGGACCTGCTGAGCCGTCTCCTCCGACATCGCAGGCGGGCCGGGCTTCTCCAGCAGGACCTGGCGCTCGGGGTGACCGGGGACGCTGACGGTCAGCCAGCGCATGAAGCCCAGGTCGACGTCGGCGCTCACCTCCAGGCCCAGCTTGCCGACGTAGAAGTCGAGGGCCTCGTCCTGGTCGAGGACGTAGATCTGCGAGTGCGTGATGGCTGTGAACATGTCCTTCACGCTACGGGCCGGCCCACGCGAAAACTTATCCAGAACTGCTGGGTCACCCGCTCGCCCTCAGGGCCCGGAGCCCGGCCGCGTCCACGCCTTCACGAAGCACGTCGGTACGGCCGCTGCCGCCGCCTCCTTGCGATACTCCCGCGGCGACCGGCCGACGATGTCGCGGAACGTACGGCTGAACGTCCCCGGGCTGCCGAAGCCGACCTCGAAACAGATGTCGGTCACCCTGCGGTCGCTCTCCCGCAGCAGGAACATCGCCCGCTCGACCCGGCGACGCTGCAGATACCGGTGCGGCGTCTCGCCGAACGTGGCCCGGAAGGTCCGTGAGAAGTGCGCCGGAGACACATGGGCGATCCGGGCCAGCGCCGGCACGTCCAGCGGTTGCGCGTAGGCGCGGTCCATCGCGTCCCGTGCGCGCAGCATGTGGCGGTTGGTCTCCTCGGCGGCGCGACTCACGCCGCCATCACATCACGGCCCACCGCGAGCGCTACAGCCCGGCCAAAGCTCCGACGTCCGGCGGCGCGGTCCGCGGCTGGTGCTGCGCAGGTACGCCACCGCCGGCACGGCCCGACACACCGCCCAGCCCGCGCTCGGGACCCTGGCAGCCCTGCGCCAGCGCGATACCGAGGGCGACCAGCAGGGTCACCACCACGAACACGAACAGCCGCTGCCGCAGCAGCCGCGGATTGGCGGGCCGTCGCCCCGTCCCCGTCGTGCGCGGTCCTGGCCGCCCGGCACCGCTGCGCGGAGCGGGACGGCCCCCGCTGCCGGAGCGGGTGGTGTTGCGCGACGCCGGGGTCGGCCGCGCCCCATTGCTGCCCCGCGACGGAACCCCGCTGGCGCCACGCGACGAGCCGCCCCCGCGCGACGGCGTACCACTCCGGGCGGGACCGCCTGCGCGGGGCAAGGGCGTCGTGCCGGGAGCGCCGGGAGTCGGCTGCGCTCGCCGCTGGGTGCGCTGCCGCTCCGGGTAGGTCTCGGTGAGCCGCCCGGTCGGCCGGTCGGCTTCGCCGGTGCGCGGCGCGGGCGGCCGTACGTCGGCCAGGCCCTGCGCCTCGCGGGCCGCGATCTCCTTGAGCCTGAGCGACAGTTGGAGCGTGCTGGGCCGTTCCTCAGGGTCCTTCGCCAGACAGGCGCGCACCAGCGGGGCGAGCGCGTCCGGTACGCCGTGCAGCTGGGGCTCCTCGTGTACCACGCGGTACAGCATCACCTCGGAACTGCCGTGCCCGAAGGGCGAGTCACCGGTCGACGCGTACGCCAGGGTCGCACCGAGGGAGAAGACGTCCGTGGCCGGCGTGACGGCGGCCCCGCGCACCTGCTCCGGCGCCAGGAAGCCGGGGGAGCCGACCGCGGTGCCGACGTGGGTGAGCGTGGAGGCGCCGGTCGCCCAGGCGATGCCGAAGTCGATGATCCGCGGCCCCTTCGGGGACAGCAGGATGTTGGACGGCTTCAGGTCCCGGTGCACGACTCCCGCCTCGTGCACGGCGACCAGCCCCTCGGAGAGGGCGGCACCGACGGCAGCGGCCTCGGCGGCGGCGAGCGGCCCTTCGTCGGCGACCTTGTCGTGCAACGAGGGCCCCGGCACGTACTGGGTGGCGAACCACGGCCGGTCGGCGTCCAGATCGGCCGCCACGAGACGGGCCGTGCAGCCGCCCCTGATCCGCCGGGCGGCCGAGACCTCGCGCGCGAACCGTGAACGGAACTCCTGGTCCTCCGCCAGATCGGGCCGGATCACCTTCAGTGCGACGCGCTGCCCCTTCTTGTCGGAGCCCAGATAGACGACGCCCATCCCACCCGCGCCGAGCCGTCTGTGAAGCCTGAACGAGCCGACGACGCGCGGGTCCTCGCGCCTCAGGCGCATCATCGCCATGTTCATCCCCGCTGCCCGGTCCGTGTGACGTGCCACAGCTTACGTTTCCACAGCCGCACGCGCGCAGAGGCCGCGCCCTCTCGGACCGATGGATTGTCAGTGCCGGGTGGGACAATTGAAGGGTGGTCAGGAAGCCGTGCGCGCCAGCGGCCTTGGCCGTGCTGTGACTCCAACCGCCCGTCGCAGAAGGGGGATTGACCGCGTGAAGGGTGACCGCGTGGAGATAGTCGTGGACGCAGGGGACACGACGAGAACGTACGAGGTGGTGGCCAGCAGAGCGGGCCGCCGGGTGGAGACGGCGGTGCGCCGGGGGGTGGTGGAAGTGAGCGAAGTCACCCGCAATGGGTCGGTCGTCCGCACGGCACGCTTCATGGCGAATCGGGTGCTGGCGTTGGTCGAGCAGCCGGTACCCCGCGAGGACAGCTCGGAAAAGCCCGGACACACCGGACGGCCCCTCGGGGAAGACCCCGAGACCTAGGACCCCGTCTCCACCCAGGGGAGTACTCCGCAGGTCATGGCTCATCCTCCGGGAGGCCCGCGATTCGGTACGAGGGCATGACGTCCGCCAGGCCCCTCAAGCCTAGATTTGAGGTCAAGCGGCGGGTGCAGCACTCGTCCCCCGAGGTCAGACACCCGCCGCTGCCAAGGACAACAGAGACGGTCAGGAGAGGGACCATGGCCTACACGGCACCGCGGACACTGCTCCGCACCCAGGGACGCACAGCGTTCCGCCCCCGCCGTACGGGCCGCCGCCACCCCCTGGTGGCGACGCTCATGGCCCTCCCCCTGGCGGCCCTGCTCCTGCTGGTCTTCGACGGCTGGGAGACGGTGGCCACACAGGCGTCGTCCGTGGGCGTGATGCTGGGGCGCTGAGCGGCGACCCTAGGCCCGGAAGAGCGGTCCGGGCGGGGACATCCACCCATGAAACCCCGTGGGGACGGGGGTGCGGCGGACGGCAAGAATGCCGGCGCAGCTGGGGAGCTGCGCCGGCATTGCCTTTTCCCACGCCACGCGCTGCCGCAGCTGCGGTGAGCCGTGCTCGGCAACTCGTCTCGTCCCCTTAGCTGCGGGCAGTCGTGCCTCCGCCACTCTTCGAGCGGGGGGACCCCCAGGCGGCACGGGTGGGCGATGGGGGTCCCCCCGCTCGAGCGAAGCCGAGAGTGGGGGAGGCACCCTGCAAGCGCGGGCAAGTGAAACCCACCCCCGCCCAGCCACAGCCGACGGCACCCGATCAGCACCGGGCCGCACAGCCCACCCCCGCACCAACCCCACCCGCACAACCCCCGGCCCACCTCACCCCCCGTACCCTCGCCGAAGGCACCCGCACCCACCCAGGACCCCCGTGACCACAGACGTACTGCAACAACTGGCCAAGCACGCCGAAGCCACCGCCCACCCCGGCGGAGCCCCCTGCGCCTGCGGCGCCACCGAAACCCTCACCGAGCGCCCCGATGCCACCGTCGTCCGCCACGCGGCCACCGTCGCGAAGGCCCACGCCCCCGGCACCGACCCCACCGAACTGACTCTGCGCCTCACCACGGCCGGCCGCCTCCCGCACATCCTCCTCGCCCCGCTCACCACGACCCCGGCACCCCTGCCCGATCGCCTGGCGACGTTCTGGCCGTACGGCACCCCCGTCGACCCGGACGACCCGGACGCCGCACCCTGGGAAGCCGCCGCGACCCTCCTCGCTCACCTCCACCGCACCCCGCCGCCTACCGCCCTGCCCCCGATGCGCGGCCCCCGCAAAGCCGCCCGGGCGATCGCCCGCCTCCGGACGGTCCTCACCACGACGAGCACCCCCGCCGCACCCCCCGTCCTGAACGCCTGGGCCGCCCTCCCCGCCTGGGCTCGCGCCGAAGCACCCATGACCGGCGCCGCGGCCCTCTGCCACGGAGACCTGCACCTCGGCCAGCTCGTGCGAAGCCCCGCGCCGGACGGCCCGTGGCGGCTGATCGACGTCGACGACCTCGGCGTGGGCGTCCCGTCCTGGGATCTCGCGCGCCCCGCCGCCTGGTACGCCTGCGGACTCCTCCCGCCCGACGAATGGACCCGCTTCCTGACCGCGTACCGCGTCGCAGGCGGTACGGCCGTCCCGGCCGACGGCGACCCCTGGCCCGCCCTGGACGTCCCGGCCCGTGCCCTCACCGTGCAGACCGCCGCCCTCGCCCTCACCAAGGCCCTCGCCGCCGACCGCCCCCTGGACGAGGCGGAACAGGCCGTGGTCGACGCCTGTGCCCGAATGAGTTCCGCGCCGCCGGAGTTGACGGACGGATTCCCGAAGTAGGGTGCAACCGACCAGGGCCGGACGGAGTCTGTCCTGGGGAACCACGAAGCAGGACCAACCGGCGAGGAGTTGAGCCGAGCATGCAGTGTCCGAAGTGTCACGCGCCGATGCACACCTACAACCGCAACGGCGTCCAGATCGAGCAGTGCAGCGGCTGCCGCGGCATCTTCCTGGACTACGGGGAGCTGGAGGCGCTGACCCGCCTGGAGTCCCAGTGGTCCCAGCCGGCTCCGCCGCCCCCGGCGGCCCCGCAGGCGTACCCGGCCCCCTCGGCCCCCGCCTGGGGCGCCCCGCACGGTGGCGGCCATGGTGGCGGTCACTACGGAGGCCACCACCGCCACAAGAGCTTCGGCCACATGCTGTTCTCCAGCTGAGCCCGCCCGAGCCCACGAAGAAGCCCCCGGCCACAGGGCCGGGGGCTTCGGTGTGTGGACGATACTGGGATTGAACCAGTGACCTCTTCCGTGTCAGGGAAGCGCTCTCCCGCTGAGCTAATCGTCCTCGTCGCCTTGGCGACGTGGAAGACAGTAGCGCATCCTCCGCCACCTGCGCCAATTCGGCTCCGGCGTCCGCGTCCGTCCGCCGCCGTCCAGGAGCGTCTGCGTCGGGTGGCTCCCTGAGTGGCTCCTCCGGTGGCTCCCCTACGCTTCGGGCGGGGTGAGGCCGATCAGGTGCTGACGCGCGAGGGAGCTCGCGATTCGCCGTCGTTCCCCGTGAGTCCCCGCTGTTGCCCACCTCGTCTGGCACGGGTGTGGCACGGTGCTCGGTTCAGGTGCTAGTGGCAGATACGCCAGACCACGTCGATGCCCACCTCGCCCGCGGCGTCTCGGTTCCGGCGTGACGGCGTGAGCACCGCTTTAGGAGTTCATTCACAGCTACGTGCGTGCTGCCGCATTGCTACTCCAAGGGCTCAAGGCAGTCCCCCTGCTACCGCCAAGGTTCCGGCGCGTACGCCTCTGTTGCCGTCATCTTCTGCCGTCAGGAGGCGCAAAGCACCGGCATCCCCAAATAGGCGTGAGCGGTCGTGGAGCTCTAGCACCGGTGGTGTCCTGGACACCTCTGGGTGACAGCATTCTCTCCCGATCAGTCGTGTTGAAGTTGGGTGAAGCCGTGGCTCAGGGAGACGAAGTGGTCAAGGCCCTTCTGACGGCGATGGCGACCTTGGAGGATCTCATCCAGGTGGGGCACGACTCGCACATGGCGTTGAGCACCCTGGAAGGCATCGCCTCTGAGCTCGGCAGGATGGATTCCGGAGAGCGCCGGCAGTTCCTCTAGGCGCTGGAGCGCGTGGCCTCGCAGGCACCGGCGCTGCCAATTGCTGGGGTTGCTGTACTTCGCTGCTGTATCGCAGATCCCCGTGCAGGCTGCCGGGAGGCCCGTGAGGGCCGGTGGGACTGCGTACGCCGGTGGCGCCAGCGCATCGTGTCAGATGCGGCTGAGCGCCAGCTTCTCCACGTCGATGAACTTCTGCTCCGGCACGATGGTGGGCGCCGCGAATACCACAATCCGCACCTGGCTGGCGGACCGCTTGGCCGCAGCCATGACCGACAAGCCGTCCGACTGCGTGTAAAACGTCGCTGCCTGCCCCACGCCGGACACAGGGTGTGCCGGAGCTGGCGCCCCCTTGGCAACGCTGGCGATGACCTGCGTGGGGGAGAGCACGGGATGGGCATGCGTTTCGACGTCGAGTGCGAAGGCGGAGGAGGCGGCGCCGGGCTTGCTATACCTACACTGATGGCTGATCACATTACCGTTCGGCTTCTCGCTGTGGTCCTCGGTGGCGACCACCTGCGAGGAGCTGCTTCCGCCGAGCAGTCTTCTGAGATCGCCTACCGGGAGCAGTGGGCACGCCGCATCGACGGTGGCCGGGGGCGCCTGGAGTGATGGTTTGGGCTTTGGCGAGGTGTGGGCGGCACTGGCCGACGCGCTGGCGGTGCGGGTTGACGGCGGGGGCGCGGACGCATTGTCGGTTGAACCCTTGCAACTCGTGCAGGCGAGCATCGTGAGGACACCGATTGCGAGTGAGAGGGTGGTTCGGGAGTGACTCAAAGCAGTGACTTTCTAGTTGAACAGTGCCGGAGAGGCACGTGGATCACCCGTGGTCAACCCGTAATGCGGCACTGGACTGGCCACCTAGTTACCTCAGCGCAACAACAACAACTTTTGTCACACAAATCTCAACACTCGTACAAGTGCGCCGATGGGCTCCGCGCTGCCTGACGGGTGATATTTGGGACTACTTTGTCCCGAAGTAACTTGGGTGGCGGCGGGTCGGCGGGCGTCAGCCATGGGCTGGACACAGAGTTCGAGATCTGGCCTCATCCTTATCAGGTCGATCACGGGGGTCTGTCAACGTCGGCCAACGGCCCTGGCGCCTTGGTCGATCGTCCATTGAGGTCCGGCGCCGACCGCTGCTGTTCGCGCTTGTTGGTGTCAGCCACTGCACGCGGTCTTGACAAGTGCGGCTCTTCTCGCCGACCTGAACCACCAGTTTGGAAGGCTCCGTACACGGGTCGCGTCTGCCCTGCCCGGATGCTACCTAGGTATCAAGGACCAGCTGTTGGCAGGAGTTGGACCACACCGACCGAAGGGGACCCGTCGGTCTTGTAGAACGCGCGGACTCTCCATCGTCCTGCGGGCACGGGCACCGGGGCTTCGTCAGGCTGGCCCTGACCGGCCCGGACAAGGAGCACGCCGAGACCTCGATGCTCGCCCTGCACCTTCTCCAGAGCAGTCTCGTGCACATCAACACCCTGCTGCTCCAGCAGGTGCTCGCCGAACCGGCCTGGGCGAAGAAGCTGAGTGACGAGGGCCGGCGCGGGCTGACCGCGCTGTTCTGGTCGAACATCAACCCGTATGGAACGTTCCGGCTCGACATGGACAAGCGGCTCGACCTGGGGCTTTCGGTCAATGTGCCCCGGCCACGCTCCCCCGAGTCCGCCTCAGCATTGCCGGGCTGAGCGCGTCGGTGGAAGGCGGAACTGACGCGTTACGGCTCGCCTTCCTGCGGGACCAGCAGGGCCGTGGCGACGCGTTGTGCCAGGGTGTGAACATCTTCCACGGCTCGGTCACTTTCGCCGCCGGTTCTGCCCCGGCCGGCCTCAGCCCACCGCCTTCTTGACAAGCGCGCTGATGCGCTCTTCGTCGGCCGCGGTCAGCTCCCTCACGGCGTAGGCAGTCGACCACATGGCGCCGTCGTCGAGTGCCGCCTGGTCGCTGAAGCCGAGCGTGGCATACCTCGACTTGAACTTCTCCGCACTCTGGAAGTGGCAGACGACCTTGCCGTCTCTGGCGTATGCGGGCATCCCGTACCAGAGCTTGGGCGCGAGGTCCGGAGCGGCGGTCTTGATGATTTCGTGGATCCGCTCGGCGAGGACGCGGTCCGCCTCCGACATCTCGGCGATCTTCGCGAGCACGTCCCGCTCCGCCGCCGCCTCCTTCTCCGCCCGGGACGAACCGCGACGCGCCGCCGCCTTCTTCTCCTCGCGTGCGTGCTCCTTCATCGCGGCCCGCTCCTCGGCGGTGAATGCGTTGTACTTCTCGGTGGTCGTGCCGGAGTCCTCGGCGGGCGACTTCGTGGACGGCATGGCAAGTTTCCCTTCGTGCAGGGTGAGGCAGGGCGGGAGTGCGAGGGCCGGGCGTCAGGACAGCGTGGGGGCGAGCGACGCGGCAGCCTCCCAGGCGAACCCGTCCGGGTCAGTGAAGGTGTCGTCGGTGCTGCCGAGGACGATGCGGTGCGAGCCGGTGCCGTCGGCGGGGACGCCGAGGTCCTTGGCAAGGGCACGGCGCTTGTACAGCGCCAGCTTGACGGGGCTGGACTCACCGGGGGCGAACTCGGCGTACTTGCCACCGAAGCTCTTGGCCACGGTCAGGCCCCGGCCAACGTAGAACTGCTTGGTGGCCTTCACGTCCTCGACGCCGAGCAGCAGGACGACCTCGTCGATCTCGCGGGTGGCGGGGCCGGTGTCCTTCTTCGCCGAGGTCGCGATCTTCCAGATCGTCCCGTCCGAGGCCTGGACGACGCCGCCGTAGCCCCACAGCGACTTCGCGGCGGGCTTCAGCACCGTGGCGCCGGCGTCCACAGCGGCGCCGACGAAGCTGTCGACGGTGGCCGGCCCGGACACCGTGAGCGCCAGGGTGAAGCCGCGGAATCCGGTGGAGTGCGCCTCGGACGCCCGCAGGCGTATGTACGTGTCCACGCCGAAGGCGCTGTAGAAGCGGCGGGAGGCTTCGGGGTCGGCCACCTCAAGGGTGACGGACGCGAGGGACGTGTTGGCTGCGGTGGAAGTAGTTGCCATGACCATCACGCTAGGGGCTGCGCGGCGGCCGGGGCTTCTCGATTCCTGACCGGTCTTGAGACTTGCTTCGCCACACACGCCGGCATCCCCTCCACCTTGATCGCCGACACCGCATCGCGGGCCGTACCCGCAGCATCAGCATGGTCGGCCGCCGCATCCGCCGCCTGGCGCCGGAAGGCCCCGGGCGGCATGCCGACCAGCTCGGTGAAGCGGGTGGTGAACGTGCCCAGCGACGCGCAGCCGACCGCGAAGCAGACCTCGGTGACGCTGAGGTCGCCCCGCCGCAGCAGCGCCGTCGCCCGCTCGATGCGACGCGTCATCAGGTACGCGTACGGCGACTCACCGTAGGCGGCCCGGAACTGCCGACTCAGGTGCCCGGCGGACATGTTCACATCACGGGCGAGCGCCTCCACGTTCAGCGGCTGCGCGTATTCCCTGTCGATCCGGTCGCGGACGCGGCGCAGCCGCGCGAGATCAGCTAGGCGCTGCGCCTGGACGCGTGCACGCCGCCATTCAGGCTTACACATGAGAACCCTCCCCTTTGTCTTTCATCTTCCATTTCCATCGACGTCTTCGAGCGTCTGGGGTGCCCGCCGGGGCGGGCACCCCAGACGCTCGGTGGTGTCGACCGGCCCGCCGGACTCGACCAGACGGTCGAGCAACTGCCGGACAATAGCGGGACGGAGTCCGGGCTCATGACCGGTTCAACGAGGACCCGGACGCGGCCCTGGCGGGCAACCGGCAGGGCAGGCACTTCCGCTCTGGTGCGCCGCCGCGTTCCTTATGGGTGGTCGCGATGTCGGTCCGCACGGCCGCATCGATACCCGCACAGCTCAGCGCAGTTCCTGGATGCGGACCAGGTTGCCCGCGGGGTCGCGGAACGCGCAGTCGCGGATGCCGTACGGCTGCTCGGTCGGCTCCTGGACGACCTCAGTATCACCGGCCTGCACCTTCTCGAACGTGGCGTCGAGGTCCGGGGTGGCCAGCAGGATCCAGCCGTAGGTGCCCTTGGCCATCATCTCGGTGATCGTGCGGCGCTCGTCCTCGGTGACTCCCGGGTCGGCGGCAGGCGGCGCCAGAAGGATCGACGTGCCCGGCTGACCGGCCGGGCCGACCGTGATCCAGCGCGTCCTGCCCTGCCCGACATCGCTGCGGACCTCGAAGCCGAGGACGTCGCGGTAGAAGGCGAGCGACGCGTCCGGGTCGTCGTGCGGAAGAGAAGTCGTGTGAATGGTGATGTCCATGACGAGCAGGCTAGAGGCGACTCCGTGAACCGCGCTTCTCGATTCCTGATCGATCCGGACACGCCGGGACGTTCACGGGCATGTCACGCGGAGCGCACTCGCTTCCCGCGACAGTGCACCCGACGCCCCGTCAGCCGCCCTCCAGGGACCCTGTCGGACAGTCCGACTAGTTCTTCTGGAAGTGGTGACCCAAGTCTTTCACGTGCGGCGGCCCGCTGTAGCTGAGCCGGTGACCTGCCCAGATGCCGGGACTAGTTGTCGTTGTCTGTCAGCGTCGAGCGGCGTCGGACGGCCCAGAGACGGCCCCAACGGTTGCGTCGTCGCGGGCGCTCGTCACGCTCACGTGCCCATGCGTAGGGCATGCGCTCCTTCTTGTCCATGACCCAGGGCTCCGGATACCGGGCGTAGCAGCCGGAACAGCGGGCCACGAAGGTCCCCACCTCCGGGTCCGTCATGATGCTGTAATGCGAGGAAGGCACCGCCCGGAGCACGTAGCCATTGGCGGTGGTCTCCAATCCTGGCCAGCTGGGCGAGCAGCTGCACGCAGCGCTCTTCGCGAAGGTCTCGTCGCCTGCAGCGTCGTGCGTGTTCTCCAGCGTCTCGTACAGCTCTGTCATCGCGTGCACTGCGCGATCGCCTTCTGCTGCCATCCGCCACTGCCCCTCAAGTTCCCATGTTGAGTGGACACCGTAGCGCGAGGTCGGCGAAACGGCTTTGGGCTGGACTCTCAATGATCCTGTCAAGGGCCGCTGCCCGGGTCCTGGAGCACTAGTTTGGAAGACGCCGTATGCGGATCGCGGCTGACCTGGCAAGGCACTGACCTGGGCCGGAGCGCGATCGGCGCCGCTCTTCCCCGTGATTCCCCGCTGCGTCCCGCCGGAACGGGCACGCAACGGGCACGGTCCCGGCCAGGTAGGAGCACGCATGGGCACGGCACGTGTGTCGACGGGCGGGCCCACCTCCACCAGTGGCCGAAGAAGTGATGTCCTGGCTCGGCTACCTCGGCGGATTGCCGCCACTGTTTTCCTGACCAGCAAGGACGCCGTTGTTCTCTGTCGTCGTTGGCCGTCCTTGGTTTCCCGAGGACGGCCCACAGACGGCCCCGCTTAGGCGGCCGGGGTGTCCCCCGCAGCGGAGCATGCCCGATGCTCGCGGCGGAGAGGGATGACCCGGTTACTCCTTGCGCGGGGGTGGCGTGCCGGAGGCCCGTGCGTGTGAGGGTGCGGAGTCCAGGTCTTGGTCGGCCCAGACGACTTTGCCGCCCGATTCCGAGCGGACACCCCATCTGCGGGACAGCTGGCTGACCAAGAAGACGCCGCGGCCGTTTTCGTCAATGGCGCGTGCGTGACGCAGACGCGGGGAGTTGGCGTCGGTGTCGAATACTTCGCAGGTCAGGACTTGGTGCTGGATCAGACGCAGTCCGATCGGGCCTGTGCTGTGGCGGACGGCGTTGGTGACCAGTTCACTGACGATCAGTTGCGTGGGATCCTGGAGACCTTCCAGGCCCCATTCGGTCAGCTGGCGGGCTGCCATGTGCCGGGCGCTGGGGACAGCGGTCCGGTCGTTCGGCAGCGTCCAGGAGGCGACCTGGGGCGGGCTGAGTGAGAGCGTCCGCGCCAGGAGCAGGGTGATGTCGTCGGATGGTGCCTGGCCCGGGAAGGTCTCCGTCGCTCGGGTGCACAGGTCTTCCAGGGAGCGACTCGGTTGTGCCAGGGCGGTGCCCAGGCGGCGCATTCCCACGTCGATGTCGTCGTCGCGGGTTTCGATCAGGCCGTCGGTGTACAGGGCGAGGAGACTTCCCTCGGGCAGTTCCAGCTCCACGGCCTCGAAAGGGACGCCCAGCCCGATGCCGAGTGGGCTTCCGGTGGGCAGGTCGGGGAAGGTGACCCGGCCCTGTGGGCCGATGATCGCGGGCGGGGGGTGTCCGGCCCGTGCCATGGTGCATCGGCGGGTGATCGGGTTGTAGACGGCGTACAGACAGGTGGCGCCTACGACCGTGGGGGTCTGGTCCGCGGCGTCGGCGTCTTGCTCGGCCAGTCGCTGGAACGTGTCATCGAGATGGGCCAGCAGTTCGTCGGGAGGCAGCTCCAGGTCGGCGAGCGTGCGTACGGCGGTGCGGAGCCTGCCCATGGTCGCGGCGGCGTTGATGCCGTGTCCGACGACATCACCGACGACGAGGGCCACCCGGGCGCCGGACAGCGGGATCACGTCGAACCAGTCGCCTCCGACGCCGGCTTCCGTGTCGGCCGGCAGGTAGCGCCAGGCCGCCTCGACCGCCGCGCTGCCCATCAAACGGTGAGGGAGCAGGTTGCGTTGCAGCGCGAGGGCCGTGGTGCGTTCGCGAGTGTATTGGCGGGCGTTGTCCAAGGACAGCGCGGCCCGGGTGACGAGCTCCTCGGCGAGGAGCAGGTCATCCTCGTGAAACGGAACGGGGTCCTCGGTGCGGAGGAACACCGCGATACCCAGGACGGCGCGCCGCGCAATGATGGGCACGATCATCAGGGAGTGAATCCCGTACTCACGGATCTTTTGCGCCCGCGCTGGATCCTCGTCGACCCATGTCCCAGGGGAGGCGTCCAGCACCGATTCCAGGTGGGACCTTCCCGTGCGCAGAACGCCGGCGAGCGGCGAGGTTGGGGGGACGAAAACCGTCTCCCCGCGCGAAAAGGTCGACTCTGGGATTCCTGGGTGGATCGAGGCCTGACCGGCACGGAGGAAAACGGTAGGGCGACCGCTCATCGTGTCGATTCGGGTCGAGGGCTCTTCGCCGAACGGGACGGATTCCCCCAGGTCGACGTAGGCGTAGTCGGCCAGCAGGGGCACGGCAAGGTCGGCCAGTTCCTGCCCGGTCTGCATGACGTCCAGGGTGCTGCCGATACGCGTGCTGGCCTGGCTGAGGATGGCAAGGCGCTCGCGCGCCCGCTGACTGCTGGTGACATCAACGCTGATGCCGCACACCCCCAGTGTCTTGCCGTCCGCGTCCTGGAGGCAGATGTACGAGGCCGAGAATGCATGCTCCCGGCGCGGATCTTCCGTCGGCCACGCCCGGAACTCGTGGACCGCGGTGGTGCCGTTCCGCAGCACCTTCCGCGTCACCGCTTCCAGGGCTTCGGCCTCGAAGCCGGGCCGTGAATCGGTGAGTCGCTGGCCCAACCGTCGGTCACGGGAGATGCCGTCGTGGCTCTCCATCGTGTCGTTCACCCAGACGCAACGTAGCTGCGGGTCACGAACGACGATGCCGATCGGCGCGTGGGTGAGAAGCGACTCCCGCACCGATCCGTTTCTCGCTTCCCGGGAGAGCGTGCCGATGTCGGTGACGGACACAAGCCACCGGAATGTTCCGTCCTGCCCCCACAACATCGAGATCCGGTGGTTGATGTCGAGCATGCGGCCGTCGCGGTGGCGCACCGTCATCGTGCCCGACCAGTCATTGTGGGCACGCCACTGCTCGATGAGCGCCGATATCGTCGGCGTTTCCTCGGAAGACGGCAGCACGAGTGCGGCAGACCGGCCCACCACGTCCCCGGCGGAGTACCCGAGAAGGTGCTCGGCGGCCTGCGTCCATGCGAACACCGTCCCACCCTCGTCGAGCATCGCGACCGCCGACTCGGATATCTCGTGCGTGTTCAATCGCTTACCAACGGTCACCCTGTCAGTGCTGGTCATCGAGCTGTCCTCCTCGCCTAGGCGATTCGTTCTCACGTAGGTCGGCTGCGGTTGCGGCGACCAGGACCACGGCGGGGTGGACGGCTGGAGCAGCATGTGTCCCGGCAGGACGTGGACGGCCTCGGCCGGGTCCTGCTGAGATCAATCCGACCAGATTTGTGCCTTTTGGGTAATGGACCGGACAGGGCTCCGATCTGTGACAGGGCTGCAGCCGTGGCTGAGACCAACGCGGTCCACCACGGCCGCTGCAGGGCCGCGGGAGGAAGGGAACACGCGGGCACCGCAGATCCGGCAGGGCAGCGGCCAGACCTCCCGGGATGCACAGACCACAACCGCGCACCCCCTGCATATAGCCCGGGACTTCAAGGTCCCGGGCTTCCTTCACCCACCACTCTCCCCAGCTCCCATCCCGTCCGCCGTCGACCCACACACCGTGGAGCGGGCGTGGTCCATGGCGTCCAGGTGGAGCGCGCCACTGTACGGCTCCGACCTCACCGGACAGGCCGTCGCCTCCTACGTCGCCAAGTACGCCACCAAGGCCGCCGAGAACACCGGCACCCTCGATCGCCGCATCGGCGAACTCGCCGAACTCGACCGCCACGGCGTCCCCGACCACGCCCGCCGCCTGATCACCGCATGCCGCGACCTCGACGCGCTGTACCCGGACCGGCGGCTGTGGGCCTGGGCGCACATGCTCGGCTTCCGCGGCCACTTCTCCTCCAAGTCCCGCCGCTACTCGACCACCCTCGGCAGCCTCCGCCAGGCCCGCGCCGACTACCGCGCCGCCCAGGAACGAGCCGCCCTCGGCCTCGACGGCTTGGAGGACGTCGAGCCGGACGCCGTCCTCGTCCTGGCGGACTGGCAGTACACCGGACATGACCACACCCCCGGCGAGTCCGCCCTCGCCGCCACCATCGCCCGCGACCTCCAGCTCAACCGCCAAACCGCTCGCGAGGCACTCGCCGATCTCAACGACGCGGGGGAGTGGTGACTATGGCGGCACTGACTGAGCCTCAGCGTCTCCTTCGGGTAGAGACAGTGGCCCAGCTCCTCGACCTGGCTCGTTCGACCGTCTACGAGGAGATCCGACTTGGGCGACTGCGTACGGTTCGGATCGGGCGCCGTCGTCTGATCCCGGCCGAGTACGTAGAGGAGTACGTTGACCTGCTCAAGCGCGAGGCGCTGGCCGAGGATGCGGCACAACGACCCTGGCTGAGCGTTGTCAGGCAAGGTGCGGCATGACGGGGGAGAGGCGCCGCTCAAAGGCGGGCAATGGCGATGACTCGATCTACTGGGATGAGTCGAAACAGCGCTGGGCCGGTGCGATTTCGCTGGGTTACACGCCATCCGGCAAGCGCCGCCGCCCGAAGGTCTACGGCAAGACCAAGACCGAGGTGCGCGGCAAACTCCGTGAGCTGCGGAAAGAGTTGGAGGTCGGTGACCGGACGCCAGCGAACTACACCGTGGCAGACGCCGTGAACGACTGGCTGGCCCGGGGACTCAAAGGGCGCGACACGGCCACGGTCAACAAGAACCGCATCTTGGCCGAGCAACACGTCTTGCCTCTGCTGGGCCGGGCGAAGCTGCGGGAGCTGACCGCCGACGCCGTGGACGACTGGTTGTTGATCGCGCAAAGGTGCTGGCCACGTCCTCACTCCGTAGCGTGCTGTCGATCCTTCGCCGCTCCATCGATCACGCGATGCGGCGGGACAAGGTACGGCGCAACGTCACGTTGCTCGTCGAGGTGCCCGAGGGGCAGGCCGGACGGCTCAGCAAGGCGCTGACCCTGGACCAGGCCCGGGCGGTGCTGGTTGCAGCGCGGGAGTCTCGGCTCTACGCCTACGTGGTGCTCTCCTTGCTGGTTGGCGTGCGCACCGAGGAGGCTCGGCCGATGACCTGGGAACACGTTCACTTGCGGCCCTCTGGCACTGTGCCACCCCATGTGGAGGTGTGGCGGTCGGTGCGGCGGCATGGAGACACCAAGACTCGCAAGAGCCGTCGGACGCTCAAGCTGCCTGCGCTGGTCGTCGCGGCCCTGGTAGAGCATTGCCGCCGGCAGCAAGACGAACGGATCGCGTACGGACTGCTGTGGGACCCCTCCGACCTGGTGTTCGCCACGACCACCGGCCAGGTGCTCGATGCTGCCAACGTGCGCCGGGCCTTTCGGTCGATCGTCAAGGCGGCAGGGCTGGCGCCGGAGTGGACGCCTCGGGAGCTGCGGCACAGCTTCGTGTCGCTGATGTCCGATCACGGTATCCCCGTGGAAAAGATCGCTCGCGTGGTCGGCCACAGCAGCACGACCACGACGGAGGTCGTCTACCGCAAGCAGCTCCGGCCGGTGATCACCGAGGGGGCCGACACCATGGATGTGATCTTCGGCGAGGATGACTCGGAGCCTTGATCAATCGGCCGGTGGCTCCCCGTGTGGCTCCCCGGATACGTCAAGGGCCTGATCCAATGAGTGGATCAGGCCCTTGAGCTGGTGGACGATACTGGGATTGAACCAGTGACCTCTTCCGTGTCAGGGAAGCGCTCTCCCGCTGAGCTAATCGTCCTTGGAGGTGGAGACGGGATTTGAACCCGTGTAGACGGCTTTGCAGGCCGTTGCCTCGCCTCTCGGCCACTCCACCAGGAGTGTAGGGGATCGGGAGAACCCCCACTTCCTTCGAGCGGACGACGAGGCTCGAACTCGCGACCTCAACCTTGGCAAGGTTGCGCTCTACCAACTGAGCTACGTCCGCTTGTCGTTTCGGTACGCTCCCGCGTCCCGGCGACGTGTTGAACTCTAGCGGATTCCCGGGCCAGCACAAAAACACGTTTACGCAGCGTGCTGCGGTATGCCCACCGGACGACGTGGTCAAGGCACCCGCGGAACATCACCGGGCCACCCCCGGGACACCCCGCCCTAGACTCGACCGCGTGGTCCACCTCCCTCCTCTCGCCCGCTTCGGCGACTGCGTCGCCGCCGGCCTGCTCGACGTCACCAGCGATCCCGCCGCCCTGGACTCCACCGGTTTCTGGGCCGTCTGCGCGGACTTCGAGGGCCGCCTGACCTGCGCCCGCTTCGCGGACGTACGCGAGGAGCCGGTGCCCGCACCGGTGCCGGGACAGTGGCACGGCCCGGCGGCGGACGACTGGACGTCGTCCCTCGACCACGCCGCGTACACCGCGGCCGTACGGCGCATCCGCGACCACATCGCCGCCGGCGAGGTCTACCAGGCCAACCTCTGCCGCGTCCTCACCGCGCCCGTCGCCCCCGACGCCGACGTGGATACCCTGACCGCCCTGCTGGCGCGCGGCAACCCGGCGCCGTACGCAGGAACGATCCGGCTGCCGGGCCACGGCGTCGAGATCGCCACCGCGTCCCCCGAGCTGTTCCTGCGCCGCGACGGACGGACCGTCGAGTCCGGACCGATCAAGGGCACCGGGCGCACCGAGGCGGACCTGCTGGAGAAGGACTACGCCGAGAACGTGATGATCGTGGACCTCGTCCGCAACGACATCGGCCGCGTCTGCGCCACCGGCAGCGTCACCGTGCCCGACCTGTGCGCCGTGGAGAAGCACCCGGGCCTGGTCCACCTCGTATCCACGGTCCGCGGCGAACTGCGCGTCGACGCCGGCTGGCCGGAACTGTTCGCCGCCGCCTTCCCGCCCGGCTCGGTCACCGGCGCGCCCAAGTCCAGTGCCCTCAGGATCATCGAGGCGCTGGAGACGGCGCCCCGCGGCCCGTACTGCGGCGGCATCGGCTGGGTCGACGCCGACCGGGGCACCGGCGAGCTGGCCGTCGGCATCCGCACCTTCTGGATCGACCGCGCGGAAGGCGTCCTGCGCTTCGGTACCGGCGCCGGCATCACCTGGGGATCCGACCCCGAGGGGGAGTGGCGGGAGACCGAGCTGAAGGCGTCCCGGCTGCTCGCGGTAGCGTCGGGGACGTACGAGGTGCGTGGGGAGGAATCCTGAGGTGAAGATCTGGCTCGACGGCGGGTTGCAGGACATCGAGTCCGCCCGCGTCTCCGTGTTCGACCACGGGCTGACCGTGGGCGACGGCATCTTCGAGACGGTGAAGGCGGTCGACGGGAAGCTGTTCGCGCTCACCCGGCACCTCGACCGACTGACCCGCTCGGCGCGCGGCCTCGGGCTGCCCGACCCCGATCTCGACGAGGTGCGCCGCGCCTGCGCCGCCGTTCTCGAGGCCAACCCGATGGCGCTGGGCCGGCTGCGCATCACGTACACCGGCGGCCACGGCCCCCTCGGCTCCGACCGCGGCGAACACGGCCCGACCCTCGTCGTCGCCCTCGGCGAGACCGGCCGCCGCCCCGACTCCACCGCAGTGATCACCGTCCCGTGGACGCGCAACGAGCGCGGCGCGCTTGCCGGCCTGAAGACCACCTCGTACGCCGAGAACGTCGTCGCCCTCGCCCACGCCCACGAACAGGGCGCTTCCGAGGCGCTGTTCGCCAACACGGTCGGACAGCTCTGCGAGGGCACCGGCTCGAACGTCTTCGTCGTCCTCGACGGCGAGATCCACACCCCGCCGGTCGCCTCCGGCTGCCTGGCCGGCATCACCCGTGCGCTGACGGTCGAGTGGACCGGCGCCAAGGAGACCGATCTGCCGCTCGACGTCCTGGAACGTGCCGACGAGGTCTTCCTGACGTCCACCCTGCGCGACGTCCAGGCTGTGCACCGGGTCGACGACTGTGAACTACCGGGCGCCCCTGGCCCGGTGACCGCCAAGGCGATGCGGATCTTCGACGAGCGGTCCGGGGACGACCAAGATCCGTAAGAGCCCGGAAAAACGGGCTGACATGGGTCGGTACGGCGGGTAGAACACCCCTGATGACCACGACCCTGCGGCCGACCGAGCCGCTGCAGCGCGCCGCCGACGGAGCGCTGTCGCGCCACTACCAGGTGTGCGTGAACAGCCGCCCCGTCGGCGAGATCCACCTGACCACCCACCCCGTCTTCGGCCCGAAGGCCGCCTCGATACGCGACTTGCGCATCGAGGAACCGGACCGCGGACGGGGCCGGGGAGCCGTCGCCGTGCTCGCCGCCGAGGAGGTGGCACGCGGCTGGGGCTGCACCCGCATCGAGGCGCTGGTGCCCGCCGAGGCCGTCGCCGCCCTGCGCCTGGCCACGTCCCTGGGCTACGTCCAGCGCAACCGCGGCATGGAGAAGCGGCTCGGCACCATCGCGCCCTCGCTCCCCGAGGGCAGTCGGGGCAGGCCCATGACCGAGGCGGAGTACGCGGCATGGCGGGCGATGAGCCTCGTGGGCTACGCGCAGAGCTGGATCGACCGGGGCGTGCCCGAGGCCGAGGCCCGGGAGAAGTCCGAGCGGGACCACACCATGTTCCTGCCCCGGGGCCTGGCCACCGAGAACATGCTCCTGAGCGTCCTGGAACACAAGGGCACCCCGGTCGGCACCCTGTGGGTCGCGCTGCAGGAGAAGGCCTTCGTCTACGACGTCGAGGCCGACGAACGCTTCCGCGGCCGAGGCCACGGCCGCTCGCTGATGCTCCTCGCCGAGGCCCAGGCGGTGGCCGCGGGCAAGCAAGTCCTCGGCCTCAACGTCTTCGCGGGCAACACACCGGCCGAGCGGCTCTACGAGTCACTGGACTATCTGCCGGTGGCGTACGGGATGTTCAAGAACCTGCTCTGAGCCGCCGGTCGGGCCGTCGTCAGCCCAGGTCGGCGAGCAGCCGGTCCGCGATCTCCTCGATCCGCTCCCGCAGCCCCTCCTGGCTCTTGCCGCCGTCGAGGCGCTCGCCGCCGATGACGTACGTCGGAGTGCCGGTCACGCCGATCGCCTTGCCCTCCGCCTGGTCGGCGTCGACGATCAGGATGTGCCGCCCGTCGATCAGCGCGGTGTCGAACTCCTCGGAGTCCAGACCGAGTTCACGGGCCACCTCGACCAGGAAGGGTTCCCCCTTACGGTCCAGCTCCTCGACCCGGCCGAGAACGGCCTCGACATAGGCCCAGCCCTGCCCCTGCTCCAGCGCCTCCTCGGCGGCCTGCGCGGCGGCGAACGCGTACTTGTGCTTCTCCAGCGGGAAGTGCCGCAGCCGCAGCTCCACCCGGTCGCCGTAGCGGGCCCGCAGGGCACGGAGGTCGTCCCGGGCGCTACGGCAGTCCGGGCACTGGAGTTCGCACCACACGTCAAGAACGGGAGCGGGGGAGTGGGCGGGTGCGGGGGAGGAGTCGTTCATGGACACCAGTCTTCCAGGCCGGACGCCGGCGACCCAATCGACCGTACGGCGGTGATCCGCGCCTATGTCGTACGGCGGTGACCCGCCTCCGGGGCGTACGCCGGTGACCGGCACCTGGGAAGGAGGTGACCCGGAGATGTCCCTGATGTCGGGCCGGCCCATGGCACTGGGGGTGGGGGGCGGTGCAGGATGGAAGGGACGAAGCGCGCTCCGCGCGTTTCACCCTGCCCGACCGAGCCCGCCCGGAGGACCGGATGATTGCCGAGACAGTCTGTTCCGCCGTGTCCGCGGCCGGCCTGGGCATCGCGGCGGTCACCGTCTACCGCAAGCGCTTCCTGGCGGCGACCCGCATCGCGGCCTACTCGCTCGTTCCCGTCGGCCTGGTGTTGACGGGCGTCGTCGGCTGGCTGGCCGACACCGCGTTCAGCCCCACGGCCTGGGCGGGCTTCGGCGTGCTCGGCGTGGCATGGGGCCTGTTCGCGACGACGCGCGCCGTCGAACGCCGCCGCGGGGGCACCAGGGCCGAGCGGAAGGCGGCCCGCGCCGCGCAGCAGCGCGATGCCGTCGCACCCGCGGCCTCCGCACCTTCCCTCGGACCGGCGACCCGCCCCGCCGCCCGGCCCGCGACCGCGCCTCGCGCCACCGCCACCGACTCCGCGGACGATTTCAGCGACATCGAGTCCATCCTCAAGAAGCACGGCATATGACCTCACCAGGGGCGGCGCTAGAAGCGCGGCCCGGGTCGGTCGCATGACGCACTGAAACGACACAGGGCGTCCTCGCGGCGCGCGGAAGCGATCATGGCGCGGTCGAAACCGAACCGGACATTACGGAATTAGGTGAACTCCGGCCCATTTCGGGCGTGTTGATCGCGCACGGGGTGCTCGCTGGGCCATCATCGCCGCGAGATGCTGGACACGACACAGCGCGATGCCGCGCCGCCGGAGGACGAGCCGCGCGGGTGCCTCTTCGCCCTTTCCCAGCCACCGCTGATGATCTTCCTTGCGGTGATCGGGTGTCTGATCCTCATGGCTGCGCTGCACGATCTGCTGTTGCTGTGAGCCGTACGCGTCAGTCCCGGCGCCACCCGCCGGGCTGACGTCGGCATCGAGGAACCCGCCGGCCGATCAGCCCGCCGCCTCCTTGCGCCGCGCCCGGTACGCGGCCACATGCAGCCGGTTCCCACAGGTGCGGCTGTCGCAGTAGCGGCGCGAGCGGTTGCGGGAGAGGTCGACGAAGGCACGCCGGCAGTCGGGCGCCTCACAGCGTCGCAGCCGCTCCTGCTCCCCGGCGACGACGAAGAACGCCAGCGCCATCCCGCAGTCGGCAGCGAGGTGGTCGGCCACGGAGGCGCCGGGCGCGAAGTAGTGCACATGCCAGTCGTAGCCGTCGTGGTCCGTGAGCCGGGGCGTCGTGCCCGCGGCGGCCACCAGGTCATTGATCATCCCGGCGGCGGACCGGGCGTCCGGGTGGGCGAAGATGCCCGCGAACCGCCCGCGGATCTTGCGCACGGCGGACAGATCGAACTCCGAAAGCACCCCGACATCGCTGATTTCGTGCATTCGTACGAAATTCTCGAGCGCTGCCACATCGGGCAGTCCGTCCGCCGCCGCCTCGTGCTCCGGCACGGTGTTCACCAGATCCACCACGGTGTCGAGCGCGCACCGGGTGTCGTGGGTGATCAGCACGTTTCGCTCCCTGGCCTGGGGGGTCGGGCGGGCGCCCGCCGATGCTGGCCGATGGTAGTGGCTGGCCGCCTGTTAGAACGGCTTTGCGAGCCCCCAGCTTCCTGGCCGCAGGCGCCCCGGGCGTGTTCTGCGCGCCCGCGCGCGCCGACCCGGGCACACCTGCGCCGCCTCCGTGACAGGTCACGGCGACGGCGTCGGCGATGCCGTATGCGGTTGTCTCGGCCCGAGCCGTCTCCCCGAGTGGACGGCGCCGGGCTTCGTGGGGCGACCTAGCTTTCCGCCAGGATGTGCGAGAGCTCCTGATCCAGGTCGAAGTGCCGGTGTTCCGTGCCTGGGGGCACGGCGGCGTCTGTTCGCTTCAGGAAGGACTCCAGGGCCCGCGCCGGGGCCTCGAGCAGGGCCTCACCCTCAGGGGAGCTCAGGGCGATGCATACGACGCCCTGACCATGACTGCGGGACGGCCAGACGCGCACGTCGCCGGTGCCGGTGGGCCGGTGGAGGCCCTCGGCGAGGAGGTCGCGGGCGAACACCCACTCGACGGTCTCCTCGGCTCCGGTGTGGAAGGTGGCGTGCACGGCGTAGGGGTCGGCCGTGTCGTACCGCAGGCCTGCGGGGACAGGCAGGGAGGACTCGCTCGACACAACGAGGCGCAGGTGCAGCTCGCAGCTGACCGTGGTGTTCATAAGCGCCAGGGCCTTTCGCTCAGTGTGCGCTCGGGGATTCGCACGTCGGCGAAATCGACATGCCACCTACGGTGCCGTTGTAAACCCCTCTGAGTGTTTTGCGTGGCTTTACGTAACTCTTCCGGCCGAGAACCTGTACGGGAGGTACATCCATTCCGGTGACTGGTTTCACTCGGGTAGAGTTTGGTCGTATGAATACGGGGAGTAACGAGCCGGGCGAGGTCGCCGTGGCATCGGACCGCACGAACGCGGAGGGAACGCGGGACGAGCGGGGGCTCGGGTCGAAGGCGCCGGCGTTCGTCAAGGCGCGCCGCGCTCTGCACCTGAGCTGGCAGGTCGGCGTCTTCCTGATCGGCCTCGCGGTCGTCGTCGCCGGCATCATCATGCTGCCCCTGCCCGGGCCGGGCTGGGTCGTGATCTTCGGCGGCATGGCGATCTGGGCGACCGAGTTCGTCTGGGCGCAGCTCGTGCTCCGCTGGACCAAGCGCAAGGTCACCGAGGCGGCCCAGCGTGCGCTCGACCCCAAGGTGCGCCGCCGCAACATCACATTGACGGTGATCGGCCTGGTGATCGTGGTGGTCCTGGTCGGCTTCTACGTCTGGAGGTTCGGCGTCGTGATGCCGTGGAACATCAAGGACCAGTGAGGTGCCGCGCGGCCGCGGGCGCGGCGTGACCGTGGTCGGACGCACCCCCTGACATGGGGTAATGTTCTTCCTGCATCCGGGCGATTAGCTCAGTGGGAGAGCGCTTCGTTCACACCGAAGAGGTCACTGGTTCGAACCCAGTATCGCCCACCCGGAACGACGGCCCGCCTGCATACGTGCAGGCGGGCCGTCGTCGTGCGTGGCCGGGCGCTCTGTGTGGGGCTGGATCCTCCGTTACTCGTGGTGAGATGCCGAGTGAGATGTCGAGAGACGGGCGATAAAGATCAAAAGGCCGTTGGTGGAAATTCCCCGGAGTTTTCCAGAATGCCGTCGGATTTCTTCGGAAATACGACAAGAGAGGCATTCCCTTCGACCTCAAGTCCCGAGTCCAGACAGGAAAACTGAGCCTGGATCACTTCCGTGCCGGTGTCGCCGAGGCCTAGTTCATCCTCCCCAGGACCTCCCGCACCCGCCGGACGTCGCGAATGCGCTGCTCGTACGTCGCTCCCACGGCGAGCAGCAGCAGTCCGGCGAGCGCGGGAGGCACCCAGCGGGGGAGCGCGTCGGCCACCTGCACCAGATAGGGCGTCAGCTCGTGCAGCGCGACCAGCACAAGCGCCGAGCCGCTGAGCACGAGCGGGGCCTGCATCCGGTGCCGGGCACCCAGCAGGGTCACCACCAGCGCCGCCGCGCCCAGGAGCAGGGGCCGTTGCCAGCCCTCGTCATGCCATGTCGTGACCAGGCTGGGCGCGAGTGTCGCGGTCAGTCCGGGGCCGTATGCCGTCCAGGACCGGGCCTGCGGATCGCGGTGCCTGCGCCAGGCGCCCACCAGCAGCGCCGGGACGGTCACCGGCAGGGTGTACGCCTCCGGAGTGGCTACCTCCCACGCCGCCAGCCTGATCCAGGTCGCCAGGACGAACAGGACGGCGGCCACGTAGCCGACGCGGCGGCGGTCCGGATGTACCGCCGTCGCCGCGACGATCACCCCGAGGAGGGCCAGCACCAAGGCCAGCAGCGGTGGGTCGGTGACGGCGAGTGCGAGGGCGACGAGTCCCGCGACCGCGCCCGTCACCTCGGTGCCGAGCCGTGCCGCGTCGCCGAGCCGGGGCGCGACCAGCACCGCGGCCGCCGGGACGGCCAGGACCAGCAGGGCCGTGTGCTGCGGCTGCCAGCCGGCGGCCGCGCCCGTGGCACAGGCCAACGCGGTCGCGTACGCGAGGGCGGCCGGTGCCGTGACGGGGGCGAGGCGGGAACGGGTCGACGCCGCCGCGAACAGCGCGGTCAGGGCGGACAGTACGGTCAGCGTCGCGGTGCGGTCGGCCAGGGCGAGGAGAGCCAGGTCGACGGACGTGACGAGTGCGAGGATCACACCGACGGGCGGCCGGAGCGGGGCCGCGAGAACCGCC
Organism: Streptomyces sp. NPDC002619; assembly: GCF_042889305.1. NCBI lineage: Bacteria > Bacillati > Actinomycetota > Actinomycetes > Kitasatosporales > Streptomycetaceae > Streptomyces > Streptomyces sp. NPDC002619. Next base: position 2,530 of record NZ_JBIAQV010000006.1, on the reverse strand, counting down.
GCCGTCACCAGCCCAGGCACCAACAGGCCGACCGAATAAGGGAGCTGGAAGGTCGCGGGCACGGCGAGTGCCGCAGCCCAGACCAGAACCACCGCGCCCATCGATGCCCGCGGACGCCAGACCGGCTCCCGGACCAGCAGGACCAGGACCCAGGCGACGATCACGAGCACGGCCAGACCCGGACCGGTGTCCGACGGCCAAGGGATGTCCGTCGTCACCGCGGCCCGGGCATCCGCCGGTACACCGGACCAGGGGTGTTGAAGGAGTCCGAGCGGTCCCAGCACGGCGACAGCGGCCAACGGGAGCGCCCAGACCAGCGAGAACGCCTGAACGGCGGCGCAGGCCCAGCCGACGCCACGCCGAACGGTCTCGGTCAGCCGTCCCCGTACCACCGCCAACAGGACGACGGCGATGACCAGTTCAGCGGGCAAGGCCCAGCTTCCGGGCACGCTCACCCGTAGCACGCCACCGACTCCGGCGAGGAGACACAGACCGCCGATCAGCGCGGTGGCGGCGGACAGGAACGGGGGACGGAGAATCGGGATGTCGGCAGGCGGGGGGCTCTGGGGGAGGGCGCCGGGCGACGTGCTGCCCGCGGGCGCCGTGTCCTCGGCCCGCCCGGCCGCGCCGGGCGCTGCCGTCGCCGTCAGGCCCGCCGTCTCCGGTATCCGCCATGCGGCCGTGACCGTGATGGCCGCCGCGAAGGTCAGGAGCGCCGCCGCACGGGCGGCGGCGCTCGGGCCGGGGGACGTCAAGGACAGCCAAACGGCTGCCAGGACTCCCCAGCCGCCCAGGCCGTACGCGCCGATCGCGGCGGCGATCCGTACGGAGCGCAGGGACGGGGTGGTCGCGAAAAGTGCCACGCCCGCGTCGGCCGCCGCCGTCACGAGGAGCGCGGCCGTGATGCCGTACGGACCCGCGTCGACCGCGATTGCCCCCAGCAGCAGCGGGAGTTGGGCCGCGATCAGCGCGGCCGGCCGGGGCAGGCGCAGGGTGTCGAGCGCGGTGCCGTACGCGGCCCACAGGACGGCCAGCGCGGTCGTCGCGAAGGCCGCGTACGCCGTGCCGTCCGTGTCCGTGAGCGCCGCCTCGTGCAGGGCGTAGGCGTCCAGGACCATGAGCGCGAGCCCCAACCCGGCCACCGCCTCGGCGGTCGAGCGCAGCCCCCGGCGCAGCAGCGGCAGCGGAGCCGCGAGGGTCGCAAGCGTCACCGTGCCAAGGACCGCCGCCCGCCCGACAATCCCCAGATGCCCCCAGCTGACCAGCGTGAACGCCATCGCCGCGATGGTCAGCAGGACGCCGCCCAGCAGAAGCAGCACGTTCTGCACACGCGGCGCGGACGCCTCGGAGCGCGGGGCGAAGGCCGGTGCGCGACCCGGCGCCGCCGACTGCAAGGCCGTGACCAGCCAGGCGCGGCGCGCCAGCAACTGGGCGCGCCGGGCGTCCAGTCGGTACAGCTCGGCGTCCAGGAGCCGCAGCTCTTCGGCCGGGGGCGGGAAGTGCGTCATGCCGAGGAGTGTGGTCCCGGTCACTTCACAAACCATGAGTACGAGTACTCAGCTTGACGTTTAACCTCGGCGGGCTTGGTGCTCCTTGATGGATTCGGCTCGTTTGACCGTCTTGCCGACGTCATGATGCTTGGCCCGGTGCTTGTTCTTCGAGCCGGGTGGGCGTCCCGGGCCTGGGCGGGACGGTTTTGGTGCGGCTGCTGGGCGGGACACGGTCGCGTGGACGTTGCGAAACCCCCGGCGGATACGTGCGGGGGTGAGGCGTCGTGGTTCGGCGGGCCGTTCCCAGGGACGGCGGAGGTCCTCGGTGAGGGGGCGGGCGAGGCGGAGCTGTGTGTGGGCGGCGATGATCAGCCAGGTCCACAGGTCGGCGGTGTCCGCGTGGCGGACCTTCGGGGTGGTCCAGCCCAGGGTCTGCTTCATCAGCCTGAATGTGTGTTCCAGGTCGAATCTGCGGAGGAACGACTGCCACCAGCGGTCCACGTCCGCGGGTGCGGCGGCGGTGGCGGAGCACCACAGCCAGACCGGCTTCGGGTCGCGGTCGCCCGGCAGGCGCTCGACCTTGAGCCGCACCAACGTGCCGTGGAGGATGGGCAGTTCTTCCTTCGCGTGTTCCAGCCAGGGGCCGCGGTGGGTGAGCCGGGGATGCATCCGGTCCCAGGCCATCGCCTCAGCGGTGCCGTAGCGGGTGGTGTCCGTGTGGGTGGTGACCTCGGGCCGGTGCCAGCTGTCGGGCTTGCTGAAGGTGAGGACACCGCCGTGTCGGCGCGGGCGGCCGCCCTTGGGCCCGGAGCGTGCGGGGCCCGGGTCGCGGAGCATGACGCGGTCCGAGCGCAGACGCCCGACCAGCACGACCGGCAGGTCCGCCAGAGCGTGGGAGAGGTAGGCGACGTCGTAGCCGGAGTCCATGACGATCAGGATCTCGGGATCGCCCGGCCGCCAGTGCCCCGCCTGTGTCAACCGCTCGACGACGTCGCGCAGTTGGGCGGCGGTCACGAGTGTGGAATCGTCCGCGGGGCCCA